>NZ_JBEOWK010000008.1:0-439161 GCF_040295985.1 Streptosporangium sp. NPDC002524 | reverse complement strand
CCACTCCCGCTCGCCCCCGCCCCCCGCTCCCGCCTTTCTAAATAAACGCCGCCCCCCCCCCCCCCCCGGGGCCGGGGGGGGGGGGGGGGGGGGCCGGGGGGGGGGGGGGGGGGGGGCCGGGGGAGGTGATCCGGCCGTGCGCCGCCCCGGATCGGAGCGGCGCCCGGATCGGAGGGGCACCCGACCTCCGACCGGCCCCGGAGCCGACCTCGGCACCGTCTCCGGCCGGCCCTGGAGCAGCCTCGACCACTGGCCCCGACCGGCCCCGGAGCGGCCTCGACGCGGCCTTGGCGCGCCACCCAAGCCGACCTCGGCCGCACCCCGGAGCCGACCTCGGGCGCGCTCCCGGAGCGACCTCAAGCGCCTCCTGGAGCGACCTCAAGCGCCCCCGGAGCCGTCTCAGAGCGGCTGGGCGCGGACCTGGTCGCGGTAGGCGCGGGCCACCGCGCGCAGCTCGGCCTCCGGGTCGAGCCCGGCCTCCCCCGCCTGCCGTACGAGCTCGAAGAGCCGCGCCCCCAGGCCGTCGGCGGGAACGCCCTCGGGGAGGGCGGCGGGGGCTCCGGCGCGCTCGGCGCGGCGCAGGAGCTGGGCGGCGAGGGAGAGGGCGGGCTGGCCCATCGGGACGCCGTCGACGGCCGAGCCCGGGTCGCCGCCGTTCTTGGCCGCCCGCTCGGCGGCCTTGATCGTCTCCCAGTTGGCGCTGACCTCGCCCGCGCCCTCCACCCGGGTGTCGGCGAAGACGTGCGGGTGGCGGCGGACGAGCTTGGCGACGATCCCCTCGGCCACGTCGTCGACGTCGAACCCGTCGTCGGGCCTCTCGGCGGCGACCCGCGCGTGGAAGGCCACCTGCAGGAGCAGGTCGCCCAGCTCCTCGCGCAGCGCGGCGTGGTCGCCCTCCTCGATGGTCTCCAGCACCTCGTAGGCCTCCTCGATGAGGTACGGGGCGAGGGACTCGTGGGTCTGGCGGGCGTCCCACGGGCACTCGACCCGGAGGCGGTCCATCACCGAGACCAGGTCGAGCAGCCGCGCGCCCGGCAGGTCGTACGAGCCCGGCACGACCTCGATCACCGGCGGGTCGTCGAGCGCCACGGCGGCGTAGCCGATGGAGCGCATCAGCGCCTCGTCGGCCTCCAGCCACACGACGGTCGCCGCCCCGGCCTCGCGGACCAGCGCGGCCGGGTCGGGGACGACCACCTCGACCTCGACCCCGGCCTCCGCCAGGTAGGGCAGGTGCGGGTGGTCAGCGGACCCGGTGCGCACCGGGCCCTCCTCCAGGACCCGCCACGCGTGGCGGCTGAGCAGCCCCGGGGCGACCCGGGGCGAGGTGGTGACGACGATCAGCGGCATGCCCGGAGGCTACTGCTGCGGCGGCGCGGGCGGCGCGTCGGCGGGACCGGGGGCGGCGGGGGCGCCGAACCGGCCGGCGTCGACGAAGACGCTCGGCTGCTGCTCGCTCCGCTGCGTGTTCGGCGTGCCGTACCGGGGGTTCCAGGTGATCGGCATGGCCTGCAGGTCCTTGATCGCCTGCTCCTGGCCGCGCTGGATGGCCGCCTCGTCCGTGCCGCCGCCGTACTTGGCGATGAGCTTGCTGAACAGCAGCTGCGCCCGGATGAAGGGACGCATCTGCGAGGGGGCCACCGCGTTCTGGAGCATCTGCTGCTCCAGCTTCTGCTGGCCGCCCTGGCCCGCGACCAGCTGGTCGATCTCGCCCTCGGTGATCGTCATGCCCTTGCTCTCCGCGACCTTGGTGAACTGCTTCGCGTTGGCCAGCTGGAAGAGCACGAGCTGCGGGACGCTGTCCTGGAACTTGAGGTCAGAGGGGGTGACCCTGGCCTTGGCCAGCGCCGCCTCGTACTCGCGCACGTTCCTGTCCAGCTCACCGGAGCTGATGCGCTCCCCGCCCACGACGGCGGCGGCGCCGGCCTGGTTCGGAGTGCAGGCGGTCAGCGCGACACCGGCGGCGGCGACCGCCAGGATGACGCGGATTCGAGTCGACTTCACATGCGTTCCCTTCACGACAAACGCCGCTTACTCTACCCGCACCGTTTCGAGGAACATCGCCTCGACGAGATCACCGCACCACTTGAGCAGATCCAGGTCGCGCAGCGGCTGGCCGCCGAGGGGCCTGGTCTTGGGCACCGGCACCAGCAACGTACCGGCCGCCTGCTTCAGCAGCGCCTTCGGGTAGAGCCTTTGCAACCTGACCTGCTGGGAGTCCTTCAGGTCCACCGGCGCGAACTTGATGTTCTGCCCCTGCAGGGTGACGTCGGTGAGCCCGGCCCGGCGGGCGCGGACCCGGAAGCGGGCGACCTCCAGCAGGTTCTCCACCTGCTGGGGCGGCCGTCCGTAGCGGTCGACGAGCTCGTCGCGCACCGCGCCGATGTCGGAGTCGGAGCCGATCGCGGCGATCCGCTTGTACGCCTCCAGCCGCAGCCGCTCGGAGGTGACGTAGTCGTGCGGGATGTGGGCGTTGATCGGCAGCTCGACCTTGACGTCGGGCCGCTCGTCCTCCTGGTAGGTGCCCGCCAGCTTGGCCTTCTGCTCCTGCACGGCCTCGGCCATCATGCGGACGTACAGGTCGAAGCCGACGCCCGCGATGAAGCCCGACTGCTCGGCGCCCAGGATGTTGCCCGCGCCGCGGATCTCCAGGTCCTTCATCGCGACGTACATGCCCGCGCCCATCTCGGTGTGCTGGGAGATGGTGGCGAGGCGCTCGTGGGCGGTCTCGGTGAGCGGCTTCTCCGGCGGGTACAGGAAGTAGGCGTAGCCGCGCTCGCGGCCCCGGCCGACCCGGCCGCGCAGCTGGTGGAGCTGCGACAGGCCGTAGTTGTCGGCCCGGTCGACGATCAGGGTGTTGGCGTTGGGCACGTCCAGCCCTGACTCGACGATCGTGGTGCAGACGAGCACGTCGAAGTCGCGCTCCCAGAAGCCCACCATGATCCTCTCCAGCTGGTGCTCCTGCATCTGGCCGTGCGCGACGGCGATCCGCGCCTCGGGCACGAGCTCGCGCAGCATCGCCGAGACCTTGTTGATGCTGGCCACCCGGTTGTGGACGAAGAAGACCTGGCCGTCGCGCATCAGCTCGCGCCGGATCGCGGCGCCGATCTGCTTCTCGTCGTACGGGCCGACGAAGGTGAGGATCGGGTGCCGCTCCTCCGGCGGGGTGAGGATCGTGGACATCTCCCTGATGCCGGTGAGGCCCATCTCCAGCGTCCGGGGGATCGGGGTGGCCGACATGGCCAGCACGTCGACCTGGGTGCGCAGGTGCTTCATCGCCTCCTTGTGCTCGACGCCGAACCGCTGCTCCTCGTCGATGATGATCAGGCCGAGCTGCTTGAACCTGACCTCCGGCGAGAACAGCCGGTGCGTGCCGATCACGATGTCGACCGAGCCCTCCCGCAGGCCCTCCATGGTCGCCTTGACCTCGCCGTCGCTCTGGAACCGCGACAGCGGCCGCACGTTCAGCGGGAACCCGGAGAACCGCTCGGCGAAGGTCGACATGTGCTGCTGCACCAGCAGCGTGGTCGGCACCAGGACGGCCACCTGCTTGCCGTCCTGCACCGCCTTGAACGCCGCCCGGACCGCGATCTCCGTCTTGCCGTAGCCCACGTCGCCGCAGATCAGCCGGTCCATCGGGATCGGGCGCTCCATGTCGCGCTTGACCTCGTCGATGGCCTCCAGCTGGTCGCCCGTCTCGGCGTACGGGAAGGCGTCCTCCATCTCCCGCTGCCAGGGGCTGTCGGGCGCGAAGGCGTGTCCGGGCGAGGCCATCCTGGCGGAGTACAGGCGGATCAGCTCCCCGGCGATCTCCTTGACCGCCTTCTTGGCCTTGGTCTTGGCCTTGGCCCAGTCGGCGCCGCCCATCCGGTTGAGGGTGGGCGACTCGCCGCCGACGTAGCGGGTGACCTCGTCGAGCTGGTCGGTCGGCACGTAGAGGCGGTCGCCCTTGGCGTACTCGATCACCAGGTACTCGCGGGTGGCGCCCTGCACGGTCCGCTGCACCATCTCGACGTAGCGGCCCACGCCGTGCTGCTCGTGCACGACGTGGTCGCCGACCTTGAGCTGGAGCGGGTCGACCATGTTGCGGCGCCGGGAGGGCAGCCGCCGCATGTCCTTGGTCGACGCCTTCTGGCCGACCAGGTCGAGGTGGGTCAGCACGGCCAGCGCCGGGGTCACGAACCCGTGCTCGACCAGGCCCGTGGTGACGTGGACGACCTTCCTGTCGGGCACGGTGTCGAGGCCCGGCTCCAGGCGCGCGGGCAGGTCGACGCCCTTGAGCAGCTCGACCATGCGCTCGGCGGGGCCGTGGCCCTCGCTCAGCAGGACGACGACCCGGTCGGAGTCGAGCCAGCCCTTGATGTCGGACAGGGCCCGCTGGGTGTCGCCCCGGTAGGACTCCACCTCGCGCGCCCCCAGCGCCTGCCCGCCGCCCGGGGCGGTGTCATCGGTGCCGGCGCCGAACGGCGCGAGCGACCACCAGGGCTGGCCGAGCCGCCGCGCGTGGTCGCGGACCTCCTCCAGGTCGCGGAACGCCGCCGCGCCCAGGTCGATCGGCGCCTCGCCCCCGGACGCCGCGTTGATCCAGGAGGCCTCCAGGAACTCCTGGCTGGTCCGCACCAGCTCGTCGGCGCGCCCCCGGATGCGCTCCGGGTCGCACACGAAGATCGCGGCCTGCCCCGGCAGGTGGTCGATGAGCAGGTCCATCTCCCCGGCGAGCACCGGCGCGAACGCCTCCATGCCCTCCATCGGCACGCCCTCGGCCAGCTGCTCCAGGATCTCGGCCAGCGAGGGGTGCGCCTCGGCGAGCTGCCTCGCCCGCTCCCTGACGTCGGCGGTGAGCAGCAGCTCCCGGCAGGGGGCGGCGAACAGCCCGTCCTCGGCCACCTCCAGCGAACGCTGGTCGGCGACCTTGAACCAGCGGATCTCCTCGACGGTGTCGCCCCAGAACTCCAGCCGGAGCGGGTGCTCCTCCGTGGGCGGGAAGACGTCGAGCAGGCCGCCCCTGACCGCGACCTCGCCGCGCTTCTCCACCATGTCGACCCGGTGGTAGCCGTTCTCCACGAGGCTGTGGACGACCGTGTCGAGATCGGCGTCGTCCCCGGCGCGCAGCCGCACGGGGCTCAGGTCGCCCAGTCCTCGTACGATCGGCTGGAGCAGCGCCCTGATCGGCGCGACGACCACGTGCAGCGGGCCCGCCGAGTGGTCGCCCTCGACCGGGTGCGCCAGCCTGCGCAGCACCGCCAGGCGCTGCCCCACGGTGTCGCTGCGCGGCGACAGGCGCTCGTGCGGGAGCGTCTCCCAGGCGGGGAAGACCGCGACGACGCTCTCGTCCAGGAGGCTGGTGAGGGCCGAGGCGAGATCCTCGGCCTCGCGCCCGGTGGCGGTCACCGCGAGGACGGTCCTGGCCGCCCCCTTGGCCCCCTCCCTGGCCAGCGCGGCCACCGCGAAGGGGCGCAGCGCCGGCGGCGCGACCAGCGACACGTCGGACGAGTCGCCCCCGCGCACGTCCTGAAGAAGGGAAGCCAGCTCAGGCTCCCCGGCGACAAGGTCCAGAAGTCCGGAAAGACTCATCAGATTCGCCCACAGCCCCACGACGGCAACACGACAGCCCCGGGCCGGGAAGACACGGGGGGTACCTGTTCAAGGCTACTTGCCCGGCCGCCCGCTCTCGCAAAGAGTGGTAAATGCGCGACGAATCGTGCTGAGTTGACTACTCTCGGTTACATGTCAGAGGTGAGGTCGGTCGTCGCTCGCGACGATCTGTTGAGTCAGCGGATCAGGGAGCAGTGGAGCGGCCAGCTCGGCCGGCGGCTCGACATCCTGATCGCCGGATGCGGATGGCCCGAGCCGCTCGATCTTGCGCAGACGGAGTCGAGGGTCATCGGGATCGACGAGGACCTGCCCGTGTTGCGCACGAGCACGTCCGCCCGCAAGGACCTGGACTCCTGGGCGCTGGGCGACCTGCGCTCGGTGCCGGTGCCCCCGCGGGCGTTCGACATCGTCTACGTGTCGTTCCTGCTGGAGCGGATCGAGCACTCCGAGCTGGTGCTCGACCGGCTGCTGACCGGTCTGCGCCCCGGCGGGCTGCTGCTGGTCAGGATGCGCGACCGGGACTCGGCCTACGGAGCGTGCGACCGGCTGGCGCCGGCGCGGCTGCGGCGGGCGGTGTGGCGCAGGTTCGCCCCCGCGGGGACCGTGGGCCCGCTGCCGGCCGTCTACGAGCAGATCGCCTCGCGCGAGGGGATGCACTCCTTCTGCCTGGTGCGCGGGCTGATGGTGACCGAGGACGTCTCCGCCAGCAGCGGGTCCGCGCTCCGCGGACCTCTCGGTAAGCTTGCCCGCGCCGCCTGCTCGGTGGTGGAGGCCCTCTCCAGGGGAAGCCGGCCCGCGTCTCACGACGAGATAACCATGGTGATCCGCAAGCCCCAGAGCCACTTCGCCCGGTTGATCTGAGATCCACCGGCCGGGGCACCCGGGATTCACCGGACCGGTGGATCCCAGGCTCGCCGGACAGGGGCCCATCGCGAGCGGGCGAGACACGAACGTCCGACGATCACGATGGTGGAGCAGATGACGGCGCCCTTCGAGTGGACCCCCGACGCCCGCGAGCTGGCCGACCTCGAGCTGCTGCTCTCCGGCGCCTTCAGACCGCTGACGGGCTTCCTGAGCTCGGCGGACGCCCACGCCGTCGACGAGCGCGGCACGCTCGCCGACGGCACGCCGTGGCCCGCGCCGGTCACCCTCACCCTGCCCGACGACCACCCGGCCTCCCCCGGCGACCGGATCACCCTGCGCGACCCCGAGGGCGCGGCGCTGGCCGTGCTCACCGTCACCGGGCGCGAGAACGGCTTCGCCGCCGGTCCCGTCGAGCCCCTGGACGCCCCCGAGCACGGGCCGTTCGCCCGGCTCCGCCTCACCCCGGCGCTGGTACGCGAGAAGCTGGACGGGCGGGAGTCGGTCCTCGCCGTCACCATGCGCGGCCCCCTGGGCGACCTCGGCGAGATCGTCGCGACCGCCCAGGAGCTGGAGGCGTCGATCCTGCTGCTCCCCCTGGCGTACGGCGAGGGCGGCCCCGCGGTGGTCCGCGCCGCGCTCAAGGCCCGCGACGGGCTGCCCGATGACACGCTCGTGGCGGTGGTGCCGCTGGCGTCCAGGGAGCCCGCCATCGACCTGGAGCTGCGCGAGCGCGTGGCCGAGGCCTACGGCGCGACCGAGCACCTGGCGGGCCCCGAGCCCGTGACGCTCCCCGGCCCCCCGCACCGGCGGGGGCTGGTGGTCTTCTTCACCGGCCTGTCCGGCTCCGGCAAGTCGACCGTCGCCCGGGGGCTGCGCGACGCGCTGCTGGAGCGCGGCAGCCGCACGGTGACCTACCTCGACGGCGACGTGGTCCGCCACCTGCTGTCGGCCGGGCTGACCTTCTCCAAGGAGGACCGCGACCTCAACATCCGCCGCATCGGCTTCGTCGCCGCCGAGGCCGCCCGGCACGGCGGCCTCGCGATCTGCGCGCCCATCGCGCCCTACGCCGCCACCCGCGAGGAGGTACGGGAGATGGTCGAGGCCGTCGGCGCCGACTTCCTGCTGGTCCACGTGTCCACCCCCCTGGAGGAGTGCGAACGCCGCGACCGCAAGGGCCTCTACGCCAAGGCCCGCGCGGGGCTCATCCCCGAGTTCACCGGCATTTCCGACCCGTACGAGGAGCCGGACGACGCCGACCTGGAGATCGACACCACCGGCATCAGCGTGGACCGGGCGGTGCACCAGGTGCTCGACCCGCTGATCCAGGGCGGCTGGATCCGCTGATCCACTGATCCACTGATCCACTGATCTGCGGATCCGGGTCCGACGGTCCGGACTCCGCGCCCGCGGTGGGGGCGGTGGAGTCCGACGGGCGCGGTCGCGGTCTCGCCGGTCGCGGCCGTGGCCGTGGTCGTGCGGTCGCGGCCGTGGTCGTGCGGTCGCGGCCGGTGGTGCGGTGGCGGCCGGTGGTGCGGTGGCGGCCGGTGGTGCGGTGGCGGCCGGTGGTGCGGTGGCGGCCGGTGGTGCGGCGGGGTCAGCCGGCGGGGACGGCGGCCTTGAGGCGCGCGTCACGGGCGAGCTCGCCGAAGGCCCTCCGGCCGCCGGGCGTGGTGTCGAACCGGGTGTCGCCCCGGGGGGCACGAGGCGAGTCGAAGTAGATCAGGGCCTTGATCTGCGGGTATTCGCCGATCTCCCGGCGTACCGAGGCGAAGAACGACTCCTTGAACCCGGGTCTGTCGTGCCGCTCGAAGACGCCCCACTCGGCGAGCATGATGGGTTTGTCCGGGAAGCGGTCCCGCATCCACCGGTAGAACCCGGACCACCGGGGGAACTCGGGGCGGGTCTTGTTGACCAGGTCGTCGAAGCTGTGGACCCGGTGGTCGACGTAGGGGTCCATCGCCACCCAGTCGACCACGTCGTCACCGGGATAGAGCTTCTCGAACCACGGCTCGGACGCCCAGTTGGGCGCGCCCATGTAGGTCATCACCGTGACCGCGTTGGTCACGCCCCCCTGCCGCAGGCGCGTCACCACGTGCCGGAACATGGCGGCGTAGTCGGCCGCCGTCATCCCCCTGCCCCGGGCCTCCCGCACGTCGTTCTCCGGCTCGTGGTGGACGGTGAGGAAGAACCTCTCGGGGAAGGTGCTCGCGATGTGGGCGGCCAGCCGGTCGATCCGCGCGTCCAGCGCCCCGCGGGCGATCTGCGCCCAGGTGTGGTCGAGGGACGGCTTCCAGTTGACCAGCAGGAGCCTGCGGCCGTCCGGGTCGCGGGCGACGGCGCGCTCCGCGGGGGTCGGGAAGAGCTCGTCGCCCCGGTGGTAGACGTGCATGACGTCGGCCCGCCGGCCCATGCGCCTCTCCGCCCTCTCCAGGGCCCGCCCGGGGGGCCTCCCCGTGAAGATCTCCGGCGCGATGCCCCACCAGGCTCCGCAGGAGGGGACGAGCCTGGCGTCGACCTCGCAGGCCGCCCGGGACGGCCCGGCCGACGGGTCCGGCGCGTTCGTGACGCCCGGCGCCTCCGGGGTTCTCCCCGCGCCCGCGGCGTTCGAGGTCCGGCCGCCCCCGGTCAGCCCCACGATCACCAGCACGAGGGTGCCCAGCCCTATCGCCAGGACGAGGCCGGAACCGGCGATTCTGACCACACGCGGAATTACGTCTATAGCGTCATTTTTCCGATGCACCGGTTCCTCACAACTGTCGCGCGTACGCATTCGTGGACGGTCCTCGACCATCACGGGGGAACACCTTCCCATCGCCCGGACGTGCCTCGTCCCGGATTTTGCCGGTCCGTGCCGTAGCCCCGGAGCGAACGACAGGAAATATCGGATAAACGGTTGTTATTCCCCTGTGATTGGCGGGGCCGACGCAAAGAAAATCTTGTGTATCGGTTCGGGGAAATGGGAACCCGACCTATAGTTCCAAGGGTTCCCAGCGTCTGTTCGCCGGAGAGGCACCCGCGACACATGAGCCCGTCACCGGACGCTCCCGTCCGCCGCGAAGGCGAGGACCTGGCGGACTACGCGTCGCTTCTCCGCCGCCGGTGGCCGATCGTCCTCTCCCTCTTCCTCGCCGGAGCCGGGTGCGGCCTCACCCTGCTGTGGCTCACCCCGGCCTCCTACACCGCCTCCGGGCAGGTCCTGGTGACCGCCACCGGCTCGCAGGAGCAGACCAACCAGGTCACCGGCCGCCAGCGCGAGCCCCTCAACCTCGACACCGAGGCCCAGGTGGCCCGCTCCGCGGTGGTCGCGGCGAAGGCCCGCGGGCTGTTCGGCGGCCTCTCCTGCCCCGCGCAGGTCTCGGTGCCGCCCAACACCTCCGTCCTGGAGATCTCCTGCGCCGCCGCCGACCCGAAGGCCGCGGCCTCGGGCGCGAGCGCCTACGCCCTCGCCTACCTGGCACAGCGCCGCGAGTCCGCCACCCAGCTGCTCACCGCCCAGCTCAAGGTCGTGCTGCTCAAGCTGCGGCAGGCCAACGCGGGTCTCACCAAGGTCGCCACCGAGCTTCCCGGCCTCGCCAGGGGGACCACCGAGCGGGCCCTCGCCCTCCAGCGGCAGAACGTCCTCGCCCGCCAGGTCCACAGCCTCACCTCCAGGTACGACGCCATCAAGACCGTCGCCGTCACCCCCGGCTCCGTGATCAGCCAGGCGGTGGCACCCGCCGGGCCCACCGCCCCCCGCCCGCCCCTCTACCTGGGCAGCGGTCTCATGGCGGGGCTGCTCTGCGGGGTCGGGGCCGCCTGGCTCCGCGACCGCCTCGACACCACCCTGCGGACCACCGCCGACGTCAGGCGCCTGACCGGCCTCGACACCGTCAACGGCGTCGTCAACGGTGTCCTCAACGCCGGGGAGGCACCCGGGCCGGCGGGCGCGGTGCTCGTGGTCGCCGTCCCCGGCACCTCCTCCCGCGAGGTGAAGGACGCCGTACGGGCCCTGAACGAACGCGGGGTTCCCGTGGTCGGCGCGTTCGTCGTCGGCGACGAGGCCCCGTCGTCTCCGTCGTCCCCGTCGTCCCCGGGGGGTTCCTCCGCTCCCTCGGCGCGGGGGCCGCGGGCTCCGCACGCCTCCCACCACGTCTCACAGGTCACCCACGTCCCACAGGCTCCGGGGGTCTCGCCCGTGCCGCGGTCCGGCGGGGCGCGAGACCCCGAGGGCCTCCCGAGGAGAGCCGGGCGGCCACTCGCCGGCCTGGCGAGCGGCCCGGTGAGCGGCCCTGGGAGCGACCCCGGGAGCCGCCCTGGGAGCCGCCCGGTCGTCCCCGGGTCGAGCGGCGAGGGCCCGGAGGCGCCCGCCCGGCCGGGAGCGCACGGGATGAACGGGATGAGCGGAGCAAGCGGGACGAACGGCGCGGGTGGCGACAGAGCGCGCGGGGCGCACGGAGTCGTCAGGCCCGAAAGGTCAGCCGGGCCACCGGAGGCACTGCCCGCGCCCGGCGCGTACGGGAACGTTCCATCGGCCGGGCAGGCGGCGGCCGGGCGGAGGGGGCGCAGGTCGTGAGGGGTCCGCGCCCGGCCGTCTGGCCGATCGCCGCGCTCCTGGTGGGATACCCGGTCTGGTGGGCGCTCGGTTTCGGGGGCCTGTCGGTGATCGTGGTGGCTCCGGCGATGGCGCTGGTCCTGTGGCGGAGACGGCCGATCAGGGCGCCGCGCGGCTTCGGGCTCTGGCTGCTGCTCCTCGCCGGTTACCTGATCAGCGCGCTCATGCTCGGCGAGATGCCGCCCGGCACCTACGGCGAGTTCGGCGCCGGACGGCTGATCGGCTACCTGATGCGCCTGTGCCTCTACGTCGCACTGTTGATCATGGTTCTCTATCTGGGCAACCTGACGCGGGAGGAGCTGCCGCAGCTCACCCTGGTGCGGATGCTCGGCGCGCTGTTCCTCACGACCGTCGCGGGCGGCCTGCTGGGCGTGTTCGCGCCGCGCGCCGAGTTCACCTCGCCGGTCGAGATGGTCCTCCCCGGCTGGATCAGCGGCAACTCCTTCGTCCACAACCTGATCCACCCCACCGCCGCCCAGGTGCAGCGGGTCCTCGGCCACGCCTCGCCTCGCCCCGAGGCGCCGTTCGAGTGGGCGAACGCCTGGGGCGGCAACCTCTCGGTGCTGCTCGTCTGGTTCGTGGTCGGCTGGTGGGTGTACGGCGGGCCGCGCAGGCGCCTCGCGGTGGTCCCGCTGGTCGCGCTGGCCGCGATCCCCGTCGTCTACTCGCTCAACCGGGGCCTGTGGATCGGGCTCGGGGTCGCCGCCGCGTACGTCCTGCTGCGCCTGGGCACGCGCGCCCGCGTCGCGACCTGCGCGGCCCTGACCGCGGGGGCGCTGGTGTTCGCCCTCAGCCCGCTGCAGGCGATGGTGACCCAGCGGCTCGACAGCCCGCACAGCAACGACATCCGCGCCTTCACCGTCTCGGCGACCCTCGCCGCCGCGGGCACCGCGCCGCTCGTCGGGTACGGCAACACCCGCAACGCCACGGGCAACCACCGGACGATCACCACCGGCAAGAGCGGGTGGTGCCCCACCTGCGGCCACCCGCCGCTGGGCGGGGACGGCCAGCTCTGGCACCTGATGATCACGCAGGGGTTCACCGGGGCCGCCCTCTACGTGGCGTTCTTCGCGGGGGCCGTCCGCCGCCACTGGCGTGACCGGAGCCCGATCGGCCTAGCCGGGGTCCTCGTGATGATCCTCACCCTCCTCTACATGTTCGTCTACGACGGACTGGTCACCCCGCTCAGCCTGTACCTCGTCTCGTTCGCGCTGCTCTGGAGGAACTCGATGGCGAGCACGGCCGCATGAACGACGCCCGCGCCCGCCTGCGCTACCTGGACCAGACCCTCGACCTGCTCTTCCCCGGTCCCGGCGACCCGAGCCCGTACACCCTGCTCCCGCACCGCCTGCTCCCCCGCAGGCTGGTCCCCCGCGCGTGGTGGCACCCCGGCAGGCGGGTCACCGTGCCGTCGGGCCGGGACGGCATCGAGAGCCACCTGAGCGAGGTGTTCGGCACCCCCGTCCGCGTCACGCTGCGCGTGCGGCCGGCCCGGCGGGCCAACCGCAAGCCGATCCTGGAGGCGCGCGCCGCCGACGGGCCGATCGCCTTCGTGAAGATCGGCGACACCGACCTGACCCGGGAGCTCGTCGCCCACGAGGCGCGGACGCTCGCCCTGCTCGCCGGTGTGCCGCTGAAGACCGTCGTCCCGCCCGCCGTGCTGCACCACGGATCCTGGCGCGGCCTGTCCGTGCTGGCGCTGACCCCGCTTCCGGTACGACGGGGACGGATACCCGCCGACGTCCTCACCGACGCGATCGCCGAGATCGCCCGCGTCCCCGGGGACGCGGCCCGGGGCACCGAGGGGCAGGGGTTCTCCTGGCACGGGGACCTGACGCCGTGGAACATCTCGCGCGGTCCCGACGGGCGGCTGCTGGTCTGGGACTGGGAGCGGTTCGGCACCGGGGTCCCGCTGGGCCTCGACGCCGTCCACCACTTCTTCCAGCGAGCCCTGCGGCGTGACGACCCGGCCACCGCGGCCAGGGCCTGCGTGGCGCGGTCGCTGCGGATCCTGGCCCCGTTCGGGCTGTCGGCCGCCGAGGCCCGGCTGACCGCGCTCCACTACCTGATCGCCCTCGCCGGCCGCCACGCGGCCGACGGCCACGCGCCCCTCGGCCCGCCGGAGCTCTGGCTCACCCCCCTCGCCGACTCCCAGGAGACCCTGTTGTGAAGGTTGTGAATCCCGCGCTGAAGCGTTCGGCCCACGCGGCGTCGGGGGCGATAGGCCGCCTCACCTCGGGAAGCCGGGTGCTGCCCTCCTTCCTCGTCGTCGGGGCGCAGCGCTGCGGCACCACCTCTCTGTACCGCGTCCTGTCCCAGCACCCGCTCGTCATGAAACCCGTCCTGCGCAAGGGCGTGCACTACTTCGACACGGCGTACGACCGGGGCCTGTCCTGGTACCGATCGCACTTCCCGCTGCGGATGTCGGCCTCCCGGCTCGCCCGCAGGTACGGCAGCCGCCCCCAGGCGTTCGAGTCGTCGCCCTACTACCTGTTCCACCCGCTGGCCGGTCCCAGGATCGCCCGCGACCTGCCGGGCGCCAAGCTGATCGTGCTGGTCCGCGACCCCGTGGAGCGGGCCTTCTCCGCGCACGCCCACGAGCTGGCCAGGGGCTTCGAGACGGAGCGGTCCTTCGCCAGGGCCGTACGGCTGGAGGAGGAGCGGCTGGCCGGGGCGGAGGAGGCCCTGATCGCCTCGCCGCACGCGACGAGCACGGCCCACCGCCACCACGCCTACCTCGCCCGGGGCCGTTACGCCGAACAGCTCGCCCGGCTCGAACCGCTGGTCGGCCGCGACCGGCTGCTCGTCCTCGACAGCGGCCGGTTCTTCGCCGAGCCCGAGCTCGTCTACGACCGCGTGCTGGCGTTCCTCGGGCTGCCGCACCTCGGCGACCCGGTGTTCGAGCGGCACAACACCCGGGCCAGGCCGGGTCCCATGTCCCGCAAGCTCCGCCGCGAGCTGACGGCCTACTTCGCGGAGCAGGACACCCTGCTGACCCCGTGGCTGGGCGCGGAGCCGTCGTGGCGTCGCTGAACCCCGCCCGCCTGACGGGCCTGACCGGGCTCGCGCGAGGCGGGGTGGCGGGGCTGGCGGGCGCGGGAGCGGGAGCCGCCGCGCAGTTCCTGACGGTCGTGGTCGTCACCAGGGGGGTGGGGCAGGAGACGGCCGGTCTCTTCTTCTCGGGGACCGCCCTGTGCCTCGCGGTCGCCACGGTCCTGCGGCTGGACGCCGGGAACGGGCTGGTCTACTTCATCGCCAGGTCCCGCTCCCCCGGCCACCGCCACACCTCCGGCACCTCCGGCTACGTCCGCGCCGCGCTCGTCCCGGTCGCCGCGCTCTCGCTGGCGACCGGTGCGGCGGTCGTCCTCACCACCTCCGACCTGGTGCTGCGGGTGCTGGCGGTGGCCCTGCCCGCGGTGGCGTGCTCGGGCGTCGTGGTGAGCGCGACCCGCGGGTTCGGCTCGATGCGGCCGACCGTGCTGCTGGACGGGGTGCTGCAGCCGGTGGCGCAGCTGCTCCTGGTCGGGGTGGTGGTGCTCACGGGCCGCGACTCCGTGCCGCTGCTCGCCACGGCGTGGGCGCTGCCGTACCTGCCGGTGCTGCTGCTGGCCTCGGTCTGGCTGCGCCGGCGGCTGCCCCGGTCCCCCCGCGCGCCGGGCACCGCGCGCGACCTGTGGCGCCACACCTGGCCCCGGTCGCTCGCGTCCGGGATCCAGGCGGTGTTCCAGCGGCTGGACGTCGTGATCGTGGCGGTGCTCGCCGGGCCCGCCGAGGCGGCCGTCTACACCGCCGCCACCCGTTTCAAGATCGTGGGCCAGCTGGCCGGTCAGGGGCTGGCGCAGGCCACGCAGCCGGGGCTGGTGCGGGCCCTCGCCGAGGGCGACCTGCCGCGCGCCCGGGAGCTGTACCAATCGGCCACCCTCTGGCTGGTCCTGCTGACCTGGCCGGTCTGGCTGGGGTACGCCGCGCTCGCGCCCTGGCTGCTCGGCGCCGTCTTCGGGGACGGCTACACCGGCGGCGCGCCGGTGGCGTTCGTGCTGGCCGCGACGATGATGCTCGCCACGGCGTGCGGGATGGCCGACGTGGTGCTGACCTCCGCCGGGCACACCGGCTCCAGCCTGGTCAACCTGGTCGCCGCCGTCGCGACGGCGGTCACGCTGGACCTGCTGCTGATCCCCTCGACGGGCTCGCTCGGGGCCGCCCTCGGCTGGGCGGGCGGCACGGTGGTCAAGAACCTGCTGCCGCTCTGGCGCATCCACCGCCTGTACGGCCTGCGCCCCTTCGGCACGCACAGCCTGGCCGCCCTGAACCCCCGGTGGGCTCCGTGACCACGCGCCCCGGCCGTCCCGGCCGTCATGACCACGCGCGGTCCGACGATCCCGTTCGTCACGACCACACAAGGCGCGGGCGCCCCGGACTCCGTGACCACGCGCGCTCCGGCCGTCCCGTTCGTCACGACCACACACGGCCCGGACGCCATGACCACGCGTGGTCCGGCCGTGCCAGGAGCTTGGACGGGCGGTGGGGGCCGTGACGCCCGTGCTGGTCACCGGGCTGCCGAGGACCGGGACGAGCTGGACGGGCAGGATGCTCGCGGCGAGCGGGGAGCTGGTCTACGTCAACGAGCCGCTCAACCCCGAACACCCGCCGGGCCGCTCCCCGGGCGTCCTCGACGCCGTGGTCGGCCACCGCTTCCAGTACATCTGCCCCGACAACGAGCGGGCCTGGCTGCCCGCCTTCGCCCGTACGGTCGCGCTGCGCTACGGGTTCCTGGCGGAGCTGCGCCGCAACCGGTCGCCGTACGACCTGGCGCGGATGGTCCGGTACGGCACCGCGTTCACGCTGGGGCGGCTGGGCGGGCGCCGGGCGCTGCTGGACGACCCGTTCGCGCTGTTCTCCGCGGGGTGGTTCGCCGACCGGCTGGGCTGCCGGGTGATTGTCCTGTCGCGCGACCCGGTGGCGTTCGTCGGCAGCTGGCAACGGCTCGGCTGGACGGTCTACTTCCACGAGCTGCTCGAACAGCCGCTGCTGACGCGGGACCAGCCCCACCTGGAGGCGTTGCGCCCGCTGGTCGGCTCCCAGGACCGCGTCGCCAAGGCCGTGGCCCTGTGGCGGGCGGCCGGGATCACCGCCGCCGGCCTGGCCGACCGGCACCCGGGGATCATGCTTGCCCGCTACGAGGACCTGGCCCGTGACCCCCTGACGGGCTTTCGCCGCTTGTACGAGTGGGCCGGCCTGACCTGGTCGGCCCGCGCCGAGGAACGCGTCCGCCGCGCGTGCACGACCGGTCCGGAGACGACCGGCTCGTGCACGACCGGCTCGGGCACGACCGGCTCGGGCACGACCACCCCGGGTAAGGCCGCCTCGGGCACCGGCTCCGGCGGTTTCGCCTGGACCGGCCTGTCCCGCACGGCCTACCGGCCGATGGACTCGCGCCGCGCCCTCGCCGAGGCCGGTGCCCGGCTGAGCCCCGAGGAGGCCCGCCGGGTCAGGGAGCTGGCCTCCGCGAAACACTGACGGCCGATCACGATGACGACGATCGGGAAGCGCGGTGAGGACCCCGCCACCGGCGCCTCACGGCCTCGGGAAGGTCCTCAGGAGAAGAGGCCGCGTACGAGGGAGACCGTGAGGAGCCGGAGCGCGTACGGCAGGTCGTCGACCAGGTAGCGGCGGGCGAGCCTGCCCGGCTCCCGCGTCAGCCGGAAGACCCACTCCAGGCCGCCGCGGCGCATCCACACCGGTGCCCGCCGGACGGTGCCCGCGGCGAAGGCGATCGCCGAACCGCAGCCGACGAACCAGGTGCCCGGCAGGTCCCGGCGGAGCGAGGCGATGAGCCGCTCCTGCCGGGGGAAGCCGAGCCCGACGAAGACCAGTCGGGGAGCGGCGGCGATCACGGCGTCGCGCACCCGGGCGTAGCTCTCGGGATCGTCCTCGAACCCGTACGGCGGGGCGCCGACCCCGGCGATCGCCAGCTTCGGATGGCGGTTCACCAGCTCGCGGGCCGCCTGCTCGGCCGTGCCCCGGGGGCCGCCCAGCAGGTACACGGGGTGGCGGTAGAAGGCGGCGGCCTCCGACAGGGACCAGATCAGGTCGGCGCCGGTGACCCTGCCCGGGAGGGGGGTGCCGAGCAGTCTCGCCGCCCACACCAGCGGCATGCCGTCCGCCACCGCGAGGTCGGCGCGCTCGACGAACCGGCGAGCCCGGGGGTCGTGGGCGACGGCCCGGCTGATGTCGACGTTCGGGGTGACGAGGTGGCCGCCCTCGCCGCGCTTCAGGGCGGCGACCACGTGGTCGACGACCTCGCTCTCGGTCATCGGGTCGATCGCGACCCCCGCCACGCGCACGCGCCTGCGCAACCGCCTGCGGGTGGCCCTGTCGGGCCGGGGCCTCCGGCGGGGGACGCCCGAGGTCGTCCCCCGCCTGGCGACCGGCGTTCCGGCCCGCCCTGCGACGGCGGGCAGGCCGGGCACCGGATCGTGACCGGTGGTCGCGGACCGGTGGTCGGTGAGGGGCGGGACCGGTGTCACGAGGTCACGGAAGGCCGGGGCCACGGGCCACGTCACCACCGACACCATGACCGGCGAATCGTGGCGTGTGACCACGGGCGAGACGACCGGTAAATCGTGACGTGTGACCACCGGCGACACGACCGGTAAATCATGACGCGGGACCACGGACGACACGACCGGCGAATCGTGACGCGGGACCACGGACGACACGACCGGCGAATCGTGACGCGGGACCACAGACGACACGACCGGCGAATCGTGGCGCGGGACCACCCGCGTGGGCTCGGCGGGCCGATCCGGCGCGAGCGGAACGACCGGCAGGCCGCCGCGGACGTTCGCGCGCGGGCGCTCGACGGCCTGCCCCGCCGCGGACGGGGCGAGCACCGGCCCGTGGGTGAGCACCGGCCCGTGGGTGAGCGTCAGGTCGTGGCGGGGGAACACCGGCGGGCGCTTGGCCGCCTGCCCCGCCGGGAGCGAGACGACCGGCGGGCCGTAGCGCGCGAGCGCCGGCGGACGCTCGGCGGCCTCGGCCTCGGCGTCGACGGCCTGGTCCGTCGTGGACGGCACGATCCAGGCACCGTGGCGGAGGGTCACCCGGGGCTGCTCGGTGATGGGCGCCATCAGATGCCGTGCCCTCGGTGGTGCAGGACGCTGAGCATGGTCCTCGCGGAGACCAGGCCCGCCGCCACCGCGAGCGCGATGGGCGCGCGGGGCTCGCCGTGGCGGGCGGTGAACGCCCGCCAGGCCCAGCGGCCCGCCTCCCGCCGCTGGCCGAGGGCCGCGTGGTGGAAGGCGAGCTGACCGTAGACCCGCGCCGCGCCGCGCGGATCCACGGCCAGATCAGGGTGCCGGGCGAGCATCCACTGCAGCCCGGCGATCCGGTCGGCCCAGCGGGCCACGTACGAGGAGCCGCCCCAGCGCACCCGGACCAGGGGCCGGTCGACGTGCACGATGGGGTGCTGGGCGGCGGCGCGCAGCGCCAGGTCCCAGTCCTCGTTCTGGCCGCTGGGGGCGCTCTCGTCCGCCCAGAGCCCGCCGCGCCGGAACAGGAAGGTCGAGGAGTGCACCATCACCATCCGCGAGCGCACCAGGTGGCGGTAGGTGACGCGGCTGGTCCCGGCCAGCCGGGGGATGCGGCGCGATCCGTACTCGACCTCGATGGCGCAGCTGGAGAAGCGCGCGTCCGGCTCCGCCTCCAGGGCGGCGACCTGGGCCCTGACCTTGCCGGGCAGCCACTGGTCGTCGTCGTCGCAGAAGGCGACCATGTCGGTGCCGAGCGCCGCGATGCCGGTGTTGCGGGCGCCGGGCAGCCCCGGGGTGAGCCGGTTGGCCATCACCCGCACGCCGCGTGCGGGCGCCTCGCGCAGGCCGGGCGCGAGTGCCCGGCTGGCCAGGAGGTCGGCCACCTGGTCGGCGACCCAGGCCGGATCGCCTCCGTCCACGACGACGACGACCTCGACGGGGCCGGGGTGGTCCTGGCCGAGCACGGCGAGTGTGGCCGCGCGCAGCTGGTCGGGCCGGTGTCCCCGGGTGGGGATGACGACACCCACCGATGCGTTCACGCGAGTCTCCTGTGATAGCCATACTTGATCATGAGGGGCCAGGTCAGCGCCGTGACCAGGCGCGACTGCCGGGACGACGCGACGGCGCGCCAGCTGTCGTCCCTGGTCAGCTCCGTGCGGCCGACCGTGAAGCGCACGGGGTTGCCCGAGGCCGTGTGCGCCGTCGAGAGCTCCGCGCAGTTGCCCGAGAGGAAGTCGAGGCGGCACGGGAGGCCGATCCTGGCGACCACGCGCCTGAGCGTGTCGGCGGGGGCGTCGAGCAGGTCCTCGTAGCGGATCCGGGTGACCGGGACGCCCCTGCGGGCGAGGAGCTCCAGGCTGAGGTTCTCGCTCAGCCAGTGCAGCGAGGTGCGGGAGGGCGACCAGTGGGTCATCGGGCTCCCGTCCTCGGGACGCTCGACCCTCCTGCGCCAGGAGTGCGCGACCGCGCGGGGGTCGCGGACCACGTGGACGACCTGGACGTCGACCCCGGCCGCCGCGAGGCAGAAGGCGAGCGAGGCGTGCTTGCTGGAGTCGATCACGACCGGGCAGTCGGCGACCTCGCCCGCCGCGTTGTACAGGTCGCGGTGGACCGCGGCGTACTCGTCCAGCTCGGCGGTGCCGGGCGTCGGCCACCTGCCGGTGCCCGCCTGCTCCTCGGCGAGCAGCCGGGCCAGGGTCGGGATGCGCCGGGTGCGGTCGACACGGGACCTGAGCGCGATCATCCGGTGGGCGAGGCCCTCGGACCAGCCGCCGAACGCGCGCTCGCCGACCTTCTCCCAGAAGGGGCACGACCCGAAGGGCTCGCCGCAGCCGCAGGACTCGTCCGCGAGCGCGCTCCTGGCCCAGAGGTGGACGACCTCGCCGAGCGGCGCGATGCCGGGGACCTCCCCCAGCAGGCGCTCCAGCAGCGTGGTCCCGCTGCGGCCGAGGCCGCCCAGAAATACCACCCGAGCAGGTGACGGACTATCAGACACAGGCACGAATCCTTACCCGACGGATACGGAACGTGCCGAGGCTAGCGCGGAGCGTAACGGAGGGGTCAGAGAACGGACAAAGGATCTACCCAGCGGGTGTAACGCCGCCCGTCTCCTGAACAGGAGGGCACCGGAACCTCACACCCCCTGCGCCGGACGACCCCCTGGCCGGGCCGCACACGGGGAGACGTACGGCTCCCCGGACGGTGAGCGACGACCGGCGCGCACCGGACGGCGGCCGACGCGAAGCGACCGCAGGCCGGCGGATAAGCGACCGCAGGCCGGCGGATAAGCGACCGCGGACCGGCGGACACGCGACCGCAGGCCGGCGGACATGCGACCGCCCACCGGCGGACACGCGACCGGAGCCCCGGGAAGAGCCCCGCCTCGCCGGACGGCCCTCTCGGGAGGGTCGTCCACGGCACCCGGGCGGCTCCGCGGACGCCTCCGGAGCGGCTCTGCGGACGACTCCTGGAACGGCACCCGCAGACGACTCCGGGAACGGCACCGCGAGCGACTCCGTGGACAGCTCCGCGGACGACTCCGTGGACAGCTCCGCGGACGACTCCGGGAACGGCGGACCGCCCGTGGCCCGTCGTGGCTCCCCATCCCGTAGCGGGGAGGCCACGACGACCGCGGGCGGCCAAGGCGAACCGTGCCTATCGGGCGTCGACGATCATCCCGGCGCCGACCGTGTTGTTGGTGGACTCGTCCACGAGGATGAACCCGCCGGTGAGGCGGTTGCGGGCGTAGTCGTCCACGAACAGCGGCTGGGTGACGCGGAGCGAGACCCGCCCGATCTCGTTGAGGCTGAGCGACTGGGCCGTCTCGTCCCGGTGCAGGGTGTTGACGTCCAGCCGGTAGTGCAGGTCCTTGACCAGGGCGCGGGCCGTGCGGGTGGTGTGCTTGATGGTCAGCTTGGTGCGCGGGGCCAGCTTGGCGGTGTCGGCCATCCAGCAGATCATCGCCTCCAGCTCCTGGGAGACCTGCGGCTGGTTGTTCGGGCGGCAGATCATGTCGCCGCGCGAGATGTCGATGTCGTCCTCCAGCCGGAGGGTGACCGACATCGGCGGGAACGCCTCGTCGACCGGCCCGTTGAAGGTGTCGATCGACGCGATGCGCGTGGCCAGGCCGGAGGGCAGGTGCATCACCTCGTCGCCCGGCTTCAACACCCCTCCGGCGACCTGGCCCGCGTAGCCGCGGTAGTCGTGCAAGGAGGGGTCGGTGGCCCGCTGCGGGCGGATGACGTACTGCACGGGGAAGCGCACGTCGACCAGGTTGCGGTCGGAGGCGATGTGCACGTGCTCCAGGTGGTGGAGCAGAGAGGACCCGTTGTACCAGGGCGTGTTCTCCGAGCGGGACACCACGTTGTCGCCGTGCAGCGCCGACATCGGGATGAACGTGAGGTCAGGCGCGTTCAGCTTGGAGGCGAACGCGGTGAACTCCTCGCGGATCTCCTCGAACCGCTCCTGGGAGTAGTCGACCAGGTCCATCTTGTTGACGGCGAGCACCAGGTGCGGCACCCGCAGCAGCGTGGTGAGGAACGCGTGCCGCCGCGACTGCTCCAGCACGCCCTTGCGGGCGTCGATCAGGACGATCGCGAGGTCGGCGGTGGAGGCGCCGGTCACCATGTTGCGGGTGTACTGGATGTGCCCGGGGGTGTCGGCGATGATGAACTTGCGCTTGGGAGTGGCGAAGTAGCGGTAGGCCACGTCGATCGTGATGCCCTGCTCCCGCTCGGCCCGCAGGCCGTCGGTGAGGAGCGACAGGTCGGTGTACTCGGTGCCGCGGTCGCGGGAGGTGCGCTCGACGGCCTCCAGCTGGTCCTCGAAGATCGCCTTGGAGTCGAAGAGCAGCCGCCCGATGAGCGTCGACTTTCCGTCGTCGACACTTCCCGCCGTGGCGAAGCGAAGAATGTCCATTAGCGCTGCTCTCCAGGGGTCGTACGGCGTGCGCGGCGGGACCGCGCGGGAAGGGACTCACGCGAAGCCGGGTGAGCCGGGGGGCACGAGGAGGCGGGGAGAAGGACGCTCACTAGAAGTATCCCTCCCGCTTGCGGTCCTCCATGGAGGCCTCCGAGGCGCGGTCGTCGGCGCGGGTGGCGCCGCGCTCGGTGATCCGGGTCACCGCGATCTCCTCGATGATCGCCTCGACCGTCGCGGCGCTCGACTGGACGGCGCCGGTGCAGGTCACGTCGCCGACCGTCCGGTAGCGGACCGTCATGTCCAGCAGCGACTCGTCGTCGTCGCGGGTGATGAACTCGCTGTCGGCGAGCAGCATGCCGTCGCGCTCGAACACCTTGCGGGTGTGGGCGAAGTAGATCGACGGGATCTCGATCTCCTCGCGCCGGATGTAGTCCCAGATGTCGAGCTCGGTCCAGTTGGACAGCGGGAACACCCGGATGTGCTCGCCCTTGCGGATCCTGGCGTTGTAGAGGTTCCACAGCTCGGGGCGCTGGTTCTTCGGGTCCCACTGGCCGAAGTCGTCGCGGAAGGAGAACACGCGCTCCTTGGCGCGGGCCTTCTCCTCGTCGCGGCGGGCACCGCCGAAGACCGCGTCGTACTCGTTCTCCTCGATCGCGTCCAGCAGCGTCGTGGTCTGCAGCCGGTTGCGCGAGGCCCTGCGGCCGGTCTCCTCGGTGACGCGCCCGGCGTCGATGGAGTCCTGGACGCTCGCGACGACGAGGCGGGCGCCCAGCTCCGCGGCGCGGCGGTCGCGGAACTCGATCACCTCGGTGAAGTTGTGCCCGGTGTCGACGTGCATCAGGGGGAAGGGAATCGGCGCCGGCCAGAAGGCCTTCTCCGCGATGCGGAGCATGACGATGGAGTCCTTGCCCCCCGAGAAGAGCAGACAGGGGCGCTCGAACTCGGCCGCGACCTCGCGCATGATGTGAACAGCCTCTGCCTCGAGGACGTCGAGCTGCGACGTGGTGTAGTCGCGCTGAAGCATCAGACTCTCCTAGCGGGGATTAGCGGTGCAGATCCCGGATTCCAGCGAGCAACGTTGGCGCCAGTCCCGGTAGGGATACAAGAATATCCGGCAGCGAGGGGTCGGGCTGGTTGTAGACCAGCGGCGAGCCGTCGATGCGGCTCGCGTGGACCCCGGAGGCGAGGGCGACCGCGACGGGCGCGGCGGAGTCCCATTCGTACTGGCCCCCGGCGTGGACGTACGCCTCGACCTGGCCGGTGAGCACCGCGGAGATCTTGGCGCCCGCCGAGCCGATCGGCACCAGGTCGGCGCCGGCGAGGCGGGCCAGGTTCTGGACGAACTCCGGCGGGCGGGTCCTGCTGACCGCGATCCGCGGCCTGGCGCCCGCCTCGGGGGCGGGCGGCACCGGAGGTTCGAGGGTGGAGAGCGTACGGCCCTGGGCGGGCAGCGCGACGGCTCCGGCCGTCAGCGTGCCGTGCTCCCAGAGGGCCACGTGGACCGCCCAGTCGGAGCGGCCCTCCTCGGCGAACTCGCGGGTGCCGTCGAGCGGGTCGACGATCCAGACCCGCTCGGCGCGCAGCCTGCGCGGGTCGAGGCGCTCCTCGCTCGTCGCCTCCTCGGACAGCACACTGTCACCCGGGCGCAACCGCGACAGGGCCTCCATCAGGAACACGTGGGAGGCGGCGTCGCCCTCCTTGCGAAGCTCGGACGGGTCGCCGAAGCCCCGCTCCGCGCGCAGGGCCGCCAGCTTCTCGCCGGCCGTCGTCGCCAGCTCCGCGGCGAGTGTGTGATCGTCGCGAACGGTCATCAGTATGCTCCAGCTCCTCGCGCGACAGCCGACCAAGTCTTCCACAGGATCTGCAGGTCCAGCATGAGGGACCAGCTCTCCACGTAACGCAGGTCCAACCGTACGGATTCCTCCCAAGAGAGGTCTGAACGACCACTTACCTGCCAGAGGCCGGTCATGCCTGGTTTGACGAGTAATCGGCGGCGGACGTCGTCACCGTACCTGGCGACCTCCTCCGGCAGTGGCGGCCGGGGGCCGACCAGGGACATGTGTCCCATGACCACGTTGATCAGCTGTGGCAGCTCGTCCAGCGAGTGGCGGCGCAGCCGGGCGCCCAGCGGGGTCACCCGCGGATCGTCGCGGATCTTGAAGAGCATGCCGGGCCCGTCGCTGGACAGGGCGATCTTCCGGCGCTCGGCGTCGACGCGCATCGTCCGGAACTTGTAGATCGTGAACTCGGCGCCGTCGCGGCCCACCCTCGTCTGCCGGAAGAACGCGGGACCCGGCCCCGAGGCGCGTACGGCCACCGCCACCCCCGCCAGCAGCGGCAGCAGCGCCGCGAGCAGCAGCCCGGCGCCCGCCCGGTCGAACAGGTTCTTGAGCACCTGGCGCAGGCCGGAGATCTCGGGGTGGTCCACGTGCAGCAGCGGCAACCCGGCCGCCGGGCGGATGGTGATCCGCGGCCCGGCCACCTCCATCAGCGCGGGGGCCACGATCAGGTCCGTGTCGGTCTTCTCCAGCCGCCAGGCCAGCCGCCGCAGCGCCACCCCGTCCATCTCCGGGCAGGCGAGCACGGCCACGGTGTCGGCCGAGACCTGCCCGACCGCGAGCGCGACGTCGGAGAGGTCGCCCAGCACCGGCACGCCCTCCACGTCGCCCGTCGCGTCGTGCGGGGCGCACGCCGCGACGACCTCCATGCCGTGGTAGCGCTCCCGGCGGAACCTGCGGACCAGCTCGGCGATCGCCGCGCGGTGGCCCACGGCCACCACCCGCCGCATGCACCCGCCCCGCGCCCTCCTGCGGTGCAGGGAACGGCGCAGGCCGTAGCGCGCGAGGAGGGTGAGCAGCGTCGTCAGCGGGAGCGCCAGCACCACGTAGCCCCGGGCGACCTCGATCTTGGTGAGGTAGGCGCAGACGGCGAGGGCGGCGGTGAGCATGAAGCCGCACTGCAGGATCCGCTGGAACTCCTCCGAGCCCAGGCCGATCAGCCGGGGCTCGTAGGCCCGGTTCAGCGCGACCACGCAGACCCAGACGGCGGGCAGGGCCGCGCTCAGCACGACGTACGGGAAGACGTAGGCGGTAACCTCGCCGAATCGAACGAACAGCGCGAGGGCCCCGGCCAGGGCGGCACAGGCGGTGTCGGCGGCGACGGCCGCCGCGCGGTGCTTGCGCACCCAGCCCGGCATGCGCCGGCGCGCGGCCGGAACGGCTCCTCGCCCGGTCTCGCGTGTCTCCTGCGTCTCCTGTGTCTCCTGTGTCTCCTGTGCGGCCTGGACTGCGGTCACGTCGCGCACGCGCTCCCCCTGCGTAACCGTTCATGGACAGACAGTTATGGAATGGTAGCGGCGGTGGGAGAGGCCCGAAGGTTGAAGACCGAAACATACATCTCTGTGGATGTAGAGGCTGATGGCCCTATTCCAGGGCCGTATTCGATGGTCAGCTTTGGTATGTCGGTGGCCGGGCGGATGACCGGAAAGGTCTTCGAACCGGTGGATCCACAGAAGCACACGCACTACGTGGAGCTGCGGCCGATCAGTGAGGACCACGTCCCCGAGGCGCTCGCCGTGAGCGGGCTGGACCGGGAGACGCTGCTCCGCGAGGGCCGCGACCCGGCCGAGGCGATGCGGGACGCCGCCGCGTGGGTCCGCGAGGTGTGCGGGAACAGCTCACCGGTGCTGGCGGCCTACCCGCTCTCCTACGACTGGATGTGGATGTACTGGTACTTCATGCGCTTCACCGGCGTCTCGCCGTTCGGCCACTCGCGCTGCGTCGACCTCAAGACGCTGTACGCGGCCAAGGCGGGCGTGCCGATCGGCTGGGCGACGAAGCGGCAGATGCCCGAGCACCTGCGGTCGCGGCGGCCGCACACCCACAACGCGCTGGACGACGCGGTCGAGCAGGCCGAGCTGCTGCAGAACCTGATGGCCTTCGACCCGCCACGCCCCTGAGCGGACCGGCCTCCGAAGGGACGGGCGTCCAAGCGGGCCGGCGTCCGAACGAGGGTCGGCCACCCGGACCGGCGCCCGAGCGGGGCCGGTCACCTGGGCGGGCGGGTCAGCCGGATGGGCGGGCCACTTGAGCGGGTCGGCCGGATGGGCCGGTCACCTGGATGGACGAGGCACCCGGCCGGAGGCCGCCGGTCACCTGGGCGGGCCGGAGATGTTCAGGTCGCCGGTGTGGAAGGCGTTCTGGGTCGGCTCCAGACCGGCCCTGATCAGCGACTCCACCACGTCGGAGGCCCGGTCGACCAGGAACGCGAGGTCCTTGCGCTCGGCGGTGGCGAAGTCGCGCAGGACGTAGGCCGCGGCGTCCATCCGGCCGGGCGGGCGGCCGATGCCGAACCGTACCCGCAGGTAGTCCTTGGTCGCCAGCGACTTGGTGATCGACTTCAGCCCGTTGTGGCCGTTGTCGCCGCCCCCCAGCTTCGCCCTCAGCGCGCCGTACGGGATGTCCAGCTCGTCGTGGACCACGACCACGCGGGCCGGGTCGACCTTGTAGAAGTCGGCGAGGGCCTTGACCGGCCCGCCCGAGAGGTTCATGAAGGAGAGCGGCTTGGCCAGCACGGCGGGGACGCCCGCGAGGCGGCCCTCCAGCACCTCCGCCCGCGACCTGTGCGCCTTGAAGCGTCCCCCGGCCCGCGCGGCGAGCTCGTCCAGGACCATGAACCCCGCGTTGTGCCGGTTCCCGGCGTACTCCGGCCCGGGGTTTCCCAGGCCCACGACCAACCAGCGGTCCACGATCGGCATCCCTTCACACGCGTCAGGGCGGCCCGTTCCCGGGCCGCCCTGACAGATCTAGCAGAGAAAACTACTCGGCGCTCTCGGAGCTCTCGTCCTCGGCGGCCGGGGTGGCCTCGGCCGTCTCGGCGGCCTCGCCCTCCGGCTCGGCGACCGGGGTCGGGGCGACGATCAGGACCAGCGCCTCGGGGTCGGCGGCGAGCGTCGTGCCCTTGGGCAGCTTCAGGTCGGCGGCGGTGATCTGGGTGCCGACCTCCAGGCCCTCGACGTCGACCTCGACGCCCTCGGGGATGTGGGTGGCCTCGGTCTCGACGGAGACGGAGACGAGCTGCTGGTCGAGGATGCCGTCGGCGACCTCGCCCACCACGGTGACGGGGATGTCGACGGTGACCTTCTCGCCGCGACGGACGAGGATGAGGTCGACGTGCTCCAGGAAGCCCCGGATCGGGTCACGCTGGACGCCCTTGGGCAGGGCCAGCTCGGCCACCGCGCCCTCGAGACGGATCAGCACGTTCGGCGTACGCAGGGCGAGCAGCAGGTCGTGACCCGGCAGGGACAGGTGCTGGGGGTCGGTGCCGTGCCCGTAGAGGACGACGGGGACCTTGTTCTCGCGACGGATCTTGCGGGCTGCGCCCTTGCCGAACTTGTCACGGAGCTCGGTGGTGATGACCACTTCGGACATGGCTGATCTCCTAGGGATCTTGGGAATCGGAGAGGTGCGTTCCCCCTCACCCGCCCTAGCGGAAGGCGTTACGAACGCACGCAATCCCACAACCCTACCGTGTCAACGGCGACGCGAAACGCACCGCGACCCCGGCCGCCCCCGGAAGGGCCCCGGCCCGCCGTCCCGGAAGGATCCCGAACGCCCGCGGAAGGGCGTCGGCCCGCCCTCCCGGAAGGATCCCGGCCCTCCTGGAAAAACCGGGTCCGGCCGGGCGGCGAAAGGCCCCGCTCCCGGAAGGCCCCGCTCCCGGAAGGCCCCGCTCCCGGAAGGCACCGCCCCCGGAACGCGTGGACGACGGTTCCCGGGAGACGGGGCCCGAGTGTCAGCTGTCGCCCTCGAAGAGGCTGGTCACCGAGCCGTCGCTGAAGACCTCGCTGATCGCGCGGGCGATCAGGGGGGCGATCGACAGCACGGTGAGCTTGTCGAACCGCTTGTCCTCGGGGAG
Organism: Streptosporangium sp. NPDC002524; assembly: GCF_040295985.1. Taxonomy (NCBI): domain Bacteria; kingdom Bacillati; phylum Actinomycetota; class Actinomycetes; order Streptosporangiales; family Streptosporangiaceae; genus Streptosporangium; species Streptosporangium sp. NPDC002524. The sequence goes on along the minus strand of NZ_JBEOWK010000008.1, from coordinate 411,246 downwards.
CGGCACCGTGTTGGTGACGATGACCTCGGAGATCCTGGAGTTCTTCAGCCGGTCGACCGCGGGGTCGGAGAAGACCGCGTGGGTGGCGGCCACGACCACGTTGGTGGCGCCCTGCTCGTACAGCGCGTCGGCCGCCTTGCAGATCGTCCCCGCGGTGTCGATCATGTCGTCGATCAGCACGCAGGTCCGGCCCCTGACCCGGCCGACGACCTCGCTCACCTTCACCTGGTTGGCCACGTCGAGGTCGCGGCGCTTATGGATGAACGCGAGCGGGGTGCCCAGCGTGTCGGCCCAGCGCTCGGAGAGCCGCACCCGGCCGGTGTCGGGCGAGACAACCGTCGTGGTGGCCAGGTCGAGCTTGTCCTTGAGGTAGTTGACCAGGACGGGCATGGCGAACAGGTGGTCCACCGGGCCGTCGAAGAAGCCCTGGATCTGGGAGGTGTGCAGGTCGATCGACATCAGCCGGTCGGCCCCGGCCGTCTTGAACATGTCGGCCATCAGGCGGGCGGTGATGGGCTCGCGACCCCGGCCCTTCTTGTCCTGGCGGGCGTAGCCGTAGAACGGCATGATCACGGTGATCCGCTTGGCGGAGGCGCGCTTGAGGGCGTCCACCATGATCAGCTGTTCCATGATCCACTGATTGATCGGCCAGGTGTGGCTCTGCATGACGAACGCGTCGCAGCCGCGGACCGACTCCTGGTAACGGGCGTAGATCTCCCCGTTGGCGAAGTCGCGCAGCGTGGTGGGCGCCGCGTCGACCCCGAGGTGGCTCGCCACCTCGTCCGCCAGCTCCGGGTGCGCGCGCCCGGAGAAGAACATCAGGTTCTTCTCGCCGGTCTTCTTGATGCCGCTCATGCCGTCTCCCTCGCCTGAGAGCACACCGATGTCCGCGCGACGCTGCCGTGCCCGCCGGGCCGCTCGCTTCGCTCACTCACGTCTGGCTCCCCTGCTGTTTCCCGGCCTCGGCGGCCCTTAACGCCGCCCCGGCCGATCTGGTGCCCGCGCGCCTGCGCACGACCCACCCTTCGATGTTGCGCTGCCGCGCGCGGGCCACCCCGATCGCCCCCGGGGGGACGTCCGTGTCGATGACCGAGCCCGCGGCCGTGTACGCGCCGTCGCCGATGGCGACCGGCGCGACGAGCATGGTGTCGCACCCGACGAAGGCGCCCTCGCCCACCGTCGTGTGGTGCTTGTCGACCCCGTCGTAGTTGACGAAGATCGCCGAAGCGCCGATGTTGGCGCCCGCGCCGATCGTGGCGTCGCCCACGTAGCTCAGGTGGGGCACCTTCGCACCCTCCCCGACCTGCGCGTTCTTCATCTCGACGTACGTCCCCGCCTTGGCCTTGCGCGCCAGGACGGTGCCGGGGCGCAGGTAGGCGTAGGGCCCGACCAGGGCCTCGGGGCCGATCACGGCGTCGACGCAGACGGCGTTGCGCACCAGCGCGCCCGCGCCGACGATCGTGTCGGTCAGGGTGCTGGCGGGGCCGATCTCGGCGCCCTCGGCGACCGTCGTGCAGCCGTGCAGCTGGGTGCCCGGGTGGATCACCACGTCCGCCTCGAGGATGACGTCGACGTCGACCCACGTGGCGGCCGGGTCGATCACGGTCACCCCGGCCCGCATGTGGGCCTCCAGCAGGCGGGCGTTGAGCACCTTGCGGGCGAAGGCCAGCTGCACGCGGTCGTTGACGCCCTCCACCTCCACGTAGTCGGCCGCGACGTGCGCGCCGACCCGGTGGCCGTCCTCCCGCAGGATCGCGAGGACGTCGGTGAGGTACTCCTCGCCCTGGGCGTTGGAGGCGGACACCCGCTTGACCGCGTCGGCGAGCAGGAGGCCGTCGAAGGCGTAGACGCCGGAGTTCATCTCCTTGATCGCCCGCTGCGCGGGGTCGGCGTCCTTCTCCTCGACGATCTCCAGGACCGCGCCCGAGTCGTCGCGGACGATCCGGCCGTAGCCGTGCGGATCGGGCACCTCGGCCGTCAGCACGGTGACGGCGTTGCCGTCCTCGCCGTGCCGTTCGAGCAGGGCGGCGAGGGTCTCGGTGCGCAGCAGCGGCGTGTCGCCGTACGTCACCAGGACGGTGCCGCCGATGGTGCCGGACGCCTCCAGGGCGGTCCTGACGGCGTGGCCGGTGCCCTTCTGCTCGGCCTGGACGACGGTCTGCGCGTCGGGGTCGGTCCCGGCGAGGTGCGCCTGGACCCGCTCCCGTTCGTGGCCGATGACGACAATGAGCCGCTCGGGGTCGAGGCCCCTGGCGGCGACGAGCATGTGGTCGACCAGGGTTCGGCCGCACAGCTCATGGAGGATCTTCGGTGTTCTCGACTTCATCCGGGTGCCCTCGCCTGCGGCGAGGACGATGACGGCTGCCGGGCGCGGCACACTCACGGACGAGGCTCCCTCGGCGTCGCGGCTGAGACATGGCGAAGCGCGATGACGGATGGCCACCCCCGGGGGGCGGCATCGTCACCTGCTCGACAACGTGAGGATACCTTCCCCCCCGGGAACCCACTCAGCCGACCAGCCGAGCGAATAAAACAGACACAAGGGATGGCTCCGGCACCAGGACTCGAACCTGGACAACAAGGACCAAAACCTTGCGGGCTGCCAATTACCCAATGCCGGATCGACCAGGCGATCGGGACGGTGCCCGCGCGCCCGGCACCCCTACGATACAGAGCCCGCGCCGCCGAACGCGCCTCGATTACGGACCCGCTTCGGCGGCCCGTCCCAGCGCCCGCCCACCCGCGACACACGCCCGCGCGCGAGGCACCCGTTTAGCAGGTCGGCCGGGGGTAGAACAAGTGATGGACCCGCTACGGCGTCAATCCCGAAGAGTCATGTTCCAGACATTCGGTTCTTAGGTGTTCCTAACTTACGATGGCGTAGGTTACGGTGGCGTAGCCGCACATGAGTCCTTGGCCTATTCCGAGCCACCGCGAGGTATCGCATGACCCTCATCGAAGAACGCCCCGCTAAGGGCCCCAAACCCGACGTCGACCCCGAGCGGAAGACCCTGCCCGAGATCATCACCTTCGGGGTGGTGGTCGGCGCACCGCTGATCGCGCTGGTCGCGGCCGTCCCGTTCGCCTGGGGGTGGGGGCTCGGCTGGTCCGACGTCGTCATCGCGGGCGTCTTCTACGTGGTCACCGGGCTGGGCGTCACCGTCGGCCTGCACCGCCACTTCACCCACGGCTCGTTCAAGGCCAAGCGCCCGCTGAAGATCGCGCTGGGCATCGCGGGCAGCCTCTCCATGGAGATGTCGGTGCTCGACTGGGTCGCCACCCACCGCAAGCACCACAGGTTCTCCGACAAGGAGGGCGACCCGCACTCGCCGTGGCGCTTCGGCACGGGCTTCGTGGCGGTGTCCAAGGGCCTGCTCTGGGCGCACATGGGCTGGCTGTTCGAGGCCGACCGGGCCAACCGGGAGAAGTACGCGCCCGACCTGGTCAAGGACCCCGACATCATCAAGCTGCACAAGTTCTTCCCGGTGCTGGCGATCACCACGATGGTCGCCCCCGCCCTGCTGGGCGGCCTGCTGACCTGGTCGTGGTGGGGCATGGCGACCGGCTTCTTCTGGGGCACGCTGGTCAGGATCGGCCTGCTGCACCACGTGACCTGGTCGATCAACTCCATCTGCCACGTCTTCGGCGAGGAGGCCTTCGAGTCGCGCGACAAGTCGCGCAACGTGTGGTGGCTGGCCATCCCCTCCTTCGGCGAGTCCTGGCACAACCTGCACCACTCCGACCCCACCTGCGCCAGGCACGGCGCGCTGAAGGGTCAGATCGACCTCAGCGCCGGTGTCATCCGCTGGTTCGAGAGGGCCGGATGGGCGTACGACGTCCGCTGGCCCACGCCCGAGCGTCTCGCCGCCAAGCGCATCGCCGCCTGACCCGGAATTCCAGTGCCGTCCGACACCGGGGAAACGCCATTATGAGAACCGTGAGCGAACCCCGACGGCGCATGTCAGGCAAGGAACGCAGGGAACAGCTGATCCAGATCAGCAGGACCCTCTTCGCGGAGAAGGGGTTCGACGGCACCTCGGTGGAGGAGATCGCGGCGACCGCCAACGTCTCCAAACCGGTGGTCTACGAGCACTTCGGCGGCAAGGAGGGCGTCTACGCGGTCGTCATCGACCGGGAGATGCAGAAGCTGCTGGGCCTGGTGACCGAGGCGCTCTCCGCCTCGCACTCGCTGATCAAACTGGAGCGGGCGGCCCTGGCCCTGCTGGCCTACGTGGAGGAGAACAGCGAGGGTTTCCGCATCCTCGTCCGCGACTCGCACGCGGCCTCGGGGACCGGCACGTTCGCCAGCCTGATCAACGACATCGCGAGCCAGGTCGAGGACGTCATGGTCGACGAGTTCGTCGAGCGCGGCTACGACCCCAAGCTGGCCCCCATGTACGCCCAGATGCTGGTCGGCATGGTGGCGCTGACCGGCCAGTGGTGGCTGGACGTGCGCAGGCCGCCGCGCGAGGAGGTCGCCGCCCACCTGGTCAACCTCGCCTGGAACGGCCTCACCGGCCTGGACCCCAACCCCCGGCTCACCGCCGCCTCGCGCGGCCTGGAGCACCGGCTGTCCCACCCGCAGCGCCCGGCCGAGGCCCCCTCCCCCGGCCCGGCATCCCGCGCCGCGGAGACGGAGGGGGAGTTACCCGCCGCGGGGGCGGGATCACCCCCGCCTCCGCGTCCCGAATTACCGCCGCCCCCGACCGAAAAGGAGATCCGGGAGCTGGAGAAGGCGCGCGAGCGGGAGCTGAGGAACCAGGAGAAGCTGCGCGAGCGCGAGCTCAAGGAGCGGGAGAAGCTGCGGCAGCGCGAGGAGCGCGAGGCCGAGAAGCTGGCCAGGGAGCTGGAGAAGGCGCGGCTCCGCGAGCAGCGGGAGCTGGAGAAGGCGCGCGAGCGGGAGTATCGGGAGCAGCAGCGGTTGCTGAGGGAGCAGGAGAAGACCCGCCTCAAGGAGGCCAGGGCCGCCGAGCGCGACACCCTCAAGCACGCCAAACTCGCCGGCGAGGAGCGGGAAAAGCTTGAACCAAGTGGATAAGCAACAGCGCTCGTTGAGACTAAATTAACGTTCCGTTCAACCAAAGCGGGCATTCTGGTCATATGTCCGCTGAACTCGTTCGCCCCACCCCCGACGGGCTTCCTCTACCCCAGGAGCGCTTCCTCAACCGAGAGGAGAGCTGGCTCCAGTTCAACCAGCGAGTTCTGGAGCTGGCGGAGGACTCGTCCCTGCCTTTACTGGAACGGGTGCGGTTCCTGGCCATCTTCGCCAGCAACCTCGACGAGTTCTTCCGAGTCCGGGTGGCCGGGCTGAAACGGCGGATGGCCACCGGGCTGCTGCTCCGCACGAAGAGCGGGCTGAAGCCCCGCGAGGAGCTGGCCAGGATCGCGGCGATCGCCAACGACCTCGCGCAGCGGCAGTCGGCCTGCTTCTACGAGCGGATCTGCCCGCAGCTGGGGGCCGAGGGCATCGAGATCGTGCGCTGGGAGGACCTGGGCCGTGACGAGCGCGGCGAGATGCGCAAGCTCTTCAGGGAGCGGATCAGGCCGGTGCTGACGCCGCTCGCCGTCGACCCCGCCCATCCCTTCCCGTACATCTCCGGCCTGTCCCTGAACCTGGCCGTCACCGTCCGTAACCCCTCGACGGGGAACACGGTCTTCGCCAGGGTCAAGGTGCCCAGCCAGCTCCCCCGCTTCGTCACGGCGTCGGTGAACCGCTTCGTCCCGCTGGAGGACGTGATCGCCGCCCACCTCGGGCAGCTGTTCAAGGGCATGGAGGTTGTCGAGCACCACGTCTTCCGGGTGACCCGCAACGAGGACCTCGACGTCGACGAGGACGTCACCGAGAACCTCATGCAGGCGCTGGAGCGCGAGCTGCTCAAGCGCCGCTTCGGCCCCCCGGTCCGGCTGGAGGTCGAGGACACCATCACACCCGAGGTGCTCGACCTGCTGGTGGACGAGCTGGGGGTGGCCGAGCACGAGATCTACCGGCTGCCGGGGCCGCTGGACCTGACCGGGCTGCACGCGATCGCCGACCTGGACCGGGGCGAGCTGAGCTTCCGCCCGTTCGTGCCCGCGGAGGTCGTGCACGTCGAGGACGACATCTTCGCGGTGCTGCGCGAGCGGGACGTGCTGCTGCACCACCCGTACGACTCGTTCTCCACGAGCGTGCAGCGGTTCATCGAGCAGGCCGCGGCCGACCCCGCCGTCCTCGCCATCAAGCAGACGCTCTACCGCACCAGCGGCGACTCGCCCATCGTGGACGCGCTGATCGACGCCGCCGAGGCGGGCAAGCAGGTCGTCGTGGTGGTGGAGATCAAGGCCAGGTTCGACGAGCACGCCAACATCACCTGGGCGCGCAAGCTGGAACGCGCCGGATGCCACGTGGTCTACGGCGTCGTCGGGCTGAAGACCCACTGCAAGCTCGCCCTGGTCGTGCGCCAGGAGTCCTCTGGCGAGCTGCGCAGCTACTGCCACATCGGCACCGGGAACTACAACCCCAAGACCGCCAGGCTGTACGAGGACCTCGGCCTGCTCACCGCCGACCGGCTGGTCGGCGAGGACGTCACGGACCTGTTCATCCACCTGACCGGCTACTCCAACCACTCGGCCTACCGGCGGCTGCTGGTCGCCCCGCACTCCCTGCGCGGCGGGCTGCTGGCCAGGATCGAGCGGGAGATCTCCCACCAGGAGGCCGGCCGCCCCGCCAGGATCAGGATGAAGACGAACTCCCTGGTCGACGAGCCCATCATCGACGCCCTCTACCGGGCGTCGCGGGCCGGCGTACCGGTGGACCTGTGGGTGCGGGGGGTCTGCACGCTCCGTCCCGGCATCCCCGAGATGTCGGAGAACATCAGGGTGAGGAGCGTGCTGGGCCGGTTTCTCGAACACTCGCGGATCTACGAGTTCGGCCACGGCCGGCGCCCGGAGATCTGGATCGGCAGCGGCGACATGATGCGCCGCAACATCGAACGCCGGGTGGAGGCGCTGGTCAAGGTCTCCAGCCAGCAGCAGCGCAGCTACCTCAGCGACCTGCTGGACCGGGCCATGTCGGACGACACGACGACCTGGTGGCTCAACTCCGACGGGACCTGGACCCGCCATCCCGGCGACGACCTGCAGACCCACCTGATCGGCACCCGCCGATGGAGAGCGATCGATGACTGAGCGCGACACCGGCCGGGACGACACGATCCGCGCGGCCGGGGTGGTCGTCTGGCGCGGCTCCCCGGCCGCGCCGGAGATCGCCCTCGTCCACCGGCCCAAGTACGACGACTGGTCGTTCCCCAAGGGGAAGCTGAAGCGCGGCGAGCACCCCGTCGCGGGCGCGCTGCGCGAGCTGGCCGAGGAGACGGGGATCGTCGCGGAGTTCGGCCGGTCGCTGCCGTCGAGCCACTACCTGAAGGGCGGGCGGCCCAAGCGCGTCGACTACTGGCTGGCCAGGATGGTCGCCGAGGGTTCCCGTACCGACACGCACGAGGTCGACGACGTGGCCTGGATGCCGGTGGACGAGGCCGCGCGGCGCCTGAGCTACGAGTGGGACGCCGGGCTGCTCCACGCGCTCGGCGAGGCGACCCCGGCGACCACCCCGCTCGTCCTGGTACGGCACGGCCTGGCGGGCAACCGGCAGGACTGGAAGGGCGACGACGACGATCGGCCGCTCGACAGGCACGGGCGCGGCCAGGCCGGGGTCCTGGCGGCCGTGCTGGGCGCCTTCCGCCTCACGGAGCTGGTCAGCTCCCCCAGCAGGCGGTGCGTGCAGACCCTGGAGCCGTACGCCAAGCGGGCCGGTCTGCCGATCCGGCTCGAAGCCGTCCTGTCGGAGAGCGGCTACGACGCCCAGGCCTCCCTGCGGCTGGCCACGGAGGCGATGGCCCTGAACCGGCCCGTCGCGCTCTGCAGCCACGGCAAGATCCTGCCCGAGCTGATCACCGGCCTCGACGAGCGGGCGGGCGGCACACGGCTGGCCAAGGGCGCGTTCCTGGTGCTGCACCACGCGGGCGGCGACGTCGTGGCCGCGGACGGGTACGAGGTCTGACACCTGCGGGGTTCGCGGCCCAGTCCTCGGAGGGCGGGGCCGCGGACCCCTCGGTCCCACCGGCCGCGAAACCCCCGGTCCTACCGGCCGCGAACCCTACGGTCCCATCGGCCGCGAACCCCCCGGTCCCGTCGGCCGCGATCCCGGGAGGGCGCCCTCCGGTGGAATCCGCCGCGGGACGCCGGGGTGTTCGGGAAGGGGTCAGAGGAGCTTCGCGACGGCGGCCGTGGTCTCCGCCCAGACCCGGGGGAACTCCTCCCAAGCGCGCGCGGCCCCGGCCCGTTCCACGCCGGTCAGCACGCCGTAGGTGAACGTGTCCTCCCCGGCCAGGCGGGCGTTCGCGGCCTCGGCCGCGAGCCGCTCCTGCGCGACGACGCCGTCCATGTGGGTGCCCAGCACCTCCTGCACGGCCTCCGCCAGCTTGGCCAGCCTCTTCATGCCGAGCACCTCTGCGGTGTAGCGGGCCCGCTTGGCCGCCTTGCGCACGTCGTGCATGGCGATCTCGCGCTCGGACTCGTTCTCGATGGCCTGGGCGGTGTCGTAGGCCCTGGTGACCCGGCGCCAGCTCTTGGCGGCGACGGCGTCCAGGGTGTCGGCGGGCTTCTTCGCGGCCTTGGTGAGCACCGGGGTGCCGGTCAGGTCGTCGAGGGCGTCGAGCAGGGCGAAGTAGCGCTCCCCGCCGAGGGTGTCCCTGATCCGGTCGAGGGCCTCGTGCTCGTCGTCCAGCAGGTCGGAGCTGAGGCGCGCCCTGACCGGGCCCACGATCAGCCCGTCGTCCAGGGCGTCGAGCCTGCGCGCGAACCGCTCGCGGACGACCTCCAGGTCACGGGCCTCGCCGAGGACCGCGCCGAGCCACTTGAGCTCCTCCTGGAGGTTGTCGGTCCCCTCGACGACCGTCTTGAACGACTTCAGCGCGCTGCGGAGCCTCCGGGCGGCGACGCGCATCTGGTGGACGGCGTCCTCCTCCGCCTTCCTCACCCGGGGGTCCTGCGCGAGCAGCGCTCCGGCCTGGGCGGTGAGGTAGCCGACGACGACCTCACCCGCCGACCCCGGAGCGGTCTCGGCGCGCGGATGCTCCGAGACCGCTCCGGCGCCGCCGAGCAGGCGCGCGAGCTTGCTGGCCGAGTCGGCGGGGACGGCCCCGGCCTTGCCCAGCCGCTTGCCGACCTTCCCCAGCAGCCTCTCGTCGCCCTGGAGCAGCTCCGCCTCGACCTCGCGCCAGCGCTCGACGTGGGGTTCGTCGCCGAACACGGTGCCCTTGACCCGGTCGTCGGCGATCTCGACCAGCCCGACCCCGGCGCCGTTGACCAGGGTGGTGACGGCGCGGCGGGTGTCCAGCTCGGCGATGGGCCCGAGCGGGGCGCCCCGGGTGTAGGCGAGCACCAGGTCCGCCAGCTCGGCGGGGACGATCTTGGCGCTCCGGGTCAGCGGGTGGGTGATCTCCTGCCGGACGCCCTTGGCCTTGGGAAGCTTGAGGTGCCAGCCCGGGTCGGTGCCGCCCCTGCGCCTGCGCAGGGTGATCCCCCGCGCGGCGAGCCTCAGGTCGGGCGTGTCGAAGTAGAGGGCGACCAGCTGATGGGTCTTCGGACCCACGACCTCCGCCGAGCCCGGCAGGCCCGTGAGATCCGGCACCTGGTAGTCCACCGGCACGTCGAACTTGTCCTCAATCTCTATTCCCACAGGTCATCCCCAGATTTGCCCAGATATCTACCATGTCTTCGCAGTATTTATTGATGCCCTGTTATCCGTCCAGGAACCCCGGCCGATAGCCTCCGAGGCCGCCGGGGTGATGGCACCACCGGCCGCCCGTCCGGCCGAGCGGCAGGTCACGGGCGTGTTCGGACCCGATCGGCCGCTCGGCCGCACGGGCGCCGGTCGATTACGGCCGCCTCCCGGCACGACCGGGTCACGGGGGTGAGGTGACCATCTCACCGCGCGATCGGGTGACGGAGGCGGTGCAGCCGTCTCCCGGGCAGCCGTCTCCGAGCACGACCGGGTCACGGAGCGGGCGTCACGTTCTCCGGGTGCCGCAGGCGTACGGGGGTGAAGAGGGCGGTCACCGCGATCAGCAGGCAGCAGGCGCCCGCCAGGACGAAGACCGGGGTGGCGCCGTAGCGGGCCGCGCCCCAGGTGAGGGCGGCGGCGCCGATGGGGCCCATGGAGAAGTGGATGGTCCAGAACGCCGAGGTGACCCGCCCGAGCAGGTGGTCGGGGGTCACCTGCTGGCGCAGGGACATGGAGCAGATCCCCGCGACGCTTACGCAGCCGAGGTAGAGGGCCACGACGGCCGCCACCCCCCAGACGGAACCCGCGAACCCGGCGCCGACGATCGCGAGCCCGGCCACGGCCTGCGCGCCGATCCACGCGGGGCCGAACCCCACCCGCGCGCGCAGCCGCGCGACCAGGAGAGAGCCGATCACCGTGCCGACCGCGGCGATGCCGAGGACCACCCCGACGGCGGAGTCAGGCCGGCCCAGGTCGTACTTGAGCCGGTAGATCACGAGGTCGGTCAGCCCGAGCGTCAGGAAGACGAAGAACGACAGCAGGACGGTCAGCACGCGCAGCACCGGGTGGCGCCACAGGAAGACCGCCCCGGCCAGGATCTCGCGCCACGGCTTCTCCCGTACGGCGGGCGCCGCGGGTCCGCCGGTGGTGCGGGGGATGCGGATCAGGTAGACGCCGATCGCGGACACCGCGAAGCTCGCGGCGTTGATGCCGATCGCGGCGGTCAGCCCGAACCTGCCCGCCACCACCCCGGCCAGCATCGGGCCGAGGATCCCCGCCGCGGCGGCGGTCGCGTAGAGCTTGCCGTTGGCGTCGGTGACGCGTCCGTCGCCGACGAGGTTGCGCACCGCGGTCACGTAGGTGACCTGGAAGACCATGCCGACGGCCTCGGCCAGCGGCAACACCACGTACAGCAGCCAGATCCGCGGTCCCGTCATCCAGGCCAGCGGGATCAGGGCGTACAGGACGAGCCTGGCGAGGTCGCAGACGATGAGCAGCGTACGCCGGTCGAACCGGTCGACGAGGACCCCGGCGAACACCCCCGCGACGACCGAGGCCGCGCCCGAGACGCCGGTCAGCAGGCCCATCTGCGCGACGGATCCCGTCACGTTCAGGATCAGGAGGGGGACGGCGATGAGGGCGAACGAGTCACCGGCCACGGAAAGGGTCTGCGCGCCCCAGAAGACGCCGAACGAGCGATCCCGCCACAGCGGGCGTGGCGCTTCCGCTCCGGACCCCGCCGCTTCTCTCACCGGCCGCCTGACGCTCGTCCAATGGATCGCCGGGCCCGCCGCGACCGGGCGTGCCCGCCCGGCTTGGCCTGACACCCCGTGAGCGCGGCCCGCGTACCGCCCGGATCACACCAAATCACACCGTTCATCACTGGATCAAGCCACTTCAAGCCACTTCGGGGCGGGGCCTGGCGAACAGCTCCGGCTGCCCCCGGGCCACCGCGCGGCCCACGGGTTCGTAGGATGGCCGGTGCCCGGCGGGCGTGACCCGTGTCCGATTCCGGCTCGGGCTCGGGCTCGGATCCGGCTCCGGTTCCGGTTCAGGCTCCGGCTCCGGTTCCGGCTCGGGTTCCGGTTCCGGTTTCGGCGAGAATCCGGCTGGTATCGCGCCTTCCCGGACCGTCGCCCGGGGCGGGCTGACACTTTTCGCGCCGCTCGCCCGTCCCAATGGGGCGAGCATGTCGCGGAGACGGCTGATACAGCGGCGACAGCGACGGCAGTGGCGACAGCGGAGACAGCCGCGACGATCGGGAGGCGGATCATTGGGCGAGGCGGGAGCCGGGGACGGCGCGCTCGTCGCCGCCGCGCGGGCGGGCGACGAACCGGCGTTCGCCGAACTCGTCGAACGCCACCGGCGGGAACTCCAGGTGCACTGCTACCGGATGCTCGGCTCGTTCGAGGAGTCGGAGGACCTGGTGCAGGAGACGTTCCTGCGGGCGTGGCGCGGGCGCGAGACCTTCCAGGGCCGCTCCACCTACCGCGCGTGGCTCTACCGGATCGCGACGAACGCGTGTCTCGACTTCCTCGACCGGCACCCGCGCCGCCCGCGACCGCGTGAGACCGGACAGGCACAGGACGCGTACGCGGTGCCGCCGCCGGCCGAGGTCCGGTGGTTGCAGCCGTACCCGGATCGGCTGCTGGAGCCTGCGGCGTCCGGGGAGACGGAACCGGACGCCGCCGTGGTGGGCAAGGAGACCATCGAGCTGGCGTTCCTCGTCGCCCTCCAGCACCTGCCCCCGGGGCAGCGGGCGGCGCTGATCCTGCGAGACGTGCTCGGCTGGCCCGCCGGGGAGACCGCCGTGCTGCTCGGGACGAGCGTCGACTCGGTCAAGAGCGCCCTGAAGCGGGCACGATCGACCCTGAGGACGCACCTTCCGGAACACCGGCTGGAATGGTCGCCGCCGGCGGCCCCGACCGCGCGCGAGCGGGAGTTGCTGCGGCGCTTCATGGACGCCCACGAGCGGGCCGACACGGCCGCGCTCGCGGAGCTGCTGAGCGAGGACGTGCGGATGACGATGCCGCCGCGTCCGTTCTGGTTCTCCGGTCGCGAGGCGGTCGAGGCCTTCTCCGCACACGCCTTCGGGCCGGACTCGCCGCTGTACCGGGGAGAATGGCGGAGCGTGCCCACCCGGGCGAACCGGCAGCCGGCGGTGGCGGGGTACGTCCGGCTGCCGGGAGACTCCGCGTACCGGCCCCAGGTGCTCAACGTGCTGCGGACCGGGGGCGGGAGGATCGTCGAGATCACCGTCTTCGAGCCGCGCCTGTTCCCCGCGTTCGGGCTGCCGTCGACGTTGTCCTGACCACCGGCCGGCCCCGCGCCCGGCCGGTGACCCCTTTTCCGGCGCCTCGCCGTCTCAACACGTACGACCCCGGCAGGCGGGGTCGAGACGACGAGGAGCGAGCCCGATGGTGATCGACGACCGCGAGGACGTGATGGCGCTGCCGCAGGGGGACGTCCGCCTGCTGGGCAGTGAGGTGGCGCGGCGCCTGCTCGCCTCGAAGGAACTGGCGCGGCTGGCGTACGTGGCGGCGGACGGCACCCCGCGCGTGTTCCCGATGTTGTTCCACTGGACGGGCACCGAGGTCGTCATGTCCACGTTCGCCGGGGCGCGTAAGATCGCCGCCCTGCGGGCGAGGCCCGACGTCGCCATCACCATCGACGCCGCGTCCACGCCGCCCGAGGTGCTCCTCGTCCGCGGCCGGGCGTCGGTCACCGACGTCGAGGGGATCGTGCCGGAGTACGCGCTCGCCCAGCACCGTTACGCCGGGGCCGAGCAGGGCGCCGCCAACGTGTCGGCGGTGGATCATCCCGGTACGAGGATGGCCCGCATCGCCGTCCGTCCGGCCTGGGTCGGGGTCCTCGACTTCACGACCCGGATGCCCGGGGGCGCCGGCGCGGAGGACTTCGAGCGCCGGGGCCGGTTGTGACGGCCGGTCCGGACCCCCGCCCACCTCGGAAGGAATACCGGACATGACCACCTACGTACTGATCCCCGGTGCCGCGTCCGACTCCTGGTACTGGCACCTCCTCGCCGCCGAGCTCCGGGCGCGCGGCCATGACGTGGTCACGCCCGACCTGCCGTGCGACGACGACTCGGCCGGGCTCTCCGAGTACGCCGACGCGGTGGTCGACGCCATCGGTGACCGTGGCGACCTCGTCCTGGTCGCCCAGTCCTTCGGCGGGTTCACCGCGCCGCTGGTGTGCGAGCGGGTGCCGGTCGGCCTCCTGGTGCTGCTGACGGCGATGATCCCGTCACCGGGCGAACCGCCCGGCGCCTGGTGGGCGAACACCGGCTGGGAGGCGGCGAGGCGCGAGCAGGACGAACGCGACGGCCGGGCGCCGGACGACGACATCGCCCTGTTCCTCCACGACGTCCCGCCCGAGCTGGCGGCGGAGGCGCTGAGGAGGGGCCGAGGGCAGTCCGCCACCCCGTTCGCCGAGCCGTGGCCGCTCGACGCCTGGCCGTCCGTGCCGACGAGATTCCTGCTGTGCCGCGACGACCGCTTCTTCCCCGCCGGGTTCATGCGCCGCGTCGTCGGGGAACGGCTGGGAACCGTCCCCGACGAGATCGGCGGAGGCCACGGCATCGCCCTCAGCCGCCCCGGGGAGCTGGCCGACCGGCTGGAGGCGTACCGGGCGGCCATGGACGGTCACACCGTGACGTGAGTCCCCTTTCGCCGGGGTTCCGGGTCATCTCCGGGCGACCACGAAGATCCTGCGGAAGGGGAAGACCGTGCCGTACGGCCCGCGCGGGTAGGCCTCGCGGAGCAGCGCGGCGCAGTCGGCGAGGAAGGCGGTGGCCTCGGCGGGCTCCAGGCGGTCGAGCACGGGACGCAGGGCGGTGCCGGTGATCCAGGCGAGCACGGCGTCGTCACCGGGCAGGACGTGCAGGTAGGTGGTCTCCCACGCGTCCACCCGGCAGCCCAGGCCGGTGAGCAGGCCGAGGTACGCGGCCAGGTCGTCGACCGGGGAGGGACGGACGAGATCGCCGAGCCGGTCGCGCCACGCCGTCCGGCACAGCTCGCGGACCAGGGCGTGGCTGGGGGCGTCGAAGTTGCCCGGGACCTGGAAGGCGAGCCAGCCGCCGGGGGCGAGGGTCTCCACCCAGCGCGGCAGCAGCTCGCGGTGCCCGGGCACCCACTGCAGGACGGCGTTGGACACGATCACGTCGACCGGCCGCTCGGGACGCCACCGCGTGACGTCGTCGACGGAGAAGGTCAGCGAGCCGCCCGCGGGGGCCTTCTCGACCATGGCGGGCGAGGAGTCGAACCCGTGGACGCGGGCGCCGGGCCACCGCCGGGCGAGCTCGGCGGTGAGCTCGCCGGTGCCGCAGCCCGCGTCGACAACGTGGCCGGGGCGCTCCGCGGCTATCCTGGAAACAAGATCGAAGAATGGCCGCGAGCGCTCGTCGGCGTAGCGGCCGTAGACCAGGGGATCCCACATATCTCTTGACATCAAGACAAGTGATATCCGGCGAGATATCTCGATGTCAAGACAGATAGACTCGCGCCATGACCCTGCACCACGCGGACCACGGCCCCGGGCGTCCGTCCGCCGCGAAGGACGAGCCCGTCGCGGCCGGCGCGCCCGGCAGGGGCCCCGACGGGGACCCCCGCAGGGACTCCGGCAAGGACCTCGACAGGGACCCTTCCAAGGACCCCGGCATGGACGTCGGCAGGCACTCCGGCAGGGACCTCGGCGGGAACTCCGGCAGGGACCCCTCCAAGGACCCCGGCAAGGACGTCGGCAGGCACTCCGGCAGGGACCTCGGCAGGGACGAGGTCGACCTGCTCGTCGCCGCCTGGCGTCAGGAACGCCCCGACCTCGACGTGGAGCCGCTCCAGGTGCTCAGCCGGGTCTCCCGGCTGGCCCGCCACCTCGACCGCGCCCGCCGGGCCTCCTTCGCCGAGCACGGCCTGGAGACCTGGGAGTTCGACGTGCTCACCGCCCTGCGCCGGGCCGGGGAGCCGTACGAGATGAGCCCGGGGGCGCTGCTCCGCGCGACGCTGGTGACCTCGGGGACGATGACCAACCGGATCGACCGGCTGGCCGCGGCCGGGCTGGTGAGACGGCGCCCCGACCCCGAGGACCGGCGCGGCGTCCTGGTCTCCCTGACCGACGCCGGGCGGACGCGCGTGGACGGCGCCTTCGCCGACCTGCTGCGCCGCGAGCGCGATCTCCTGTCGGGCCTGGGAAAACGCGAACAGCAGGCCCTTTCGGACCTGCTGCGCACGCTACTTGTCCCTTTTGACGCCACCGACACCGGAGTGCGCTGACCCTTCATGCCCTCCGAGGAAGATCCAAACCCGGGCCTTCCCCGCTTCGGGACGAACCCCGGGCTCACTCGCCCAGGCGGTCGGCCAGCTCCAGCCACTCGCCCTCGATCGACTCCTTCTCCGCGAGGATCTCCTTCAGCTGCGCGTCGAGCGAGGCCAGCCGCTCGTAGTCGGCGGCTGCGTCGGCCATCGACGCGTGCAGCTTCGCCTCCCGGCCGCTCAGCTTGTCGAGCTGGCGCTCCATCCGGGAGAGCTCCTTGCGGAGGTCGCGCTCGTCCTTCGCGGACAGCCCGGGGGCCGTCTCCTTCGCGCCGGTGGACGAGGTCGCCGAGGCCGTACCGGACACCGCGCCGGACGCCGCCCGCGCGGACAGGGCCGCCCCCGAGGCGCGGCGGGCGAGGTATTCGTCGACACCGCCGGGGAGCATCGACAGCTTGCGGTCGCCGAGCAGCGCGACGGTCCTGTCGGTGACCCGCTCCAGGAAGTAGCGGTCGTGGCTCACCAGGATCAGCGTGCCCGGCCAGCCGTCGAGCAGGTCCTCCAGCTCGTTGAGCGTCTCGATGTCGAGGTCGTTGGTCGGCTCGTCGAGCAGCAGCACGTTGGGGTCGTCCATGAGGAGGCGGAGCAGCTGCAGGCGGCGCCGCTCGCCGCCGGAGAGGTCGCCGACGACCTTCCACTGCGCGTCGCCCTTGAAGCCGAGGCGCTCCAGCAGCTGGGAGGCGGTCCACTCCTTCTTGCCGACCTGGATGAACTTGCGGACCTCCTCGACGGTCTCCAGCACCCGGCGCTCCGGGTCGAGCTCGCCCAGCTCCTGCGACAGGTGCGCGAGGCGGACCGTCTTGCCGCGTACGAGCCTGCCCGAGTCGGGGTGCACCGTACCGGCGAGCAGGCGGAGCAGCGAGGACTTGCCCGACCCGTTCACGCCGATCAGGCCGACCCGGTCGCCGGGGCCGAACTGCCAGGTCGAGCGGTCGAGGACCATCGGCCCCTGACCGGGTCCCCCGGCGTGCAGGGTGACGTCCTCCAGGTCGTAGACCGTGCGGCCCAGCCGGGCGGCGGCGAACTTGACCAGCTCGACGCTCTCCCTCGCGGGCGGCTCGTCGGCGATGAGCGCCTGGGCGGCGTCGATGCGGAACTTGGGCTTGGACGTGCGCGCGGGCGGGCCCCGGCGGAGCCAGGCGATCTCCTTGCGCATCAGGTTCTGGCGGCGGGCCTCGGTGGAGGCCGCGACCCGGGCGCGCTCGGCCTTGGCGAGCACGTACGCGGCGTATCCGCCCTCGTAGCGCTCGACCGAGCCGTCCACGACCTCCCACGTCCTGGTGGAGACCGCGTCCAGGAACCACCGGTCGTGGGTCACGACCACCAGCGCGGTCCTGCGGCCGGCCAGGTGCCTGGCGAGCCAGTCGATGGCCTCGATGTCGAGGTGGTTGGTGGGCTCGTCCAGGATGATCAGGTCGTGCTCGTCGATGAGCAGCTTGGCCAGGGCCGTACGGCGCCGCTCACCGCCCGAGAGGCTTCCGGCGAGCGCCGTCAGGTCGATGTCGCCGAGCAGGCTGGCGAGGATCTCGCGGATGCCCGCGTCGCCCGCCCACTCGTGCTCGGACCTGTCACCGAGGACGATCTCGCTCACCGAGCGCGCCGGATCGAGATCGTCGCCCTGTGACAGCGAGCCCACCTGGAGCCCCCGGTTGTGGGTGACCCGTCCGGTGTTCGGCTTGAGGTCGCCGGCCAGCACCGAGATGAGGGTGGTCTTGCCGCCGCCGTTGCGACCGACCACGCCGATGCGGTCGCCCACCTCGATGCCGAGGGAGACGTCGCGGAGCAGGGGCTTGGGACCGTAGGAGTGGGAGACCGACTCAAGATTGACCAGATTCATCGCCACACAAGCGTATCCGCTCCCGACCGGCGCGCTCCCCCACCGGGAACGCCCCGGCCCGCGCGACCCACCCCGGAAACGACCGCCACCCGCGCCCCCGCCGTAAACGGCCCGCGCGGCCCGCCTCCCGAAACGACCGCCACCCGCGAGGCCTTCGCCGGGAACGGCTCCCTCCCGCGACTCGGCCGGGGAAAACAGCCCTCTCCTGAGCCCTCACCGGAAACACCCACCGGGGAAACGTCCCTGACGGGAGCGGGAACGGCTACACGATCACGGGGCCGGGGACGGGGCCGTGCGCGGTGATGACGTCGCGGGCCACCCCGGCGTCCTTCAGGGAGGCGGCCAGCTCGCCCGCGTGGGCCTCGGAGCGGGCGAGGAAGGCGCAGGTGGGCCCGGAGCCGGAGACCAGCGAGCCGAGGGCGCCGTGCTCGCGGCCGGCGTCCAGGGTGCGGGCCAGGGAGCCGCGCAGCATCACGGCTGCGGGCTGCAGGTCGTTGCGCAGCTCGGTGCCGAGGATCTCCGCGTTCCCCTCGCGGAGCGCGGCCAGCAGTGGCTCGGCGGCCTGGGGCCAGGCGACCCGCTCGCCGGTCGCCTGGCGGAGGCGGTCGCACTCGGCGTAGACCGTGGCCGTGGACAGGCCGCCGTCGGCGAGCGCGAACACCCAGTGGAAGGTGCCCGCGACGTCCAGCGGGGTGAGCCGCTCGCCCCTGCCGGTGCCGACGGCCGTACCGCCGAGCAGCGCGAACGGGACGTCGCTGCCGAGGTCGGCGGCGATCTCCATCAGGTCCTCCAGCGGCAGGCCGAGGCCCCACAGCTCGTTGCAGGCGACCAGGGCCGCGGCGGCGTCGGCGCTGCCGCCCGCCATGCCGCCCGCCACCGGGATCGACTTGCGGATGAGCAGGTTCACGCCGTACGAGCGGCCCGCGTGCCCGGCCAGCGCGAGGGCGGCCTTGATCGCGAGGTTGTCGTGGTCGCCGGGCACCTGGTCGGCGGACTCGCCCTCCACCCGGACGCTCATCCCGGTCTCCGCGGTGGCCGTGACCTCGTCGAAGATCGAGACGGCGTGGAAGACGTTGACGAGGTCGTGGTAGCCGTCGTCCCGCAGCGGCCCGACGGCGAGCTGCAGGTTCACCTTCGCGGGCACGCGGACGGTCACGGAGTTCATGCGTCCCTCATCGGGGCTCGCTCACTGGTCACGACGTCAGATCGTAACGGGATCCCTCCACCGCGCACACAAACCGGCCTGCGAATCACGCCACACCGCTCTCCGCCGCGCCCTCCGCCGCACGGTGCTCGGCGATTCGCGCGAAGTCCTCGACGGTGAGCTGCTCGCCGCGCTCGGAGGGGTCGATCCCCGCGGCCCGCAGCGCCCGCTCGGCCGCCGGGGCCGTGCCCGCCCAGGAGGCGAGGGCCGCGCGGAGGGTCTTGCGGCGCTGGGCGAAGGCGGCGTCCACCACCGCGAAGACCTCCTCGCGGGTGGCGACGGTCGTGGGCGGTTCGCGCCGGACCATCGCGACCAGGCCCGAGTCGACGTTGGGAACCGGCCAGAAGACCGTACGGCCGACGGGACCTGCGCGGCGGACGTCGGCGTACCAGGCGGCCTTGACCGAGGGGATGCCGTACACCTTGGAGCCGGGGGCGGCGGCCAGCCGGTCGGCGACCTCGGCCTGCACCATGATCAGGACCTTGTCCAGCGACGGCTGCGTCTCCAGCAGGTGCAGCACCACCGGCACGGACACGTTGTAGGGGAGGTTCGCGACCAGCGCGGTCGGCCTCTCCTGCGGCAGGTCCGCGGGCAGCACGCGCATGGCGTCGGCGAGCACCACGGTGAGGCGGTCGGCGAACTCGGGGGCGTGCTCGGCGACGGTCAGCGGGAGCTGGGCGGCGAGGACGGGGTCGATCTCCACGGCGATCACGCCGCGGACCTCGGGAAGCAGCGCGAGCGTGAGCGACCCCAATCCGGGGCCGACCTCGATGACGACGTCGCCGGGCTCAAGCCCGGCCACCCGCACGATCTTGCGGACCGTGCCCCCGTCGATCACGAAGTTCTGGCCGAGCTTTTTCGTGGGACGAATGTTGAGCTTGTTCGCCAAAATACGTATTTCCGCCGGACCAAGAAGGCTCATGCTGGTTCTCCGCACGGCGGCTGAAACCCGGCATCCACCGGTCCGCCGTGGTCTTCGACTCGTCTGCCTCGATCACCCAAGGTTGCTCTCCCATGCCATCCGACCAGTTTCCCGCACCGAAGACGATGCAAAGACGCTCGATGAAGCGCGAGGGGTTCCGTTGTGGATAACGTTGCCGTACGGGGGCCCAACGGTGAGAAAGGGAATCTTCCCGGTGAAGAGGACGTGAACCAGCCCGGTGTCGAGGGGCTGCGACCCGCCGACCCCGAGCAGATCGGGAGTTATCGCCTGCTCGGACGTCTCGGCGAGGGCGGGATGGGAACCGTCTACCTGGCGCTGGCGCCGACGGGGAGGCCGGTCGCGCTCAAGGTGGTGAAGGCGGAGTTCGCGATCGAGGAGGGCTTCGCGGCGCGGTTCCACACGGAGGTCGAGAACGCCCGGCGGGTGGCCTCGTTCTGCACCGCGCAGGTGCTGGACAACGGCAACGACGACAACGGGCGGCCGTACATGGTCACCGAGTACATCGCGGGCACGCCGCTGTCCCGCCAGATCATCGAGCACGGCGCCCTGGAGCAGGGCACCCTGCACGGCGTGGCCCTGGGGGTCGCGGCGGCGCTGGCCGCGATCCACGTCGCCGGGCTGGTGCACCGGGACCTCAAGCCCGCCAACGTGATCCTGTCCATGTCGGGCCCCCGCGTGATCGACTTCGGCATCGCCAGGGCCCTCGACTCCACGCACAGCTTCACCCGCTCGGGCGAGGTGCTCGGCAGCCCCGGCTGGTGGGCCCCCGAGCAGGTGCGCGGCCTGGAGATCACCCCGGCCGCCGACGTCTTCGCCTGGGGCTGCATGGTCGCGTACGCGGGCAACGGCCGCCACCCCTACGGGCGGGGCGACATGATGACCATGGCCACCCGGCTGCTCACCACCCCGCCCGACCTGGGCGCGCTTCCCGCTCCGCTGAACGACCTGGTCCGCCGCGCGACCGAGATGGACCCCTACCAGCGGCCCAGCGCCCAGGACCTGCTGATCGCCCTGGTCGGCGGCGGGATCGCGGCCCCGGCCGTCCCGGTTCCCGTCCGGGCCGACCCGCCCACGCTGATCGCCACGGACATGCTGAGCGAGTCGTGGGAGCCGCCCGCCAACGTGGAGCCCGACTCGACCCAGACCCTCAGCGCGCTGAACCTGGAGGCGGGGTTCACCGACCCGGCCACGGCACCGACGCCCATCCCGGGATCGATCCCCCGGTCGATCCCGGTCAGGGACCCGGCGGACGCGCCCTCCGTACCGGCCTCGTCCGCCGCCGGGGCGGCCTTCGCGCCCGCGCCCCCGGAGACCCCGGGAGTCACGGCGCCCTCCTCGACCTCGGCGGCCTCCGCGACCTCGCCGTCCGGGCCGTCCGGGCCGTCCACGATGCCTCCGGCCTCCGGGTCCCGGGCGGCGTCGGCCTCTCCGACCCTGCCCGCCTCCCCGACCTCGCCGACCTCGCCGTCCGGGCCGCCGGGATCCTCCGGGCCGCCTGGGTCGTCGGGGTCTTCTGGGTCGTGGGGTTCTTCGACGGCGCCCGAGTGGACCCCGCCGCCGAATCCGCTCCCGTACCCCATGCGGGCCGAGCCCGCGACCTCGCCGTCGCGCCCGTTCACGCCCCCCTTCCAGGCCCCGCCGTCCGGCCGGGCGGCGGGCGTCGCACCGGGCCCGGACGCGGGCCGGGGGCCGGGGCAGGAGCCGGGGCAGGGCCAGGCACGAGGCCACGCACAGAGCCAGGCGCCGGGTCAGGTACCCACGCTGCCCCCGACCGGCTTCCAGGTCCCGCCGGGATCGGCCACGCCGGACGCGAAGGGCTCGGCGCCCCGGCGGCGCTGGCTGTTCGCCGGGCTGGCCGTGCTCGCGGCGCTCGTCGTCACGGTCGTCGTCCTGATGAACATCCCCGGCGGGGACACGGGCGGCCAGGCTCGGACGGGCACCACCGGCGCCCCCGGGCAGACCGGCGACCTCGCCGGTACCGGCGCCGGCGACGTGGGCCGCAAGATCGCGACCGGCTCCTTTCTCGCGGACCCCCAGCTGATCGTCCCGCGCACCCCGGCCTGCGGGCTCACCTCCTACGGGAACGCCACCCCGGCGAAGGGCCGGTTCTGCGCGGTCCCGCTGACGCTGATCAACACCGGTGGCGAGTCGGTCCAGCTCGGTGACACCGCCGCGATCACCCTGACCGACGACCGCGGCTCGGCGCACACCCCCGAGCGGGTGTCGACGGGCCTGCCCGCCGCCCTCCCCCCGGGCACGAAGGTGGAGGCCGTCCTGGTCTTCGACCTGCCCCCGGCCCGCAGGCCCGCCAAGCTGACCGGCGTACTGATCAAGGAAGGCAGGACGATCGAGGTGAGGCTGTCGTGAGGCTGCTGCTCTCCGTCGCCGCGACCGCCGCGATCGCGCTCTCCTCCACCGGGGCCGCCGAAGCCGGGGCCGCCGAAGCGCTCACCGCGCCCGCCGGGGCCCTCGCGGCCACATCCGGTACCTCGACCGGCTCCTCGACCAGCACTGCTTTCGCCGCCTCGTCCGCCGACTGCGCCGGGGCGGGTGTGAGCGACTTCGACGGCGACGGCCTGGAGGACTCCGCGGTCGGCGACCCCTTCGCCAACCCCGGGGGGCTGACCGGCGCGGGAGCCGTCCACGTGCTGTTCGGGCGGGGAGAGAGCGGGAAGGCCGTGACCGTACCCGAGACGAAGGCGGGGGACGCCTTCGGGTGGTCGGTACGGCTGGCCGAGGTCGACGGCGACGGCTGCGCGGACCTGCTCGTCGGCGCCCCGTACGCGGACGTGGCGGGCCTCGCGGACGCGGGCGCGGTCTACGTGGTGTACGGCGGCCCCGGGGGCAGGACGGCCCGCCTGGCCGCCCCGGAGCCGGAGGCCGACGCGCACTTCGGCTGGTCCCTGACCTCGGGCGGGACGCTGGTGGCGGTCGGAGCCCCGCACGAGGACGCCGACGGCACGGCCGACTCCGGCGCCGTCTACCTCTTCGACACCCCGGCGCCCGGCACGGGACGGGACGGCGGATCTCCCAGGAGACCGAGGGCGTGTCGGGCAACGGCGAGGTCGGCGACATGTTCGGCTGGTCGCTGGCGATCGGCAGGTTCGGTGGCGGCGCGGACGAGCCGGATCTCGCGGTCGGGGTGCCGTACGAGAACGACGACGGCGCGGGCCGCCAGGTCGACTCGGGCAAGTCCGACTCGGGGTCGATCGCGGTCGTCTACGACGTGCGCGAGCCCAAGGACGAGTACGCGAGCAGGAAGTGGGACCTTCGTGAGGTGGCCAGGTCCGAGGAGGGCGACCGGTTCGGCTACTCGATGGCCTACACCGAGCAGGGCGGCATCGGTTACCTCGCGGTGGGCGCCCCGCTCGGCGACGGCGGCGAGGTGAAGGATTCCGGCCTCGTCCAGCTGTTCCAGTCCTCCGGCGACCGGGAGGTCAGCCCTCTCGCCACCCTCCACCAGGGCGCGGAAGGGGCCGAGGGCGAGGGCTACGGATTCTCGCTGGCCTTCACCGGCGAGGGCGCGGGAGAGGTCAGGCTCGCCGTGGGCGTGCCCTTCGACGGCACCGGCGGGCAGGGCGGCGTGCGGCTGGTCACGCTGGGCGAGCAGGCGACGAGCACGCTGGTCGCCCAGAGCGAGGCGGGCGACCACTTCGGCTGGTCGGTCGGGTTCAGCGGCAACCGGCTGGTCGTCGGAGCGCCCGACAGGGGAGGCGCCGGAGCGGTCGTCCTGCTGGGCCGCAACGACCCCCAGGGCATCCCGCTCTCACCGGGCACCGGGAAGATCCCCGCCCTCGAAGACGCCGCCTCTGCCGACTTCGGGTCCGCCGTGGGCTGAGCCTCCCGGCTTCGGGTCCCGTCGTGCGCCGGGACTCCCGGGTTCGGTCCTGTCGTGCGCAGGCATTTCCGGCTCGGTGTTGTCGTGCGCCGGGACTCCCGGGTTCGGTCCTGTCGTGCGCAGGCATTTCCGGCTCGGTGTTGTCGTGCGCAGGCATTTCCGACTCGGTCCCGTCGTGCGCGGGCATTCCCGGCTCGGTCCTGTCGTGAGCCGGGGCTCCCGGCTCGGTGTTGTCGTGGGCCGGGCTCCCGGGTTCGGGCCCATGACAGGACCGAGCCGGGCCGGGCTTTCCGGTTCGGGTCCCGCCGCGAGGCGAGGCCGCGCGGGTTCGGGGCTCGTCGTGGGCCGGGAGCGCATGAGATCCGGCCAGCTGGTACGAGAGGCCCGGAACCCGGCGCCCCTCACCAGGAACCGAAGACGGTCTCCCCGTTGGCGCTGATGGCGGTGGCCAGGTCGGTGAGGTCGGCCGCCTTGACCTCGGCGAGGCAGCGCAGCGTGAGCGGGATGAGATAGGGCGCGTTGGGCTTGCCCCGGTGGGGGGTGGGCGGCAGGTAGGGCGCGTCGGTCTCGACGAGGATCAGCTCCCTCGGCGCGACCCGCGCGGCCTCGCGGAGGTAGGCGGCGTTCTTGTAGGTGACCGGGCCGGAGAACGACATGAAGTATCCGGCGGCGACACACCGCTTCGCCATCTCGGCGTCGCCGGAGAAGCTGTGAAACACCACGACCTCGGGGGCGCCCTCCTCGGCCAGCACGCGCAGCACGTCGTCGTGGGCCTCGCGGTCGTGGATCACCAGGGCCTTGCCGGTCCGCTTGGCGATCTCGATGTGCGCGCGGAAGCTGGCGTGCTGGTCCTCCTTCGACGCCCAGTCGCGGTAGTAGTCGAGACCGGTCTCCCCCACCGCCCTGACGTGCGGCAGTCCGGCCAGCCGTTCGATCTCGGCGAGGGTCTCCGGCGTCGAGGCGTGCGCCTCGTTGGGGTGGATGGCCACCCCGGCGTAGACGTCCGCGTGCAGGGCGGCCGTCTCGGCGTTCCAGCGGGAGGACGGCAGGTCGTAGCCGATCGTGACGAGCCGCGTCACGCCGACGGCGCGGGCCTCGTCGAGAATGCCCTCGACGCTCGT
This sequence comes from Streptosporangium sp. NPDC002524, assembly GCF_040295985.1. Lineage (NCBI taxonomy): Bacteria > Bacillati > Actinomycetota > Actinomycetes > Streptosporangiales > Streptosporangiaceae > Streptosporangium > Streptosporangium sp. NPDC002524. The sequence goes on along the minus strand of NZ_JBEOWK010000008.1, from coordinate 386,436 downwards.
CCGGGCCGCCTGCGCGGCCTGGGCGACCGGATCACCCGAGGACGCCTGGCGGTTGCCCACCATGATGTCGAGGTGGCAGTGGCTGTCGAACACCTCTGCCGGCAGAGGCCTGGGTGCGTCGGGAAGCTTCGGCGTGCTCACGGCGTCCAACCTACCGAGAAGCCGGTGCGGCCCGCGCCCGGTGCCGGGCGCGGGCCGCGAGAGCCCTGGTCGCGGGCCACGACTCATGGAGAACCCTGGTCGCGGGTCGCGGGCCATGACTCGTGGAGAGCCCTGAGCGTGGGTCGTGGGTCGCGGTTTACGAGTCTCGGAAAGCCGGAGGCAGGCCGCGGGCCGCGAGAGCCCGTCCTACTCGCCCAAACGGGCCAGCTCCTCCTCGACGATCTTCGGGTCGAGCTTCACGAACAGCGGGGTCGGCGGGGCGAGCGGGGAACCCACCCGGATCGGGGACGACTCCCAGCGCGCGGCGCCGTCGTAGGAGCCGGTGATGATCGGGTACGTCCTGCCGTCGTCGTCGGTGACCTCCTGGATCTCCGGCATGCCCGACCAGACGCCGGTGCCGCCGAGCATCGCGTAGATCTTGTTGGAGGAGTTGGGGAGGACCGGGGTGAGCAGCGTCTTGGCGTCGTCGACGACCTGGAGGGCGACGTGCAGGATGGTCTTCACCCGCGCGGGGTCGTCCTTGATCTTCCAGGGCTCCTGCTCGGCCAGGTAGCGGTTGGCCTCGCGGATGACCTCGAACGCCTCGTTCGTCGCGTTCTTGAAGCGGCAGTGCTGGAACTCGGCGGCGACCTTCGGGAAGGCCGCCCGGCTGCGCTCCAGCATCGCGCGGTCGGCGTCGCTGAGCTCGCCCGCCTCGGGGATGACCCCGAAGTTCTTGGCGGCCATCGAGATCGAGCGGTTCACCAGGTTGCCCCAGGCCGCGACCAGCTCGCCGTTGTTGCGGTTGAGGAACTCCGACCAGGTGAAGTCGGTGTCCTGGTTCTCCGGGCCCGCCACGGCGATGTAGTAGCGCAGCGCGTCGGCGTCGTAGCGCTCCAGGAAGTCGCGCACGTAGATGACCACCGAGCGCGAGGAGGAGAACTTGCGCCCCTCCATGGTCAGGAACTCGCTGGAGACGACCTCGGAGGGCAGGTTCAGCGCGCCGAGGGAGCCCGGCTCGCCGTCACGGGCACCCTGGCCGTTGTAGCCGAGCAGCATCGCCGGCCAGATCTCCGCGTGGAAGACGATGTTGTCCTTGCCCATGAAGTAGTAGCCGAGGGCCTCGGGGTCCTGCCACCACTGGCGCCAGGCCTCGGGGTCGCCGGAGCGGCGGGCCCACTCGATGGAGGCGCTGAGATAGCCGATGACCGCGTCGAACCAGACGTAGAGCCGCTTGTTGGCCTGGTCGCTCCAGCCCTCCAGCGGGATCGGCACGCCCCAGTCGAGGTCGCGGCTGATCGCGCGGGGGTGCATGTCGCCGAGCATGTTGAGGGCGAACTTCAGCACGTTGGGCCGCCAGTCGCCCTCCTTGGAGGACAGCCACGACGCCAGGACCTCGGCGAACGCGGGCAGGTCGAGCATGAAGTGCTCGGTCTCCACGAAGATCGGGGTCTCGCCGTTGACCTTGCTCACCGGGTCGATCAGCTGGATCGGGTCGAGCTGGTTGCCGCAGTTGTCGCACTGGTCGCCGCGGGCGCTCTCGTAGCCGCAGATCGGGCAGGTGCCCTCGATGTAGCGGTCGGGCAGGGTGCGCCCGGTGGAGGGCGAGATGGCGCCCATCGTGGTCTGGGGGAAGATATAGCCGTTGGCGTGGAGTCCCTTGAAGATCTCCTGGGTGACCGCGTAGTGGTTTTCCGTGGTGGTCCGGGTGAACAGGTCGTAGGAGAGCCCCAGCGCCTGGAGGTCCTCGACGATCACTCTGTTGTAGCGGTCGGCGAGCTCGCGGGCGGTGAGGCCCTCCTTGTCGGCCTGGACCTGGATCGGGGTGCCGTGCTCGTCGGTCCCGCTCACCATGAGGACCTTGTTGCCCGCCATCCGCTGGTAGCGGCTGAAGACGTCGGACGGCACGCCGAATCCGGAGACGTGCCCGATGTGGCGGGGGCCGTTGGCATATGGCCAGGCGACCGCGGTCAGGATGTGCTGGGACATGGTGCAAGCCTAAGGGACGCGGCCTCGGGCCTTGGTGCTGTCGTGGTTCTCCGCGGCCCCCGACTTTCCGGGAGCTTTCCCCGGCGCCGCCGCGACACTCGCGGTCACCGCGGCGCCGGTGACGCTACGGCAGCCTCGGGGCCGCCGGAGTGACGCCGTCGGCGGGGACGTCCGCCGGGTCGCCCGCCGCGGCGCGGCTGACGGCCTCGGCGGCCTCCTCCGCGGCGGAGGCGGCCACGTCGATGGGCGTCTCCTTGGTACGGCGGATGCCGAGGATGCTGATGAACAGCGCCGCGAAGATCGTCTGGAAGCTCACGATCAGCGCGGTGGCCGAGGGCACGACGATGCGCAGCGACTCCGACGGGATCAGCGGGCCGAAACTGCGCGTCTGCCAGTGGACCAGGGAGGCGACCAGGCCGCCCAGGCCGCCCAGGGCGAGCAGTCCGCCGACGATCAGGCCCTTCTCCAGGCTCACGATGTCGACGAGCTTGCGCACCCTCCGGTCTTCGGGCAGGAAGCCCTCCTCGGCGGCGTACACCTTGGTGAACAGGGCGAACAGCGACGCCTGGAAGCCGATCACCACCATGGCCGAGGCGCCGACCAGGGTGTCGACGTCGAAGGCGAGCTTGCCGATGTAGACGGGGCCGAAGGTGAGGGCGGCGCCCGCGACCAGGCCGAGGGTCATCAGGACCAGGCCGGGGATGAAGAACAGCCAGCGCGGGCTGTAGAGCATCAGGAAGCGCAGGTGGCGCCAGCCGTCGCGCCAGGAGCGCAGGTGCGGCGGGCGGGAGCGGCCGTCGGGCGAGAGCGTGGTGGGCACCTCGCGCACGTCCAGCCCGGACAGGGTCGAGCGGACCACCATCTCGCTGGCGAACTCCATGCCGCCGGTCTGCAGGCCGAGCTTGAGGATGGAGTCGCGCCGGAAGCCGCGCAGGCCGCAGTGGAAGTCGCCGATCGCGCTGGGGAAGAACAGGCGGCCGATGAAGGAGAGCACCGGGTTGCCCAGGTAGCGGTGCAGCGGGGGCATGGCGCCCGGCGCGATGCCGCCCTTGAACCGGTTGCCCATCACCAGGTCGGCGCCGTCACGGAGCTGCTCGACGAACGGCAGCAGCGCCGTGAAGTCGTAGGAGTCGTCCGCGTCGCCCATGATCACGTAGCGGCCGCGCGCCGCGCGGATGCCACCCATCAGGGCGTTGCCGTAGCCCTTGGCGTCGACGTGCACCACCCGGGCCCCGGCCTCGCGTGCGAGTTGCTGCGAGCCGTCCGTGCTGCCGTTGTCGGCGATCAGGACTTCCCCGTCGATCCCGTGCTCCCGCATGCAGGCGAGCGCCTTGCGTACGCAGGTCTCCACGGTCTCCGCCTCGTTCAAGCAAGGCATGACCACGGTCAGTTCCACGTCTCAACCCTTCACTCACTGCACAAGCCAATCTCACCATGATGCCCTCTACAGTCCCCTGCCCGGGTCAACTCCCCGAAACGGCTGGCATCCTGTAATGCATGGTGACCGCCGCCGACCGCCCTCGCCCGGACGCGCCTCCGCCCGCCCGGGGCACTCGCCTGCGGGCGTTCCTGTACCGGCATCGCCTCTTCGTGGCCGCCCTCGCGCTGGCGTTCCTGCTGCGTGTGATCACCATGCTCGGGTACGGCCCGGCCCAGTGGTTCAACGACTCCTACGAGTACGTCTCGGGGGCGGTGAACCCCGATCGGCCCAGTGCCCTGCGGCCGAACGGCTACTCCTTTCTGCTCCTGCTGCTGAGGCCGCTGCACAGCTTCGGCCTGGTGGCCTTCGTCCAGCACCTGATGGGCCTGGGCGTCGCGGTGCTCGTCTACTCCCTGCTGCGCGTCAGGTTCCGGCTGCCCGGCTGGGGGGCGACCCTGGCCGCGCTGCCGGTGCTGTTCGACGCGTACCAGATCCAGCTCGAACACCTGATCATGTCCGACGCGATGTTCATGCTGCTGGTCGTGGGGGTGGTCACGCTGGTGCTCTGGCACCGGCGGATGTCCTGGCGGCTCGGCGCGGTGATCGGATTGCTGCTCGCCCTCACCGCGCTCACCCGGTCGATCGGCCTGCCGATCCTCGTGCTGGTCGTGATCTACCTGATGGTGAAGCGCACGGCCTGGAAGACGATCGCGGCGATGATCACGGCGTGCGCCCTCCCGGTGGTCGGCTACATGGCCTGGTTCGCCTCGGCGCACGGCAACTTCGCGATGACCAACAGCGACGGCGCGATCCTCTACATGCGGACGGCGCTGTTCGCCGACTGCCGGAAGATGAACATCGACCCCCGGGAGGAGCTGGAGCTGGCGCTGCTGTGCATCAGCGCGCCGCCGGGCCAGCGCGGCTTCTCCGGGCAGAAATACCTCTGGTGGGCGCAGAACGGCCAGCGCTTCCACGCCTTCGGGGTGGGCAGCACGTTCACCCCCGAGACGAACAAGACGGCCGGGTCGTTCGCCCAGCGGGCCATCCTGTCCCAGCCGCTCGACTATCTCGGCCTCGTGGCCGGTGACTTCTTCCGCGCCTTCCACTGGGGGAGGCCGCGCTTCCCCGACTTCAACACCTACCGGCAGTACGAGTTCCTGCCGGAGACCAAGGTCCTGCCCGCCTGGTCGTCGTACCGGGGCAGCACCGACACCGACGCGCTGAAGTACGACCCGGGCCTGCGGACCGCGCCGATCCAGGGCAAGACGCGCGTGATCGGCACCGACGTCAGCGACCCGTGGGCCGGTTTCCTGCAGGTCTACCAGCGGATCGTCCGGCTGCCCGGCATCGTGCTCGGGGTGCTGCTGCTGATCGGGCTGGGCGGGGTCGCGGCGCGCTGGCGCAGGCTGGGCGGGCCGGTGCTGCTGCCGTGGCTGGCCTCGTTCGGGCTCATCCTGGCCCCGGCGGCGACGGCCGAGTTCGACTACCGCTACCTGCTGCCCGCGGTGCCGCTGGCGTGCCTGGCGGCGGCGATCTCGCTGCGCCACGGGTTCTCCAGGCCCGCCCCGGCCACGCCCGCCGCCGTCACCCCCGACGACGTCGGAACCGTCGACCCCGTCGACGCCACGACCGGGCCGATCATGATCGGCCCCGCCGCGCCGCCGCCCGCTCCGGCCGCGCCCGACCCCGTCACACCCGACCCCGTCACACCCGACCCGGTCACACCCGACCCCGTCACACCCAGCTCCGGAACAGCATCCGCGCCCACCACTCGGAGTGCGGGATGAGCTCGGCGACCAGCACCGGGTAGAGCCACCCGAGGTTGATCAGCGCGAGGAGCGTGAAGGCCCCGACGACCGCGGCCCCCACCGCCCTGCGGTTGGGCGCGGCGTCCGCCCGCCCGATGATCAGCCCGGCGGCCAGGGTGAGCGCGAGGATCATGAAGGGGAGCATCGTGATCGCGTAGAAGAGGTACATGGTGCGATTGTCGGCGAGAGCGTAGTAGAACCAGGGGAGCCATCCGGCGGCGTAGCCGAGGAGCACGGTCCCGGCGCGCCAGTCGCGGGTGGAGACGTACCAGGCGACCATGGCGATGAGCGCGGCCAGGCCCCCGTACCAGATGACCGGGGTGCCGACCCCGAGGACCGCCTCGGCGCAGCTGTCGGCGCCGCACCCGGTCTTGTTCGCCGGGTAGTGGAACGCCACCGGGCGCGACAGCAGGGGCCAGGTCCAGGGGGCCGACTGGTAGGTGTGCCCGCTGCTCAGGCCGGTGTGGAAGCCGAGCACCTGCACCTGGTAGCTCAGCCAGGACCGGAGCGAGTCGAAGACGAAGAACCCCGGACCCTGCGAGGTCGCCTGCGCCCAGTTGCGGCCCCAGCCCAGCGGCGAGGCGAACCAGCCGGCCCAGGAGACGACGTAGACGACCACGGGCAGCAGGCCCAGCGCCAGCACGCCGCCGGTCAGGTCCCTGTTCAGCGCCCCCACGTACGGCCTGTGCAGGCCGATCGCGCGGCGGGCCCCGGCGTCCCAGGCCAGGGACATCACCGCGAAGGCGACCAGGAAGAACACCCCCGACCACTTCACCGCGCAGGCGGCGCCCAGGCACAACCCGGCCGCGATCCGCCAGGGCCGCAGCCCCAGCCCCGGGCCCTGGTCGCTCAGCGGCGAGGTCTCGTACCAGGTCACCAGGCGGTCGCGCACCCAGTCGCGGTCGACGACCAGGCAGGCGAAACCGGCCAGCACCCAGAACATCAGGAAGATGTCCAGCAGAGCCGTGCGCGACAGCACGAGGTGCAGCCCGTCGAGCGCGAGGAGCAGCCCGGCGAGGCAGCCCAGCATGGTCGAGCGGGTCATCCGGCGCGCCACCCGGGCCAGGATCAGGATCGACAGCACCCCGACCACCGCCGCGCCGAACCGCCACCCGAAAGGGGTCATCCCGAAGAGCTGCTCGCCCACGCCGACCATCCACTTGCCCAGCGGCGGGTGGGCCACGTAGAGCGGGCAGGGATCGGCCTCCGGCGGCGAGCACTTGACCAGGAAGTCGGTCCTCCCCGCGATGATCATCCGGTCGGCGACCGGGTCCTTCACCGTGCCGAGCGAGGCCCGCTCCACCCCGTGGTGGATCATCGCCCAGGCGTCCTTGGCGTAGTACGTCTCGTCGAACACGACCGCGTGCGGCCGCCCGAGGTTGACGAACCGCAGGACCCCTCCGAACACCGCGACCAGCAGCGGTCCCAGCCAGCCCCAGGCCACGCTTCCCTGCATGGGCGGCAAGAGGCGATCCCGTATTAATCCCATTCGGGCAATTATGGTGATAAATCAGTTGCGATGGACAGCGTCATAAAGATCGCGTTTGGGGATTCCCGCCGCCTTCGCCACGTCCATGATCGCCTGCTTCTTCGGCACCCCGGTCTCCTCCCGGCGCGCCACCTCCTCGACCAGGTCCCCGATCACCGGCGGCAGGGCCTGCCCGGCGTACCCCGCGACGACGACCGTGATCTCCCCCTTGACGCCCCCGGCCGCCCACTCGGCCAGCTCCCCGAGGCCGCCGCGCCGCACCTCCTCATACGTCTTGGTGAGCTCCCGGCAGACCGCCGCCCGGCGGTCGGCGCCGAACGCCTCGGCCATCGCCGCCAGCGCGACCCGCAGCCGGTGCGGCGCCTCGAAGAAGACCATGGTGCGCTCCTCCTCCGCGAGGGCGGAGAGCCTGCGGGAGCGCTCACCGGACTTGCGCGGCGGGAAGCCCTCGAAGCAGAAGCGGTCGCTGGGCAGCCCCGAGACGGCCAGCGCGGTGGTCACCGCCGACGGCCCCGGCAGTGAGGTGACGGTGATCCCCGCCTCGACCGCCAGGTGGGTGAGGCGGTAGCCGGGGTCGGAGACGCCCGGCATGCCCGCGTCGGTGATGACCAGCACGGTCTTGCCGTCCTGGAGGGCCTGGAGGAGCTCGGCGGCCCGCCCTGCCTCGTTGGCGTCGTAGTAGGAGACGACCCGGCCGCCGATCTCCGCGCCCAGCTCCCCCGCCAGGCGGCGCAGCCTGCGGGTGTCCTCCGCCGCGACCACGTCGGCACTCTCCAGCGCCTGCCGCAGCCGGGGCGAGGCGTCGCCCACCTGCCCGATCGGAGCCCCTGCCAGCACAAGCCTGCCGTTGTCCGTCACCGTCCCATCCTCCCGCATCCCCAAGGACCCCCAGCCTGGGAAGAAGTTCGCGAATTGGGCATCTGGCAGATTTTTCCTGGGCTGGGGGTGGTGGGGGGACCGTACGATGTCCGGGTGGCCGTGACCGACTTCACCAACCAGGCACCGAAGCAGCCGGAGCCCCAGGAGCCCCAGCCGCCCGGCGGGGCGAGGGGCTCGGCGCGCGACCGGCTGGTGCCGCCGATGCCCGGCGGCGCCCTGTGGGGCTGGCTGGGCCCGCTGCTGGTCGCGGCGTTCGGAGGGGTCCTGCGGTTCACGAACCTCGGTCACCCGCGCGCGGTCATGTTCGACGAGACGTACTACGCCAAGGACGCCTCGGCGCTGCTCACCTTCGGCGCCGAGCACAACGTCGTCAAGGACGCCGACAAGATCCTGATGGGGGGCGGCACCGAGATCTGGCAGAAGTGCGCGCCCGCCGAGATCGACAAGTGCGCCTCCTACGTGGTCCACCCGCCGCTGGGCAAGTGGATGATCGGCGTGGGCGAGCAGATCTTCGGCATGACGCCCTTCGGCTGGCGGTTCGCCGGGGCGGTGGTCGGGGTGCTGTCGATCCTGATCCTGGCCCGGGTGGCGCGCCGGATGACCCGCTCGACCATGCTCGGCTGCCTCGCCGGGCTGCTCCTCGCACTCGACGGGCTCCACTTCGTGCTGTCGCGCACCGCCCTGCTGGACATCTTCCTGATGTTCTGGGTGCTGGCCGGTTTCGCCTGCCTGGTGGCCGACCGCGACTGGGTGCGTGATCGTCTGGTGACCTGGTACGAGACCTCGCCGCTGAGCGACCAGGGCCCGGGGCTGGGGCTGCGGCCCTGGCGGATCGCGGCCGGGTTGTGCCTGGGCGCGGCCTGCGCGGTGAAGTGGTCGGGGGTCTTCTTCCTCGTCGCCTTCGCGGTGATGTCCCTGGCCTGGGATGCCGGGGCCCGCCGCGCGATCGGCCTGCGCAGGCCGTACGCCGGGGTCCTCGGCAAGGACCTGCCGAGCGCGCTGGCGGCGATGGCCCTGCTCCCCGCCTTCACCTACATCGTCTCCTGGGCCGGCTGGTTCGCCTCGGCCGGCGGCTGGGGCCGCAACTGGGCGCAGGCGACCTCCCAGGGCCCGGGGTTCTTCGTCTTCGACTCGCTCCGGTCGTGGCTGAGCTACCACTTCCAGGTGCTCGGCTTCCACACCGGGCTGGCGACCCCGCACAACTACGAGTCCGACCCCTGGACCTGGCCGCTGCTGCTGCGCCCGGTGGCGTTCTTCTACGAGAGCCCCAAGGGCGCCTGCGGCGCCGACAGCTGCTCGCAGGCGGTCCTCGGGGTCGGCACCCCGGTCATCTGGTACGGGGGTCTCGCGGCCCTCGTCGCCATGGTCGCCTGGTACGTCGCCACCCGCGACTGGCGCGCCGGAGCCGTGCTCCTCGCCTACGCCGCCGGATGGCTCCCCTGGTTCTACTGGGCGATCGCCGACAACCGGACCATGTTCCTGTTCTACGCGATCCCCATGGTCCCCTTCATGATCCTCGCGATCGTGCTCGCGGCCGGGCTGATCATCGGCCCGGCGCGCGCCCCGCAGGGACGCCGGACCGTCGGCGCCGCGGTCGTGGGCGCCTTCGCCCTGCTCGCGCTCGTCAACTTCTGGTGGCTCTACCCGGTGCTGGTCGCCGAGATCGTCCCGTACGCCGAGTGGAGTTCGCGAATGCTTTTCAAGAAGGGCTGGATCTGAGCGTCCGCATATGAGCCACTTAGAAGACATTTCCTAGGGTAGGCACCGTGCAGGATCCATTACGCCACGTCCATCGTCAGAGCAGGCCCGCATACGGCAGACTTCGAAGCATGCCTGCACCGGACGTGGCCGCACTCCTGTCGGAGCTGGAGCGTTCCGAGCCCGCCGCCGCCGAGCACGCCCGCAGCGCGATCGACTGGCTGACCGGCGGCGAGCCACTGGAAACGATCACCGAGCTCAACGTGTGCGAATTCCTCTGGTACACCCTGCCCTCCAAGGTCACCGGAGACCGCCCGGCGATCGCCCGCGCGCTGGGCCGGTTGCTGCGGCTGGGCGGCCTGGAGCGCTACGCCGCCCTGTGCTCGTCGTCCACGACGACCCAGATCCTGCGCACCTACGCCCGGCTGGGCGAGGACGCCGGGATGGCCGCCTACCAGACCGCCCTGGACGCGACGGGCGTGCTCCCGCCCGACGTGCCCGAGCTGCGGTGGAGCTCGATCATGGGCCCCGAGGAGCTGGGCGCGCACGGCGCCTGCTCGGCCGCGCTGGAGCTGGCCATCGTCTCCGGGGAGCTCGTCCCCGACCCCGCCGAGCGGCAGAAGCTGACCAGCCACTGGCTCACCACGCCCCGTCCCGAGCTGGGCGGCGACAACTGGCTGCACCGGGTCCAGGGCGAGCGGCTCAACCGCTGGGTCCTCGGCCGGGGCACCGCCTGGCGCGAGCTCGCCCAGCCCTTCGAGGTGCGCCTGCACGCGCCCATCCCCGCGCCGGACGAGGCCCACCTGGGGGCGCTGCGCTGGCTGCTCACCGTGGGCCGCCGCCCCGAGGGCATCCCGCTGACCCAGCGGCACAACCTCGCCCGTTCCGTGCTCGCCGAGAGCACCTGGAGCGCCGCGGAGCTGGCCGCCGTCCGCGAGGTGGCCCAGGACCAGATGGGCGCGCTGCGCCGGGCCGGCAGGCGCCTGGTGACCACCCCGGCCGGCGAGCGCCTGCTCGGCGACGCCGACCTGCTCTGGGAGACCGCGGCCGCCGCCCTGCTCGCCCCCGCGTCGGGGGAGAACGGCTTCCGCGCCTCGGCCAGGGAGGTGGCGCTGATGCTGCTCGCCGACGGCGCTCCCGCCGACCGCGACCACGTCACCGCCGTGATCGACTGCGCGGAGTGGCAGACCCTGGAGGTCGACGCCTCGCTCACCGAGCTGGGCAGGCGCCTGGACGCCTTCGGCCTCCGCGTCGACGGCCGCCTCACCCCCGCGGGCCGCTCCGCCGCCCTCGCCGCCCTGCGCGGCCACGCCCTGCGCCCCCGCCAATACGTCAACATGCCCTGAGGGCTCCCCCGTCCCTCCCGTTCCTCTTCTTTCCCCTCGGCTTCCCCTTCGGCCGGAACCGTGCGGTGACCAGGGAAAGTATGGTTGGCGAAAGCCGACTATCTCTCTCTGGAAAGGGCAGTGGCAGCTGGTGCCCGACCCCATATCCGCTGACCGCGCCCCAGCGGCGGCAACATCCCCGCCCGCCCCCGGCGTCCCGTCCGCGGAGGCGGCCACCTCGGCTTCGCCGACTTCATCGGCTTCGTCAACTTCATCGCCTTCGTCGGCTTCGTCGCCCTCGTCGCCTTCGTCGGCCGGACCGGCCGGACCGGCCGGACCGGCTTCGTCGGCCGGACCGGTCGCCGAGCCCGTGGGGCCCGTAAGCCCCGCGCTTCCCGCGGGACCCGAGCCGATCCTGACCTCCGCGGGCCCCCTGATCCTGCCGGACACCCCGTCCGCGGGGTCCGGCGTTCCCGCGAGCGAGGCCGCACCCGCGGGCACGGCCACCGCGGTGGCCTCCGGCGCGGGCACGCCGCCCCCGGGTGCCGCGACGAACCTCCCGTTCGGCCGTCCCGGGCGCTCGATGAGCAACAACCCGTTCGTGTTCGGCTTCACCGCCGCCCTGGGCGTGCTCACCGCCTGGTGGCTGGTGCAGGCCGTGATGAGCGCGAGCTCGGTGCTGATCCTCATCATCGTCTCGCTCTTCCTCGCCATCGGCCTGAACCCGGCCGTCGAGTTCCTCCAGCGGCGCAACGTCCCGCGCGTGGCGGCCATCACCGCCGTCTTCCTGGGCGTCATCCTCGTCTTCGTCGTCTTCGGCCTCGCCGTGGTGCCCCCGCTGACCACGCAGTCCGCCCAGTTCGTCGAGCAGCTCCCGCAGTACGTCCAGGAGCTGCAGAACAACCCGATGATCCGCGACCTGGACCAGCGCTTCCAGCTGCTGGAGAAGCTCCAGACGTATGTGACGAGCGGCGACTTCGGCACCCAGATGTTCGGCGGCGTGCTCGGCATCGGGACGGTCCTCATCGGGGCGGTCTTCAACTCGCTGACGGTGCTGGTGCTGACGCTCTACTTCCTGGGCTCGCTGAAGTCGCTCAAGCGGATGGCGTACCGTCTCGTCCCCCGGACCCGCCGGACCCGCGCGACCCTGCTCGGCGACCAGATCATCGACAGCATCGGCGGCTACGTCGCCGGGAACCTGATGATCTCGCTCATCGCCGGTGTGACGACCTTCTTCTTCCTGAGCATCATGCAGGTCCCGTACGCCCTGGCGCTCGCCCTGATCGTGGCGCTCACCGACCTCATCCCCCTGGTCGGCGCCTTCATCGGCGCGGGGGTCGCCTCCCTGGTGGGGTTCTTCGTCTCCCCGACCGTCGGCATCGTCTGCCTCATCTTCTTCACGATCTACCAGCAGATCGAGAACTACTGGATCGCCCCGGCGGTGATGAAGAGCTCGGTCGACGTGCCGCCGCTCGCCACGATCGTCGGCGCGCTGCTGGGCGGTGCGCTGCTCGGGGTGGTGGGCGCGCTGCTGGGCATCCCGATGGCCGCGGCCATCCTGCTCATCGTGCGCGAGGTGGTCATGCCGCGCCAGGAACGCGCCTGACCCTCACTACATCCGTACATATCGTCACAAAAAGATTTTTTCGCCTCTTCACCGCAAAAGCACAGAGATCACGACAACATGCGGTAAAAGATCACTTGTACTTACTGCCTCCCCTTGGGGTACACGTGAAGAAGCACCTTCGACTCCTCTCGGCCCAGCTGCTCGCCACGGCGCTCGTCGTCACCGCCTTCTCCGGCCCGGCCCGCGCGGACACTCCCGACAGAGACCCCCAGCTCGCCGCCGAGTGGCAGACCGCCTGGGACACCTACAAGTTCTACAAGGACGTCCCGCCCCTGCCGGGGTCGGGACGGAGCCGGGCGAAGGACAGCGTCTCCATCACGATCAACGCCCCCATCAAGAAGGTGTTCTCGGCGTACTCGAACATCAACAACCACCTGGGCATGCACTCGTTCCTGAAGCGCGTCGTCACCCACAAGAGCTGGACCCAGGCCGGCAAGCGCAACGTCAACTTCACCGCGGTCGAGGAGATCCCGTACGAGGGCACGATCGTCACCAGCAACACGCACGCGCAGCAGCGCATCGACCAGGACGGCTACTACTACGAGACGGACACCTGGTCGCTGCCCAACGTCGTCACGCACCAGAAGATCGTCTTCAAGAAGCTGACCGCCGGGAAGACCCAGGTCACCGAGTACCTCACCTTCGACGCGGACACCACACTGATCGACTTCGTCGTGCAGGGCGGCGTCTCCTCCCACGAGGCGACCCAGGCGGGCCTGAAGCAGGCCATCGAGAACGGCGACATCTGACCCACCGCCCGGCCGTCTCCTGATCACGGGAACCGTTGGCCAGACGAAGCCGAAGCCACCGAAGAGCGGGCGGTGTTCCCGCCGGGAGAATGTGACGGGAACACCGCGACGACCGGCGACACCTTGCCCGGGGCGTCGTCCGGTCGCGCTCGGCCCCGCGAGCGGCCCCTGGTCTGCGCACCACCGCTCGCGGGAGTCGGGCGGCGGCGACACGGAAGCCGATCCCTCCGTGCCGCCGCGCTGCTCACGGTGGGATGTCCGGCTCGGTGTAGTGATCTCCGAGCTGTTCGGCGATGCGGCGGGCGACCTGCGGCAGGTCGTCGGCCGGGGCGTGGTCGGCGGGTTGTTCCAGGTCGACGGTGCCCCAGCAGAAGGACATGCCCTCGCGGTCGGCCCAGACGGTCAGCGTGTCATCGCCGATCACCAGGCGGGGCTGCCCCTCGTCGTAGGCGATGGCGGGATAGATCCGGTGGGTGTGCAGCTCGGTCCGCAGACGCTGGAGCGCGGTGACGGCGCCGGGCCGCCAGGTGGCCGCACTGAGCCGGTCGCCTACCGGTGTGCCGTACGACGGAATCACAACCGCTCCCTTCCGACGCTCGGCGTCAGCGCGGGACGACATGGTCGGCCAGGATCACGTCGGCCAGCAGCGGCAGCTCGCTTTCCAGCACACTGGCGGCGGGCCGGGCGCGCAGGATCCGGTAGTGCCTGGCGAGCTGCTCGGCGACGACGGGCAGCGTCAGCTCGGAGCTGAGCAGCGGGCTGCCGGAGTCGCCGTGTTCGGGGCCGGTCCACCAGAACCTCTCCCCGTCGGTGTAGGCCAGCAGCCCGTAGTGGACGGACACGATCGCGTTGCCGGAGACGAGCTTGTGGACGTCGGCCGAGATGCCGTAGACGTCATCAAGTACGGCGACGAGTTCCTCGGCACGCTGTACGGCGGGTGACCGCTCGGGCGGATCCGGCAGCGGAGTGAGCAGCGGCCGGGCGTTCGACTCCTGGCCCGTGCTCGGGGATGGAGCGTCGGCGGAGCAACCGCTCGCCGTGGGCCGGTTGAGAACCGGAGCATTAGGGTTGGTCATCGGGTCAGGACTCGCTTCCTGATCAAGGGGCCCGTTCCGGTGTCAGCTACCGGTGACGGGCTCCACCTGTTTAGGTAGTCACCTCATGAGATCGCTGTAAAAGCGCGTGCGGCCAGGTGAGAGTGAGGGAAACTGAGGGAAAGAGTTCTTTCCCTGCCTCCGAAGAGGTGTGTCAATGACCGGCGAGACTTCCCGCGACGAGATTCCTTCTTGGTCTGTGCGATTGCGAGAGGAACGGCGCAATCATGGATGGTCTCACCGGGACATGGCCAGGAAATTAGCGGAGGCAACCAGCGAGGAAGCACGTAACCGTCTTCCTGCACGTGAAAGCATCGTTCGCAACATCAAGAACTGGGAGGCGGGCAAGCATCGCCCGAAAGATCCGTATCCAAAGTTGTATGCTCGCGTTTTCGATCTCGACGAGACCGCTATCTTCGAGACCTCACCACCCGCACCCTCGACTCCCGCCGAGAGCGATGAATTAGTGGGTGTAGTGGTGGCTGAACAGAGCCTCCCATGGGTATGGGAACCGCGATCTACAGCAAGTGCCGTTTACGACCTCAGCAGAAGTGATCTAATGCTCGACCGTCGCCAAGCTATCAAAGCGCTTTCCATAACAGCAGGACTCCCGCTCATCGATCCTGTTCAGCGCTGGCTCACCAAGACCTCAGACGACCTTCCCGCCATCTCTCATCCGGGCCGCATCGGCGCTGACGAAGTGACCCGGCTTGAGGCGACTGCGGACGTCTTCAGAACATGGGACGACTCCCAAGGCGGAGGTCTGGCGCGGAAGGCCGTAATCGGCCAGCTCAACGAGGTCGCCGACCTGCTACGAGATGCACATCCGCAGGACATTACGGTGCGGCTGTTCCACGTGATGGCCGAGCTCGCGAAAATCGCCGCCACGATGAGCTGGGACTGTGGCATGCAGACCGCAGCGCAGAAGTACTACGCCCTGGCACTACAGGCGTCCAAGCCCGCCAAGGACAAGCCGTTTGGAGCCAGCGTCCTGGCGTCCATGGCCCGCCAACTGCTCTACCTCGACCAGCCACATGACGCACTGGAGCTGGTTCGCCTGGCACTGGACGGGGTTCAGGGAGTCGGCACTCCCAGACTGCGGGCCATGCTGCACACCCGCGAGGCATGGGCTTATGCCGCGCTGGGCAGGCCCGAGGCGTTCCGGCGGGCGACAGACGCGGCAGAGGACGCGTACGGCGCGATCCGCGCGAAGGATTCCGACCCCGACTGGATCACTTACTTCGACGAGGCCGAGCTCGCCGGTGTCACCGGAGGCCGCTATCTGGAGATGTCGCGCCGCAGCGGTCAGCATGCGGCCGTCGCCGTGATCCACATCGGCCGAGCGCTGGAACTCCGCCGACGGACCAGCACACGCAGCCTCGCCCTGGACCAAGTCGGGCTCGCTCAAGCGCACCTGCGCAACGGCGACCTGGACGAGGCGGTCGCGGTAGGAAGCACCGCCGCAGACACGGCTGGTCAGGTGCAGTCCGATCGAGTCCGCGTCCAGCTGCGTGAGCTGCACGCGGAGATCGCAACGCGACGAGACCCTACGCTAGCTGGCCTGAGGGAGCACCTTCAGGAGACACTGGCGCGCTGAGAAGATCGCCGTCGATCAGGAGACGCTGATGGTGCGTATCGGTGTGACCGGCCACATGAACCTGACCTCGGATACGGCTCGCCTCGTGTCCGATGCGCTTCGCTCACACCTGGAAGCGGTGGCCGATGACGTGACAGGAGTGTCCTGCATCGCTCGCGGGGCCGACTCACTGTTCGCCGAGGCCGTCCTACAGGCCGACGGCGCGCTCGAAGTCGTCCTGCCGTCCCGGGACTACCGGGAGGCCAAGGTCAAGCCGGATCACGCTGAGCAGTTCGACCGGCTGCTGAGCAGGGCTGCCCGGGTCCGTGTCATGGATTTCGACCACGCCAGCCGGGACGCGTACGTCGCGGCCAACGAGGCGATGCTGGGTTCGGTCGACGAGCTCGTGGCGGTGTGGGATGGCGAGTCGCCTGTGGATGCGGGCGGGACGGCAGGCGCCGTGGCGGAGGCCCAGCGACGTGGTGTGCGGGTGGTCGTGATCTGGCCCGAGGGTGCCACCAGGGAGTGATCGGCGTACGCCTGGACGGGAGTGAGCCCGCGCGGGTCTCACTTCTCGTTGGCGGCGTGGCCGGTGGGAGGGATGTGCCGTAGTGCGGTGAGGGCGAGGACGGCGATGCCGATCACCACGACCCCGGAGACGGCGGCGGTGAGGTTCAGGCCGGTGGTGAAGGCGTCGCGGGCGGCGGCGAGCAGGGCGGTGCCGGGGGCGGCGGGGAGTTGCCCGGCCACGGTCGCGGCGGCTTCCACATTCTCCCCGGCGGCTTCGAGCAGCCGGTCCGGGACGCCCGCGACGGTGACATCGCCGAAGGCGCTCCGGTAGACCGCCGTGGTGAGGCTGCCCAGGACGGCGATCCCCAGTGCGATTCCCAGGTCGGCGCCGGTCTCCGAGATGGCCGCCGCGGATCCGGCCTGCTCGGGCCGGACGGAGCCCACGACGAGGTCGGTGGCGAGCGCCGTGATCGGACCGGCGCCGAGGCCGACGAGAATGTTCCCGGCCACCACCACCGGTAGCCCGCCGACGGCGGCGGCCTGGGTGAGCAGCAGGTATCCGATCACCGCCACCCCGAGACCGGCCACGATGACGTACGCGGGGCGCACCCTCCGCGCCAGGACCGGGGTCGCCATGGCACTGATGATGATCACCAGGGACGCGGGCGCCAGCCACAGTCCCGCGCCGAGGGGGGAGAGCCCGGCCACCGTCTGCAGGTACAGGGCGATCAGCAGCGAGATCCCGCCCATGAGCGCGCTGTTGAGCGTCATGCCCGCCACGCCCGCGCCGAACGAGCGGCTGCCGAACAGCCGCAGGTCCAGCAGCGGATGAGCCAGCCGCCGCTGCCGGTTCACGAACACCAGTCCCAGGATCACCCCGGCCGCGAGGGCGACGACGGGGACCGGCCGCACCCCGCCCGAGGCCAGTTCCTTGACGCCGTAGACGACCGGCAGGATCGCTCCCAGGGACAGGGCCACGCTGGTCAGGTCCAGCCGGCCGGCGCCGGGATCGCGGTGGGTGGGCAGCAGGAACGGCGCGGCCACCAGCAGCACTGCCATCACCGGCACACCTATCAGGAAGACCGAACCCCACCAGAAACGCTCCAGCAGGACACCACCGATGACCGGGCCGATCGCCGTACCGCCCATGAAACAGCTCACCCACACCGAGATGGCCGTCGAGCGCTGTCCCGGGTCGCGGAACATGGTGCTGATCAGCGCCAGGGTCGAGGGCATCAGCGTGGCCCCGGCGATCCCCATCAGCGCCCGCGTGACGATGAGCATCTCCGCGTTCACGGAGAAGGCCGCGATCGCCGAGGCGACTCCGAACAGCGCGGCCCCGACCAGCAGCAACCTCCGGCGGCCGATCCGGTCGCCCAGCGTGCCCATCGTGATCAGGAAACCGGCGACCATGAACCCGTAGACGTCGGTGATCCACAACTGCTGGACGCCGCTCGCCCCCAGGTCCGCGCTGATGCTCGGGAGGGCGAGGTAGAGGACGCTGAAGTCCAGCGCCAGCAACAGGGTCGGCAGGGCCAGCACCGCGAGGCCGATCCACTCCCTGCGGCCCGCCCGGTGGGGGGAGGGGGAAGAACCGTGCTCCCGCTCGTCACCCGCGCTCTCGGCCCCGGGCCCAGGCCCAGGCCCAGCCGGGGACGTGGCAGCGCCCTCGGCCGGGGACGTGGACCCGCTTGCGTCCCCGGTCTCGGGGCCGGTCGCGTTCGTGGTCACGAGCCCGGCCGCCGCAGTTCCCCGTCCAGCTTGTCGAGCCAGTCGCCGGTGCCGCGCTCCCGCCACTCCGGCTCCTCGTGGCCGTCGAGGAAGGCGTCGTGCTCGGTGAGGACCAGCCGGGTGCCCTCACCCTCGGGGACGAACTCCACCGTCGTGAACGACACCGTGACCAGGTCCTCCCCCGAGGAGAGGGTCGAGGTGTAGACGATCCGCTCGTCCGGGACGATGTCCTGGTACGAGGACTCGAACGTCATGCCCGGACCGTTCTCCGGGCCGCCGCGGTTGACCTCCTTGCCTCCCACCCGGAAGTCGAGCTCGTGCTTCCCGTCGGGAACGGCGAACCACCGCGCCTTCGCCACGGGGTCGGCCCACGCGGCGAACACCCGCGACGGCGGGACGGCGTACGCCCGTTCCAGGGTGAACGAGGCATGCCTGACAGAACGATCGGTCATGGTCTTCTCCTTGAGTCCTTGAGTCCTTGGATCCTTGAGTCCTGGGCTCCCTGGTTCCTTGGTTCCTTGGTTCCGAACATCCCGGCTCACTCGTCCAGGAGGTCGCCGAGCCGGTCGAGCCGGTGCTCCCAGGTGGTGCGCTGCCCGGAGAGCCAGCTCTCGGCCGCCCGCAGCGCGCCGGGCTCGATGTGACAGGTGCGGACCCTGCCGACCTTCTCGGTCCTGACCAGGCCGCACGCCTCCAGCACCTGGAGGTGCTGCATCACCGCCGGCAGCGACATCGCCAGCGGCCGGGCCAGCTCGCCGACCGACGCGGGCCCGCGGACCAGCCGCTCGACCATCTCGCGCCGCGTCGGGTCCGCCAACGCCTGGAACACACGGTCCAGCGAGCCACCTTGGTTAAGCATGTCCTTAAGTATTGCCCCGGAACCGGCGAACAGTCAAGCATCCACTTAACTATCAGTCGCGGGTTTGACCTTGTCGTAGCGTCAACGTTTCTAATGAGGGCATGCGGATCGGCGAGCTCGCCGCGCTGGTCGGGGTGTCCACCCGGACCGTGCGCCACTACCACCACCTGGACCTTCTCCCCGAGCCCGTACGCCTGGGCAACGGCTACCGGGAGTACGGGCTGCGCGACGCGGTCGTCCTCTCCCGGGTGCGACGGCTCGCCGAACTCGGCCTGTCGCTGGACGAGATCCGCGACGTGCTCGCCGACGACCGGGGCAAGGAGCTGCGCGAGGTGCTCGCGGGGCTGGACGCGGACCTGGCCAGGCAGCAGGAGGGGATCGGCGCCAGGCGAGAGCGGCTGGCCGCGCTGCTCGCGGAGACGGACCCGCACCCCGACTCGATGGTCTCCCCCGCGATGGCGGCGGTGCTCCGCGACCTTCCCGCCACCGGGTCGAGGTTCGCCGAGATCGACCGCGAGCTGCTGGCCCTGGTGGACACCGTGGCCGACCCGGCGGGCCGGGCCCAGATGCTCGACCTGATGCGCCCGCTCACCGAACCAGACGCGCTCGCGCGGGGACACGAGCTCTACCGGCGGCTGGACGAGCTCGCGGACGCGGATCCCGGCGATCCCCGCGTCGCCGCGCTCGCCGCCGACCTCGTCGCCCACATCCCCGGCGAGATGGCCGCGGCGATGGTCGCGAACCTGGCCGCGGACCCCGGGCACCCGCCCGGCCCGGCGGGGGACGCGGACGGCGGGCGGTGGCTGGAGACGATGTACGCCGAGGTCTCCCCCGCCCAGGCAGAGGTGTTCCAGCTGGTCATGACGACACTCAAGGAGAGAACCTGATGCTCAGGGCCGCCCGTGCCGCGCTGTTCGCCGTCATCCCCATGGAGCTGCTGCTCGTGATCCTGCTGGTGTCGGGGGTGCCGCTGCCCGGCCCGGTGATCGTGGCGGCGGAGCTGCTCGTCGCGTCGATGCTCGTCCTGGAGGCGGTGACCGCGTACCGGCTGTTCAGGGCCGAGCGCCGGGGCGGCGCCGACCGGCGGGCGGCGCTCGGCGCGACCTTCCGCCTCCTGGTGCCCGTGCGGGTGCGCAGGCTCGTGGGGTTCGAGCTGAAGGGCGTGGCGAGCGTCGCCCTGTGGATCGCGCGCCGCCGCGACGGCGTGCCGCCCGGCGCCACCGCCGCGCCGTACGCGCGGGAGCAGGCGTCGATCCAGCTGGTGCTGCTGTTCGTGCTGATCGTGGAGACGGTGGGGATCGAGCTGCTGCTGCGGGCGCTCGACGTACCGTCCGCGCTGCGTATCGCGGTGCTGGTGGCCGACGTCTACGGGATCGTGTACGTGCTGATGCTCGCCGCGGCGAGCGTCACCCGCCCTCACGTCGTGACCGCCGACGAGCTGCGCGTCCGCTCCGCGATGTACTTCGACCTGCGCGTCCCCCGCGAGCTGATCTCCTCGGTGCGGCTGTCGCGCGACTACAACGAGAGCGGCATGATCACCTTCAGGGGCTCGCGGCTCAGCGTGGTGGTGTCCTCCCAGACCAACGTGGTCGTCGAGCTGGCCGAGCCGGTCACCGCGGTCCGCCCGCTCGGCGGACGCGCCGAGGTCACCACGATCCGCTTCTTCACCGACACCCCGGACGCTTTGCTGAACGCCCTGCGATCCCCCGCTCGGCACAGCGCCCCCTGAGCCCCCGGGGCCCGAGGTCGCGAACCGGCGCCGAAAATTCTGATCAGATTCAGTCATATCCAGTCAGAGTCGATATTGACTTCGAACGCATTAAATGTAAAGTTTCTTTCGAGAGAGCGCTCTCACGCCTCGTCCACCCCCCAGTCCCCCAAGGACCAGCCGTGAGATTCAGCATGCTGACCAGCGTGGCGGTACTCGCCGCCTCGCTCGTCGTCCCGTCCGCGACCGCGCAGGCCGCCGCGGTGCCCGAGCCCAGTCCCGACCCGTCCAAAGCGGCCACGGCCGAACAGGCGATGAAGCGGGACCTCGGCCTGACCCCCACGCAGGCCCGCGTCCGCCAGGCCCACGAGGCCGGGGCGACCGTCGTGGAGCGGCAGCTCCGCACCCGTCTCGCCGACCGCTTCGCCGGAGCGTGGTTCACCCCCGGCGAGGGACGGCTGAGCGTCGGCGTCCTGAACGGCGGGGACGCCGACGTCGTCCGGGCGGCGGGCGCGCTGCCGGTGCCCGTACCCCGCAGCGAGAAGCAGCTGGCCACCACGAAGGCCACGCTCGACCGCGCCGCGGGCTCCGCGGGCAAGGACATCCACAGCTGGTACGTGGACGTCGCCGCGAACACCGTGGTGGTGTCGGCGGCCGACCGCGCCGCCGCCGAACGGTTCGTCGAGGCGGGCGCCGTCGACGCCGCCGAGGTGCGGCTCTCCGTCAGCGAGGCGCCCAAGCCGCTGTACGACATCCGGGGCGGCGACCAGTACGTCATCAACGGCAACACGCTCTGCTCGGTGGGCTTCTCGGTCAACAACGGCGGCTTCGTCACCGCCGGGCACTGCGGCGGCACCGGCAGTCCCACCCTCGGCTACAACAACGTCGCCCAGGGCACCTTCGCCGGGTCGTCGTTCCCCGGCAACGACTACGCCTGGGTCCGTACCAACGGCAACTGGACGCCCCGCCCCTGGGTCAACAACTACGGCGGCGGCAACGTCGCCGTGGCAGGATCCCAGGAGGCCGTGGTCGGCGCCTCCATCTGCCGGTCCGGGCGCACCACCGGCTGGCGCTGCGGCGTCATCCAGGCCAAGAACGTGACCGTCAACTACTCCGGCTCGCTGGTCTACGGGCTGACCCAGACCTCCGCCTGCGCCCAGGGCGGCGACTCGGGCGGCGCCTGGATCACCGGCGACCAGGCCCAGGGCGTCACCTCCGGCGGCTCCGGCAACTGCACGACCGGCGGCAACACCTTCTACCAGCCGGTCAACGAGATCCTCGGCGCGTACGGCCTCACCCTGACCACCACCGGAGGGGGCGGCGGCGGCCGTCTCATCGGCTGGCAGGACAAGTGCATCGACGTGCCCAACAGCAACGGCGTCGCGGGCCAGCGCCTGCAGCTGTGGGACTGCAACGGCACCGCCGCGCAGAACTGGACGTGGCCCGGCGACGGCACCGTCCGCGCCTTCGGCCTCTGCATGGACGTGGCCTGGGGCTCCACCGCCAACGGCGCCGCCATCCAGCTCGCCACCTGCAGCGGCAACCCGGCCCAGCAGTTCGTCCTCAGCGGCGCCGGTGACCTGGTCAACCCGCAGGCCAACAAGTGCGTGGACGTCACCGGCTGGGGCGGCTCCGGCACGCCGCTGCAGCAGTGGGAGTGCAACGGCGGCGCCAACCAGAAGTGGCGGCGCGGCTGACCGTCCGTACGATCCCGCCGGGACGGTGAGTGTCCTCACCGTCCCGGCGGCGCTCCGGCAGCGCTCCGGCGGCGCTCCCGCAGCGACCTCCACACCGCTCCGGCAACGCTCCCGCAGCGACCTCCACACCGCTCCGGCGGCGCTCCCGCAGCAAACCTCCACACCGCTCCAGCAACGCTCCCGCAGCGACCTCCACACCGCTCCGGCAGCGCTCCCGCAGCGACCTCCGCACCGCTCCGGCCCGCACGCGATGAACGCCCCCGCGCCGCACCGCGCGAACCGTGCGCCGCCTGTCCGGCGGCGTGCGGTGACCACGCGATGCGCGCGTTCCCGCCACGCCGGAGCCGGAGCCGGAGCCGGGTCCGGGTCCGGGTCACCGACACCGGCGCCCTCGGCGGGACGTCACGACCAGGCGCCGGTGGCGGCGATCCGGTTCACGTAGGTCCCGAACAAGATCGGGGTGCGGCCGAGCACCCGCTGGACCCCGTCGACGGGCTCGGCCGTGTGACCGCCGCGGTGCAGGGCGAACAGGGCGTCCAGCGCGTCGACCGCGGCCACCGGGTACCCCTGGGCGAGCAGCTCGGCCCGGTAGGCCTCCGGGGTCAGCTCGACGTACTCGATGGACCGGCCCGCGGCCCGCGCGATGGTGTCGACGGCCGCGCCGAAGGTGATCCCCTCCGGCCCCGACAGTTCGTACGTCCGTCCCGCGTGCCCGTCCCCCGTCAGCACCGCCGCGGCGACCGCGGCGACGTCGTCGGCGTCGATGAACGCCTCGGGCACGTCGCCGATCGGCAGCGCCAGCCGCCCCGCGCGCAGCGGCGCGTGCCACAGGTCCTCGTCGAAGTTCTGGTTGAAGTTGTTCGGTCGCAGGATCGTCCACTCGGCCCCCGAGTCGCGCACGGCCCGCTCGGCGGCGGCCATGCCCTGCCCGAAGTCCTCGCCGACCAGGTCCATGCCCCGGCCGGACAGCACCACGAACCGCCTGACGTCCGTGGCCCGCTTGACGAAGTCGCCGATCGGGGCGGGGTCGTCGGGAGCCACCAGGTACACGGCCCCGGCGCCCCGCAGCGCGTCGTCCCAGGTCGCGGGCTCCGACCAGTCGAACCGCACCTCGCTGGAGCGGGACGCGGCCCTTACCCGCTCTCCCGTCGCGCGCAGGTGCCGCACCACGCGGCGGCCGGTCTTGCCCGTCGCGCCAAGAATCAAGATCTCGTTCATGTCCTAGAGCCAACCGCGCGGGGAGACGGCCGCACATGGCCGGGCGTACGCCGTGCCTGTCCGATCGTCCCGTCGCCGTGGCACCCCCCGGGCGTACGCCGCGCCGGTCCGGTCGTCCGGCTATCGTGAGCGGCATGGACCCGTACGACGACCTGTTGCGGGGTGTGCGCGGCGAGGGCTCCGTCTTCGGCGCGTCGGTGCTGTCGCCGCCGTGGGCGCTCAGGTTCGCCGACGGCCCCTCCCTGACGCTCGTCGCCCCCCTGCGCGGCGAGGGGTGGATCGTCCGGGGAGACGACGACGCCCGGCGGGTGCGGCTGGGCGAGGCGGCGATCGTGCGCGGGCCCGAGCCCTTCGTGGTCGCGGACACCGACACCCCGCGCCCGGCGCTGGACGTCCGCCGTGACGGCGCCGTCGCCGGGGACCTCACCGGCCGGACCATCCTGCTGGCCGGGTCGTACCGGGTCAACGGCGAGGTCGCCCGCCGCCTGGTCAGGGTGCTGCCCCCGGTGCTCGTGGTGCCGGACGACCACGACTGCAGCAGCATGGGCGCGTACCTGGAGGCGCAGCTCCTCTCGGGCCGCCCGGGGCACCAGATCGTGCTGGACCGGCTGCTCGACTGGCTGCTGGTGTGCACGCTGCGCGACTGGTTCGACCGGCCGGAGACGGTCAGCCCCGGCTGGTACGCCGCCCTGGGCGACGACGTGGCCGGACCGGCGCTGCGCGCCATCCACGACGACCCGTCCAGGCCGTGGACGCTCGCCTCCCTCGCGACCGCCGCGAGCGTCTCGCGCACCACCCTGGCCAGGCGGTTCACCGAACTCGTGGGCGAGCCGCCGATGACGTACCTGACGGAGTGGCGGATGGCGCTCGCCGCCGACATGCTCGCCGAACCGGCCGCGACGGTGGCCACGGTGGCGCGCAGGGTCGGCTACTCCGACGCGTTCGGCTTCAGCTCGGCGTTCAAGCGCGTCGTGGGCATGAGCCCCAGCGCCTACCGCGACGGCATCGGCACCGGCGCCGCCCGAACCCACCCCTCCCTGCGGAACGCCTGACGGGGACGCCTCTCCAAAGAGACGTCCGGCCGTGTCGATCGGACGATGCGGGCCCGCCGCGCTCGCGGCGAGGATGCTCCGCATGACGAGGGAAAGACGAACCACCCCTGACACCGTGCACCGTGACGTGTGGTTTCCCGGCCGCCTGATCGGAGGGGTGGCGCTCGTCGCCGGGCCGATCGTGTGGTTCGCGGGCCTGCTCCTGCGCCACCTGGTCCTCCACTCGGGGATTTTCACCTCCGAGCAGCTCGCCCGGTTCGGCGAGCAGCCGTTCGCCGCCCCCGCGCAGCTGGCCGCGTACGCGCGTGATCCGGCGCTGGTCACGGCCGGTTACGCCGCCTTCTGCGCGGGGGCCGTGCTGTTGCTTTTCGCGATCGTCACGTTCGCGCGCGTCATCGCCACCCGGTGTCCCGGGCTCGCGTCCTGGGGTGCCGGGCTCTTCGTCCTCGGCCTGTTCTCGCGGCTGTACTTCACCGGCGTCGAGCAGACCCTGTTCCAGCTGACGGGGCCGCTGGGCCTCGACCGGACGACCGGGCTGGCGATGGACCTCTACGTGGACATCTCGTACGGGCCGTGGCTGGTTCCCGTCCTCTGCTCCGCCGGGGCGTACCCGGGGACGCTGCTCCTGGCCGTGGGGGCCTACCGGTCGGGGACGTTCGGGCTGGTCCGGTGCCTTCTGGTGCTCGGGTGGGGGACGCTGTGGGGAGGAGTGCTCAAGGAGAGCCAGCTCCTCGACGTCGTCGGGGCCGGTCTCGCCTGCCTCGCGTTCGTTCCGCTCGGTGTCCGGGTGCTGCGGGGCGGCCCTCCGGACGCCCGGACGCGGACGGAGCGGGCCGGCCGCGTGCCGCCGCGGCTCCTGGGCTCGCGGTTCCCGGGCTTGTGGCTTCTGGGCTCGCGGCTCCCGGGCTCACGATTCCTGGGCTCACGGTTCCTGGGCTTACGGCTTCTGAGCTCACGGTTCCTGGGCTCACGGTTCCTTAGCTCGCGGTTCCTGAGCTGGTGACGGGCCGGTCTACCCTGGGTCCCGTGGTGGACGCGTCATGGGTGTGGTCGCTACGCGGTCGCCTGGCGCCTCGCGTGCTGCCCCTCCTCGCCTTCTGCGCCGCGTTCCTCCCGGTCGTCAGCGGGTCCCGGTCGTACGTCCAGGACCTCATGCAGCTGTCGCCGGTCCACGACCTCGTGCAGGCCACGGCGGTCGGGCTGCTCGCCGCGGCCGGGGTCGCGGTGGCGCCGAGGCGGATGTGGCCCCTGCTGGCGGTCACGGCCGTGGACGCGGTGACGCGGCCGTCCGGCCTGCTGGTGGCGGTGACCTCCTACGTCGTGGCGACGACCTGCTCGCGCCGGCCCCATCTGGCGGTCTACGCGATGTCCGCGAGCCTCCTCTTCGTGGTACCGCCGCCGCCCGGGACGGCCCTGGCCTCCTCGCTCGGCGGCGTGGCCCTGTTCGTCTGGCTCCCGATGGCGCTCGGGCTGTGGGCCACCGCTCGCGGGCAGGTGTTGGAGGGGCTGCGCGAGCGGGCCGACCGGCTGGAACGCGAGCAGTCCGCCCGCACCGAGCGGGCCCGCGCGCGGGAGCGGGCCCGGATAGCGAGGGACATGCACGACGTGGTGGCGCACCGCGTCTCGCTGATGGTGCTGTACGCGGGAGCGCTGGAGATCAACGCGGCGGAGCCGGTGACCGCGACGCGGGCGGAGCTCATCCGCACCACGGGAGTGGAGGCGCTCACGCAGCTCAGAGCCGTCCTGGAGGTGCTGCACACCCCGTCGGCCGGACCTCCCCGGCCCGGCGGGGAGCCCCTCGTCGAGCGGCCCGCGCTGGCGGATCTCGACCGGCTGCTCGACCGGTCGAGGTCGGCCGGTGTTCCCGTCGACCGGCGGGACGAGGGTACGGCGCGTCCCCTTCCCGCGATGGTGGAGCACGCCGCCTACCGCGTCGTACAGGAGGCGCTCACCAACGTCCACAAGCACGCGGGCGCGGTCGCGACCCGGGTGACGCTGCGGTTCCTCCCCTCCGCGCTGGAGGTGACGGTCGGCAACGCCCCGGGGGGCGGTGACCGCGTCCTGCCCGGTGGCGGGTTCGGCCTCGCCGGCCTGAGGGAGCGCGTCAAGCTGCTGGAGGGGGAGTTCACGGCCGGGCGGGAGGCGGACGGGGGCTTCACGGTGCGGGCATGGCTCCCGACGTGATCCGGGTCCTCGTCGTCGACGACGAGGCCCTCGTACGGGCCGGGCTCCGCCTGATCCTGGAGGCGGCCGACGACATCGACGTCGTCGCCGAGGCGGAGAACGGGAGCCGGGCGGTGACCGCCGTCCTCGGGCACCGGCCCCAGGTCGTGCTCATGGACGTCCGGATGCCCGGCATGGACGGCCTGTCCGCGCTGAAGGAGATCAACCGGTCGCCGGGAGCGCCGAAGGTCGTCATGCTGACCACCTTCGACCTCGACGACTACGTCCACGCCGCCCTGCGGCTGGGGGCGGCGGGCTTCCTGCTGAAGGACACCGCGCCCCGCGACCTGATCGCGGCCGTCCGCACGGTGGCCGAGGGCAACGCCATGCTCGCCCCGACGGTCACCAGACGGCTGATCGACGCGTTCGCCGACCGGCGATCACCGGACGCCCACGCCGCCCGGGAGCGGCTCGCCGCCCTCACCGGCAAGGAGAGGCAGGTCGCCGGTGCCGTCGCCCGGGGGCTGGCCAACAACGAGATCGCCCGCGAACTCGCCATGAGCGAGACCACGGTCAAGGCCCACGTCAGCCGCTCGCTCGCCAAGCTCGGGCTGACCAACCGCGTCCAGCTCGCCCTCCTCGTCCGCGACTCCGACTCCCGGTGACCCCGCGGGTCCTCCCGTCTCCTGTCTCCTGTCTCCCGTTTCCCACGTCCCGTCTCCCGCTCCCGCTCCCGGCGAAACCGAGGGCATCCGGCGAACGCGGACACTCGTATCCGGCGCGCGCGTCCGGCCTCCCGGCGAAGCCGAGGGCATCCGATGAACGCGGACACCCGTACCCGGCGCGCCCGGTGATCGGCTCGCCGCTCGTACGGGCCGGTGTTTCTGTCGGTGCGCGGCGCTAGGTTCCCGAGTCATGATCGACCGTTCAGCGGCCGGCAGGGCCGCATGGGAGCAGTGCAGCAGGGTGCGGGTGGTGCCCCCCGTCCAGCCCCGCAAGCTGGCGAAGGTGCCCTTCGTCGAGCTGGCGGACGGACGGCTGCAGGGCGTCGTGTCGAGCGGCTCGGACATCAGCCGCGTCTACGTCTCCTCCGTCGCCGCCGGAACCCACGCCTACAACTGCAGCACCAACAACAACCGCCCGTGCGGCGGCTTGCACGGCTCGCCGTGCAAGCACCTGCGGGCCCTCGCCGCCGAGGCCGTGCTGCAGTACGGCACCGACCGGGTGGCCCGCTACCTGCGGGCGGAGGTCCCCGAGGGAGCCGAGCTGATCGACTGCCTGCGGGGCGGCCACGAGCCCGCCCCCGCGGCCATGGTGTTCAGCCGTTTCCTGCGCCATCTGGCCTACCTGGAACTGCCCGACACCACCGCGCCGATCCCCGAGCTCCACTGGTTCCCGGCCACGTCACCGGCCACGTCACCGGCCGCGTTACCCGCCACGGGGGTGCGCTGATGCTCCCCGTGCAGCTGACCCGGCTGCTCGACGGCGGCCCGGCGGGCCTCGACGAGGCGCTGGAGCTGGTGACCGGCCTCGACGAGGCACTGGTGACCGGGCTGGCCCGGCTCTCCGAGGAACGCGCAGCGGCGCTGACCGCGCTCGCCGACGCCTTCGCGCTCACCCCGCTGGGCGAGGCGCTGGCGGAGGCCACGGCCGGGATCACCTCCGGCTTGGTCACCGAGGAGTCGCTGACGACGCTGGCCGGCGGCCGGGCCGCGCTGCTCGGCGCCGTGCACGACGCCCTGCTGGCCGACCTGGACGAGGCGCTCGGGCGCGAACGCGACACGTGGCAGGCCGCGCCCGCGCCCGCGCCCGCGACGGAATCCGGCAACCTGCTCGGTGCCGCCCGGTCCTGGCTGTGCGAGCTGGCCATCACCGGCTGGCGCGGGGTCGACCACGGTCTCGTCTCCGCCGCCGACCAGGTCATCGAGGCGCTGCTGGCCGTACCGGAGCACCGCAGGCCGGCGGTGCTGCTCGACGGCCTCGCCGCCGAGCTGCGCGCCTCCTGCCCGGTCGGCACGATGGAGCGGCTGCCGGTGCGGCGCTGGGCCGACCTGTGGACCCGGGCCCTCCTCCTGACCGGCGCGGGCGGCCGTACCGGCGAGCCCGCCCAGACCGACCCTGCGCGGGAACTGCGGGAACTGTCGGGACGGCTGCTGATCCTCGGTGTCGACGTGCACGAGCACTCCACCGCCGTCCAGGCGCAGGTGCACGGGGTGCTGGAACCCTCCGACGGCGGGCAGGCCAGGCTCGTACGCGCCACCGTCGCCGCCGCCAAGGTCGACACCATCTCCGGGCCCGCCGTGTGGAAGCTGCTGCACCGCCACCCCGTGCTGCTGGGCGCGCTGGCCGGGCGTCGCGGCCTGGAGATCACCGGCATGCCCGTGCTGGCGAGCGGTGACCTGCTGTGGGACGACGGCCGGGCGCGGGCCGGAGAACCGGCCGACCCCTTCGCGGTGGCCAGGCTCCGGCTGGGCGGCGTGCTCGCGCCCGCCGTACCTCCCCTCGACCGCCATCCGGTGGGCATCGCCGAGCCCGTGCTGGTGGAGGATTACAAGGTCACCGCGGAGGGCTCGTTCGATCTGGGCGACGCGGTGCTCGCCGTCGACACCGGCCTGCTGCCCGCCTGCGGACCGCTCACCCCGAAGATGGTGGCGGCCTCCTCCGCGTGCGTCGGGCTGGTCCGCTGGGACGACGGCCGCTGGCTGCTGCAGCCGCTGGCCGTCCAGACCAAGGTCAAGCGCGACACGCTCGGCGCGCACACCGGTGACTGGGCGCTGGGGCCCACCGACCCCAAGGTGGTGAAGGCCGAGGCCAGGACCGGGGACGCGGTCACCATCCTGCGCGAGCGGGCCGGACGGTTGCTGCGACGATGAGCGAGAACAGCCACGACACCGTGACGAGTGCCGAACGCAACCGGCGCCAGGTTCTCTACTGGCGGCTGCTCGCCCGCCTCTTCGACGGCGACGAGCAGCCCGCGCTGGAGACCGCGAGCGCGGCCGTCGTCGACGACCTCGGCCTGCCCGCGGCGCTGCTCGACCCCTCGGTGTCGATCGACACCCTGGTGCAGCGCTTCCCCGAGCTGGCCGACGACTTCCAGACGCTGATGACGCCGCCGGAGCACACGACCGGTCAGCCCGAACGGGCCGGTGAGTCCGTGCGCAGAGCGGCACTGGTCTCGAAACTGCTGCTCAACGTCTTCGCCACCGGGACGGGAGAGGTCACCGCCACCCAGCTCGCGGCCTGGCAGCGGGACGCGGGCTGGTTCAGGCAGGCCCTGGACGACACGCGCGGCCCCGGGACCGGTTCCGGAGCCGGTTCCGAAGACGACCCCGCCCACGGAACCGGCCAAGGGAACGAGGACGAACACGGGAGCGGCCGCGAGAGCGAGCACGGGGACGGGCGTGCGAACGGCCACGGGCGCTCGGGGGGCCGGGAGAGCGGCCTCGGCGGCGGCACCGAGAGTGACCGCGAGCTAGTCGGGGTGCTGGCCGGTCTGGAGGCCGACCTGGTCGGCCGCATGCGGCTGCGCGAGGTGCTGGCCGACCCGGCGCTGGCCAGGCAGCTCACCCCGAGCATGTCGCTCGTCGAGCAGCTGCTGCGCGACAAGTCCAACCTCTCGGGGGTGGCGCTGGCCAACGCCAAGGCGCTGATCCGCAGGTTCGTCGACGAGGTCGCCGAGGTGCTCCGCACGCAGGTCGAGAAGACCAGTGCGGGCGTCATCGACCGGTCGGTGCCGCCCAAGCGGGTCTTCCGCAACCTCGACGTCAAGCGCACGATCTGGAAGAACCTCGTCAACTGGAATCCCGAGGACCAGCGGCTCTACGTCGACCGGCTGTACTACCGGCGCACCGCCAGGCGCACCACCCCCGCCCGGCTGATCGTGGTCGTCGACCAGTCGGGCTCGATGGTCGACTCGATGGTCAACTGCACCATCCTGGCGTCGATCTTCGCCGGGCTGCCCAAGGTGGACGTGCACCTGATCGCGTACGACACCCGCGCCCTCGACCTCACCCCGTGGGTGCACGACCCGTTCGAGGTGCTGCTGCGGACGAAGCTCGGGGGCGGCAACGACGGTCCCGTCGCGATGGCCATGGCCATGCCGAAGATCGCCGATCCGCGCAACACCGTGATGGTGTGGATCTCCGACTTCTACGAGTTCGACCGGTCCCAGCCGTTGTTCGACGGCATCCAGGCGGTGCACCGCTCCGGTGTGCGGTTCATCCCGGTGGGCTCGGTGAACAGCGGCGGCCAGCAGAGCGTCAACCCGTGGTTCCGGCAGAAATTCAAGGACCTGGGCACCCCGGTGATCTCCGGTCACATCCGCAAGCTCGTCCTCGAACTCAAGACCTTCCTCGCTTAGGAGACCCCCATGACCAACGAGATGCTGCGCGCCCCCGCCGAGGTGAAGTACGCCGAGGAGCTCGACTGGCTGGAGTCGGTCGACGACGGCCCCAAGCCGTTCTCCTGGCGGCTCAGCCCCCGGATGGTACGGCTGTTCGTGCTCGGCTCCGAGCGCTCCGACGGGCTGGAGCGGGAGATCCCGCAGAAGTGGTTCGGTGAGCGCGGCTTCGTCGAGCGCAGCATCGTGACGCTCGCCTCCGACCGCGGCCTGCTGTTGATCGGCGACCCCGGGACCGGCAAGAGCTGGCTCGCCGAGCTGCTCTCCGCGGCGATCTGCCGCAACTCCACCCTGGGCGTCCAGGGCACGGCCGGGACGACCGAGGACCACATCAAGTACTCGTGGAACGTCTCCATGGTGATCGCCAAGGGCCAGTCCCGCGAGTCGATGATCCCCTCGCCGATCATGACGGCGATGGAGCAGGGCGTGATCGGGCGCTTCGAGGAGCTGACCCGCTCGACCAGCGACGTGCAGGACGCCCTGATCTCGATCCTGTCCGAGAAGTACATGTCCATCCCCGAGCTCGACACCGACAACATCGTGTTCGCCCGGCCCGGGTTCTCCATCATCGCCACGGCCAACAGCCGCGACCGGGGGGTGAACGACCTGTCCTCGGCGCTGAAGCGCCGGTTCAACTTCGTCAGGATCCCGGTCGTGACGAGCAAGGCCAGCGAGGCGGAGATCGTCCGTTTCCGTACCGAGGAGCTGCTGCGCCGCCACCGGATCGAGCTGGACCTGCCGCCCACGCTGCTGGACATCCTGCTGCGGAGCTTCGCCGACCTGCGCGCCGCGGCGGCCTCGGCCCGCAGCGAGGACGAGAAGCTGGAGTCGGCGCTGTCCACCGCCGAGCAGATCGGCGTGCTGGAGGACGCCATCCTGCACAGCAACTTCTTCGGCGACCGCGTCCTGCGCGCCCAGACGCTGGCCGGTGCCCTGGTGGGCTCGCTGGCCAGGCGCGCCCCCGAGGACCTGGCCATCCTGAACAAGTACTGGCACGGGGTCGTCGAGCCGCGCAGCCAGCGGGAGGGCGGGGAGTGGACGAACTTCCTCGAAGGCGGCCGCCAGGCCATCTCCACCCTGTCATGAGCACCGCCGTGAACCCCGCGACGAACACCGTCACGAACACCGCCGTGAACCCCGCGACGAACCCCGCCACGAACACTGCCACGAACACCGCCACGAACACTGCCACGAACACCGCCACGAACACCGCCACGAACACTGCCACGAACACTGCTACGAGTACCGTCCCGAACGCCGCCACGGGCACCGCCGCGGACAACGCTGCGAACGCTGCCTTGAGCACCGCCACGAGCAGCCCCACGAGTACTGCCACGAGCACCGCCACAAGCACCGTCACGAGCGCCTTCGCCGCGCTGCGCGAGCAGCTCCTCGGTGCCGCCGCCGCGTTCGCCGACGGCCCGGACGCGCTGCCGGAGATCCTGACGGGCCTGGTCGACGACGTCGGCCGGGCACTGGGCGAGGAGCTGGAGATCTTCCCGGTGTGCCACCACTCACCGGCCTCCGCGCTGGCCATGACGCGGCGGCTGCGCGAGAAGCGGCCCAAGGTGATCTACCTGGAGCTGTGCGAGGACCTGCGGCCGCTGCTGGAGGAGCTGCGCAACTGCCGTCTGCCGGTGGCGCTGCAGGCGTTCGCCACCGAGCTCGAAGGTTTCCCGCCGGGCTCGGGCCCGCTCTGCGTGGTGGCGCCGGTCACCGAGGCGTCGGCGGAGTACCAGGCCATCGCCTACGCCCTGGAGACCCCGGACGTCGAGCTGGTGCTGGTCGACCGCTCGTCGGACCACGTCTTCCAATGGCTGCCCAGGGAACCGGCCGAACCCTCCGAACCAGCAAAACCGGGTGAACCGGTCACCTCCGGCCGTACCGGTGAAGGTTCCGGAGAGGGCGCCGGTGACCTGCACGGGGACGCCGTGGGCGTGGAGGTGGGCGACCTGCGCCCGCGCTTCGCCGAGCTGGAGGAGCACCTGCTGCGCCACGGCAAGGTCCGGCACTGGTCGGAGTGGTGGGACCAGTACGTCGAGCAGCCGCTGACCGGCGCGGACCACGACACCTACCGGCAGGCGATGGCCCTGGTCGGCAGCCTGTTCCGGCGGCTGGCCCCCGGGGGCGACCGGCTGGCCGAGGACGAGGAGCGCGAGCGCCACATGTGGACCCGGATCCACGAGCACCTCGCCTCCTCCGGCGCCGACCCCGCGCACTGCCTGTACGTGTGCGGCGCCTTCCACGCGGTCAGCACGGTGCCCGAGTTCGGGCTCGCGTCCACCGCGCGGGACTACACCGTCACCCCCCGCACGGCCACCCGCTGGCTGTACGGGCTCATCCCCTCCAGCCACTCGGCCATCGAGACCCAGTTCGGCCTGGCCCAGGGGTCGGTGTCGATCGCGGCGGCCACCTGGGCCAAGGCCGCGACGCGCGGCGGCGTCACCCCGTACCGGATGGGAGGGCAGCGGAGCACCCGCGCGAGGACCGCGCGGGCCGCCGGGCCGGTCCCGCCGGAGCCGGTGACCGACCGGCTGTCGGGGTTCCTGTCCACCCCGCCCGCGCTGGACGGCCTGGACGAGGCCGAGCTGCGCGGATGGTGCGTCGACATCGTGCGGCTGGCCCGCCGCAACGGCTACGCGGCCAGTACGGCCGACGCCATCTCCGTGTTCGAGACCTCGATCCTGCTCGCGGGGCTGCGCAACCGGGCCAGGCCGACGCCGTACGACTTCCAGGACGCCGCCGTCACGTGCATCGAGAAGGACGCGGTGCCGGGCCGCCGCGACATCCGCCGCCTGTGCGAGATCCTGCTGGGCGGCGACCGGATCGGCCAGGTGGGCTACCACGCGCTCCCGCCGCTGGCCCGCGACGTGTACGACCGGCTGGAGCCGCTCGGGCTGGACCTGACCAGGCGCACCCAGCAGCGGGCGCTGCTCGACCTCAGCGCCGATCCCGGGCTGGTGCCGTGCTCGGACCTGCTGTGGAAGCTGCGCTACCTGCTGCCCGAGGGCGCGGTCCGGCCCATCATGGGGACGCGCCGCCTGGGCGAGCGGCCGATCCAGGAGAGCTGGGACATCGCGATCGGCCGCCACCAGCGGTCGGTCATCGAGCTGGGCTACGAGGGCGTCACCGTCGAGCAGGTGCTGGAACAGCGGCTGCGCCGCAGGGTGCGGGAGCCGCGGGCCACCGCGGGGACCGCGCTGGCGGCCGTGGAGGACGCCATCCTCTACCTGGGCGGCCACCGCCTCACCGACGAGCTCGGCGACCGCGCGGTGGAGCTGCTCGCCGCCGAACGCACCGTGGACGACGCCCCGGAGGTGCTGCACCGGATCCGCCGGTTGCTGGCCCACTACCGGGCCACCCGGCCGGACCTGCCGGCCTGGTGCGAGGCGTTCGTCACGGCCGGTTACGCGCACTACTGCACGCTGTTGCCGACCGCCTTCGTGGACGAGGACACCGGTGTCCGCCAGGTCGGCGCCACGCTCGGTTTCCTGTTCGGCATGGAGAGCCTCGCGCTGTCGCTGGGCTGTGACCGGACCCAGCTGGAGCTGGCGGTGCGGCAGTCGCACCCGGAGGCTCCCGCGAAGGTGGCGCTGCTGTGGGCGGCGAAAACGCAGCTGGGCCTGCTGTCGCCGGCCGAGCTGCGCGCCCGGTGCGACGAGCTGCTGTCCAACCCGCTCGTCGTCCCCTCCTTCCCGCTCTATCTGAGCGGGTTCGTCCAGGCTTTGGAGCCGGTTCCGG
Source organism: Streptosporangium sp. NPDC002524 (assembly GCF_040295985.1). Classification (NCBI taxonomy): domain Bacteria; kingdom Bacillati; phylum Actinomycetota; class Actinomycetes; order Streptosporangiales; family Streptosporangiaceae; genus Streptosporangium; species Streptosporangium sp. NPDC002524. The sequence continues at coordinate 351,563 of NZ_JBEOWK010000008.1, read as the reverse complement.
CCCTCGCGCCGTTCGTGGTCGAGGTGCTGTCCAAGGCGTTCGCCCGGCTGCCCGATCCGGTCCTGCTGCCGTGGCTGCCGACGCTGATCACGACGCTGCGGCGGCACGCGCCGGAGCTGGTGCCCGTGCTCGTCCGCGAGGCGGGCCGGACCTTCCCCGGCGATCTGGCCGGGCTCGACGCGTGGGTCCCGCCGTGGGAGAGACCGGCGCCCGCGCCCGCGAAGGCGGTCCCGCGCGCGCCGGGCGGGCCGGTGGCCGGGCCGGTGACCGCCCTGCTGGCCGGGCACCCGGGGACGTGCGACGCCGTGGCCGCGCTGCTCGGCCTCCCGGCGGAATGGCCGGCACCCGTCGACGACACGGCGGCGAGGGGTGGCACGGCGGCGGGCGAACTGCTCGCCCGGCACCCCGCGACGACCGGCGCGGTCGCGGCGCTGCTCACCGGCTGAGGGCACGGGCCGAAGCCACGGGAACGGTGAGATCCCGCCGGATTCCCGTCCGATCGACGCGATCGGGCGGGATCTCACCGCTCCCGGGTCTCGCCACGGTGTCCTCATCGGGTTCCCTCCGATACCCCTGCCGGGTTCCCGCCGACGGGTGTGCGGTGTCGAAAGCGTCCCGGCGATGACGGCGGTGTCCAAAACGTCCCCGGGGACGACGGCGGTGTCGAAAACGTCCCCGGGAAGCGCCCGCACGAAAGCCCGCACCTCCTCCAACGCCCGCCGCGCGTGCGCCTCGACATCGGCCGGCAAGTTCAGTGATCGCGCGGGAGAAGCTCTCCGGGCCGTGCTGTCCGTCATCTGCCGGGCATCGGCGGACCACTTCCCTGTCAACTCGATGTCATGAACATGGGTCAGATTCGGATCGCAGGATTCTCCGACTTCGAGGAGACCCATGTTCCGACGACTAGGCCTCGCTGTCATGACCACGCTGGCGGTGCTGGCGGCGGTCGTTCCGCCGGCCGCCGCACGGCCGCCGGCACCCACCACGGTCGCCCACCGCGGAGCGTCGGCGTACGCGCCGGAGAACACCATCGTGGCCTTCGAGCTGGCGGACGCGCAGGGCGCCGACATGTTCGAACTCGACGTCCAGCAGACCAAGGACCACAAACTGGTCCTGATGCACGACACGACACTCGCCCGTACCACCAACGCCGAGAGACTGTTCCCCGGCCAGGCGCCCTGGAGGGTCGGCGACCTCACCCTCGCGCAGATCCGCAGGCTGGACGCGGGTTCGTGGTTCGGCACGAAATACGCGGGCGAGCCGGTGCCCACGCTCGGAGAGACCCTGCGCGCGATGAGCGCGAGCCGGCTCGGCCTGCTGCTGGAGATCAAGGCGCCGGGGCTTCACCCGGGCATCGAGGCACGCGTCGCCGACGAGCTGCGACGCCACCCCTCGTGGCTGGAGCCCGGACGGCTCGTCGTGCAGTCGTTCGACTGGAACTCGATGCGCACGTTCCACCGGTTCATGCCCCGAGTCCCGATCGGCCTGATCGGCACACCCGCGATCTCCGACCTCCCGGGACTTGCGAGGTTCGCCGACCAGATCAATCCGCCCTACAACGAGCTCACCGCCGAGTACGTCAGACGCGTCCACCGCCACCGCATGGAGGTCTTCACCTGGACGGTGGACGATCCGGCGGTGATGCGGCGCGTGACCTCCTACCGGGTGGACGGCATCATCACCAACAAACCCGACCTGATGCCCTGAAGGGGGGACCCTCGCCCGGCCCCCGAGGTCTCCGGCTCCTCGACGGGACCCCCGGTGGGCCCCGGTGGGCCTTGTTACCGCGACAACGCGGAGACCGGCTCGACACCTCCTCAATACCTCCGCGACCACGACCAGGCCATCACCCCGCCATGAACCCGATTCATGTGGCCTGTCCCACCTTTTCGATCAGGGCGGCGAGGTCGGCCCGCTCGTCGTCCGCCAGGTCGGTCAGCGGGGGCCGCACCCGCCCGCCGTCGCGTCCGACCGCGGTGAGACCGGCCTTGATGATGGAGACCGCGTAGCCGCGGGCGCGGTCGCGGATGTCGAGGTAGGGGATGACGAAGTCGTTGAGCATCCCGTAGACGGCGGCCCGGTCCTGGGCGCGTACGGCGTCGAAGAACCGCAGCGCGAACTCGGGCACGAAGTTGTACAGGGCCGAGGAGTAGGTGTTGACGCCGAGCTGGAGCAGGGGCAGCGCGAAGGTCTCGGCGGTCGGCAGGCCACCGATGTAGACGAGCCGGTCGCCGACCCTGGCGTAGGTGCGCGTCATCCGCTCGATGTCGCCGACCCCGTCCTTCAGCCCGACGAGGTTGGGGTTGCGGTCGGCGAGTTCGGCGACGGTGACGTCCTCCAGCACGGCGTTGGCCCGGCTGTACACGATGACGCCGAGATCGGTCGCCCGGCAGACGGCGCCGACGTGCGCGATCAGCCCGGCCTGGCTCGCCTCGGTGAGGTACGGGGGCATGAGGAGCAGGCCGGCGGCTCCGGCGCGCTGCGCGGCGGCGGCCTGGGCGATCGCCTGGCGGGTGCCTCCGGTGGCGGGGGCGACGACCGGCAGCAGGGCGCCGACCTCGCCGACCGCGGCACGGACCACGGCGTCGATCTCCTCCGAGGTGAGCGAGAAGCCCTCCCCGGTGCCGCCACCGGCGAACAGCCCGGCGACACCGAACCCGGCCTGCCACGCGAGGTGGTCACGGTATCGGGGCTCGTCGAAGGCGAGCCGGTCGTCGAAATGGGTGACCGGGAACGAGAGCAGCCCGCTGGTCAACCGGCCGGCGAGCTCATCAGGAGGAGTCAGCGTCACCTGGCCACGGTAGGAAGCGACGACGATGCTTGTCCAAGAGTGTTTCCGTATCGCGTAATACCCCGAGAGCATCGACGTACCCGAAGAGCGTCGACGGCGGGAGCTCAGCGGGGCGCCTCGGTGTCCAGGACGGCCAGCACCCGGCCGAGCGCCGGGTTGCGCGAGTGCCGCGACCACAGCAGATGCAGCTCCACGGGCTCGGGGACGTGCGTGGCGATCGGCGCGTACGCCACGTCCGGGACGCCCAGCAGGGCGGCGGAGGCGGGGACGAAGGCGACGCCGCGACCGGCGGACACCAGCCAGAGCATGGTGAGCACCTGGCTCACGCTGTGGATCACCCGCTCCTGCGTGAGCGGCACCATGCTGACCACCAGGTCGTAGAAGTACCGGGCCCGCCGCTGCGAGTGGAAGATCAACGGCTCGGTGGCGAGGTCGGCGGCCACCACGGGCCGGTCGAGCCCGATCAGCGCGTGCCCCGCGGGGACCGCGAGCAGCAGCGCCTCCCGGTGCAGCAACCGGGAGTCGAACAGCTCGGAGTCGAACGGCGGGCGGGCGAGACCCAGGTCGAGGTCACCCCCGGCGAGGGCCGCGACCTGCTCGCGGGTCACCATCTCCGTGAGCTCGACGCGGACCTCCGGCAGCCTCCGTTCCAGCCGGTTGAGCAGATCGCCGAGCATCCCGAAGGTGGACGCGGCGGTGAACCCGAGGCGGATCAGCCCGTGGGAGCCCGACTGGACCCGTTGCGCCAGGTCGGGCGCCGCCTCGGCGATCGCCAGGATGCGCCGCGCCTCACCGAGGAAGGCCTCCCCGGCCGGGGTGAGCGCCACGCGCCGGTTGTCCCGTTCGAGCAGCCGCACGCCGACGGACGCCTCGAGTTTCTGGATCTGTCTGCTCAGGGGTGGCTGGGTCATGCGGAGCCGCGCCGCCGCCCGGCCGAAGTGCAACTCCTCGGCGACCGCGACCAGCCCGCGGAGCTGCTCCAAGGTGTACGCCATGCGCGGAAGGTATCACTCCACGCGTCAGGAGGGCCGGGCAGGCATGAAGGGCGGTCACAGGCTGCCCTGAGTCGCGGGCCGTGCCCCTTCCCCCGGCTTGAGGAGCTCTCATCCACGGCGGGCCTCGGGCATCGCGCCACGCGCGTCGGCCTCCCCGGCCCGCGGAGAGCCCGCCGCACCTCGCGGGTTAGGCATGCCTTACATATATTCGGGTGGTGAACCCTTCTGAGATCCGTACGGTGACGACCGAGGCCGAGCTGCGGGAGATCGCGAAGGAGCCGCCGCGGACCATCTGGGACAAGGACATCGCCCGGATCGACGAGCACGCGCGCACGATCATCGCGCACTCGCCGTTCGTGCTGCTGGCGACCTCCAACTCCGACGGCACCTGCGACGTCTCCCCCCGGGGAGACCCCGCCGGGTCGGTGCTCGTCCTCGACGACCACCGGCTGGTGCTCGCCGACCGGCCCGGCAACCACCGGCTCGACAACCTCCGCAACGTGCTGCACAACCCCCACGTCGGGCTGCTGTTCATCGTGCCGGGGATGAACGAGACACTGCGCGTGAACGGCCGCGCGACGCTCGTGTCCGACGCGCCGTTCTTCGACGACCTGGTGGTCCAGGGCAAGCGGCCGAGGCTGGCGGTCCTCGTCGACGTCGAGGAGCTCTACATGCACTGCGCGAAGGCGTTCCTGCGCTCGTCGCTGTGGAAGCCCGAGACCTGGCCGGACCGCAAGGAGCTGCCCACGCTCGGCCGGATCACCAAGGACCAGATGGGCCTCAAGGGGGTCCCCGCCAAGGCGATCGACGCGGGGCTCGCCCTGGACGCCAAGATGAACCAGTACTGACCCCGCGCCCGCCGTCTACCAGAACCGCACCTCGGGATAGCGGGTGGACGGCCCGTCCAGCAGCGGCTGGCGCCTGCCCTTCAGATGCAGGTCGAGGAAGGCGGTGACGTACGCGCGGGTGATCTCCGTGGAGCGCTCGCCGCCGATCGGGTACTCCGGCAGCCCGAGCTGCGGCTGGAGCACCGCGTAGTCGATGAAGCTCATGTGCTCGGCGCCCGTCACGGTGAGCCAGCGCTTCCAGTCACCGGTCACGTGCGGCCAGAACAGGTCCCAGGAGCCCTTCTTCCCACCGCCCTCCGGCTCCTGCCTCGGGTTGCCGATCATCATGAACGGCTTCCCGACCGGCTTCGCCGGTGTCGGCGGGTTGTAGGAGCCGTCCAGGTTGACCGCGGCCCTGATCCGCCGGCTCAGGGGAAGGAGCTGCGCGGCACTCTGACCGCCGACCGAATGCCCCACCATCGCGATCCTGCTCTCGTCGGCCAGCCGGTTCCAGCGCGTGCTCCGCTCAAGCCTGTCCAGCACGAACGTCGTGTCGGCGGCCCTGACCCGGGCGACCTTCTCCCCCAGCTCCGGGGTCTGGCCGCCCTTGCCCGCCTCGAACGTGACGGTCCTGCCGCCGGGGAACGTGGTGGCCACGGACTCGTAGGTGTGCTCGATGCCCGCCACCAGGTATCCCCTGCTCGCGAACTCCTCGGCCAGCGAGGTCATCGTCGCGCGGGGCAGCGTCATGCCGGGCGACAGGACCACCAGCGGCCATCCTCCCCTCCGCCCCAGCGGGGGCGCGTCGACGCGGGCGTACGTCCTCGTCCCGGCGAGCGTGTCCGGCGGCACGTCCTTCAGCTGCGGCGCGCTCTTGACGATCAGCTCCGACTCCTGGGGCGTGACGTACCGGGCCGGCCGGCCCGCGGCCTTCCGCGCCGGGTACCAGACCGAGACCATCAGCTCGCGCTTCCTGCCGGCCACCCACGGGTCGGGACGGCCGGAGTCGACCAGGTGCAGGACCGACCGTCCGACGGCGTGGCCGCCCGTCGGCGCGGGCAGGGCGAGGGCGGGAGCGGGGGCGAGGGCGGGAGCGGGGGCGAGGGCGGGGGCGAGGGCGGGGGCGGACGCCGCGGCGTCCGCCGTACCGGCGCCGGCGAGCGGGGAGAACGCGGTGAACGCGGTGAACGCGGTGAGCACGGAGAACGCGAGCACGCTCGCGGTGGCTGTCTTCCTCATGTCCCCGACCATGCGGCACGGCACGGCCGTACCGTCCCCGGCGAAAGTCACCCGGCACCCGCGACTTTCGTAGGGGTACGCCGTCCGGGCCGCCCTATAGCCTCTGACCATGACGTATGGCGACGCCGGGATCGTCGAGCGGAGCACGCCGTGGGCGCTCGGCGCGGCGGTATTCCTGCTCTCCATGGCCTCGGCGTCCGGTTCGGTGGGCGTCGAGTCGACGCTGCCCGATCCGGTGCTCGTGGCCGTCGCCGCCGCGTCGGCGGTCGCCGCGGCCCGTGCCGGGCACTCGTTGGGGCCGCTCGTCGCGGTGGGCGCCGTCGCCTACGCGTGGCTGGTGATGTGGCCCGCCGCCGTCGCGGCCTCCTACTACGCGGGCACGCGCCTGCGCCGCCGCGACCTGTGGCTCTACACCGGGGGCGCGGTCGCGGTCTTCTCGTTCAGCACTCTCGTCTCCCACCGGATCGGCGGGTACCGGGCACTGGTCGTGGACACTCCGGCCAACGCGATCCTGATGAGCGGCGTGATGATCGGGCTGCCCCTGGTGGCGGGGCTGTGGGTCCGCGCCAGGCGGCAGGTGCTCGCCACGATGCGCGAGCGGTCGGAACAGCTGCTCCGCGAGCAGGTGCTGCGCGCGGAACGGGCACGCGGCCAGGAGCGAGCGCGCATCGCACGGGAGATGCACGACGTGGTCGCGCACCGGGTGTCGCTGATGGTCCTGCACGCCGGAGCCCTGGAGGTCGGCGCCCCCGACGAGCGCACGGCCGAGGCCGCGGCGCTGATCGGCGACACCGGCAGGGAGGCGCTGAGCGACCTGCGCGAGGTGCTCGGCGTGCTGCGCTCGCGGGATCCCGTACGCGACCCGCAACCCACATTGGCCGACCTCGACCGGCTCCTCGACCAGACCCGCGCGCTGGGCATCGTGGTCGACCGTCACGACGAGGGGCCCGCGCGCCCGCTCAGTCCCGTGGTGGAGCGCACCGCCTACCGCGTGGTCCAGGAGGCGCTGACCAACGTGCGCAAGCACGCCGCCGACGCCAGGACCGACGTGTTCGTCCGCTACCGGCCCACCGGCCTGGAGGTCGTCGTGCGCAACGAACCCGCCCCCGGCGCCTCCGGCGACCTGCCCGGCTCCGGCTGGGGGCTGGTCGGCCTGCGCGAACGCGTCGAGCTGGTCGGCGGCAGGCTGGAGGCCGGTCCGCGGGACGAGGCCGGCTTCCAGGTCGTGGCCAGGATCCCGGCCACATGATCCGCGTGCTGATCGCCGACGACGAGGCGCTGGTCAGGTCCGGGCTGCGGATGATCCTGGAGGCGACGGGCGACATGGTGGTCGTCGGGGAGGCCCGCGACGGCGACGAGGCGGTCGCCGCCACCGCCAGGCTCAGGCCCCAGGTCGTGCTGATGGACGTGCGCATGCCCGGCACCGACGGCCTGGCCGCCGGGGCGCGCATCCTGGCCGCGCCCGACGCCCCCAAGCTGATCATGCTGACCACCTTCGACCTGGACGAGTACGTCCACGAGGCGCTGCGGCTGGGCGCGGTCGGGTTCCTGCTCAAGGACACCCCGCCCCGGGAGCTGGCCGCCGCCGTGCGCACGGTCGCGACGGGCCAGGCCACGCTGTCCCCCACCGTCATCAAGCGGCTGATCACGTCGTTCGCCGACAGGGCCCCCTCCCGCGCCGAGTCCGCGCGCAACCTGCTCGCGTCGCTGACCGCCAGGGAGGAGGACGTGGTCAGGGCACTCGCCCGCGGCCTGTCGAACGCGGAGATCGGGCGTGAGCTCAAGCTGGCGGAGGCCACTGTGAAGGCGCACGTCAGCCGGTTGCTCGCCAAGCTGGGCGCGGCCAACAGGGTGCAGGCGGCGATCCTGGTGCACGACGCGGACCTCGGCTGACGGCGGCCCGGTGAACGGGAACACCCGTCGTCGCGACAAGGCAGAGGCCCGCCGCAGTCCCGCGTGCCCGCGTCGTGACGGGCGAGCCGGTAGGCGTCACCGGTGAGGGCGGCCGGCCGCCAGGTCCGCGAGCTCCGCGAGTTCCGGGTCGACCCCGGGAAACGAGCCGTCGCCGAACAGGACCCGCGCCGCCAGGGCGCGACCGGCACGGCCGCGCAGCGCGGCCACCGCCGCCTCCGCCGCGACCGGGGACCGGATGCCGGCGAACGCGCGGCGCAGCAGCAGCCGGCCCCGGAACCGGCTCCGCAACGCGTTCCCGTCGTACCGGCTCAGCACGCGCCCGTCGCCGGTGCGCAGGTATCCGGCGGTGACCGCCGCGGCCAGTTCGGACATGCGCAGGCAGGGGTCCAGCCCCCCGGCCGTGAGCGGCGACACCGCGCCCGCCGCGTCCCCGACGAGCAGCCCGGCGGGGCACGCCAGCCGTCGCAGCACGCCGCCGACCGGGATCGGACCGCCCCGGCGCTCGACCGGCCCGGCGGGCGGCGTGCCGCCGGGCGCGTCCGCGGCGAAGGCGTCCAGCAGGTGGCGGACGCCGGCGCGCATCGCGTCCGGGTATCCCGCGACGCCGACATGCGCGTACCGGCCGTCGTCGACGACCCATCCCAGGTACCCCGGGGCGATCCGGGGATCCAGCACGCAGTGGAACGCCGGGGTGGTCGTGCCCGGCGCGATCGGGTGGACGATCTCGGCACCGACGAGGAAGCGCCGGTTGACGTCGAGGCCGAGGTCACGGGCCACCCGGGAGCGGGCGCCGTCCGCGCCGACGACGAACCGGGCCGTCACCGGCTCCGCGTCCGCGAACCGCGCGAGACCCGTCGACGAGCCGACGTACCGTACGCCCAGGAGGACCCGCGCCCCGGCCGACTCCGCCGCGCGGCGCGCGTGCTCGTAGACGGCCGCCATGTCGGCCACGCGGTACTCGTCCCGGTCGCTGGTGAGCCGGATCGGTGACCGCCGCGACGGCGGGTACAGCAGCACGTCCCTGACCCCCGGCCCGAGCAGGTGGTCCGGCAGGTCGAAGTCGTCGAGGGTGCGGCGTACGAAGATTCCCGTCGTGCGGATGCCCGCCGACAACGACCTGCGACGGTCGACCACCATCACGTCCAGTCCCCGTCGCGCGAGCAGGCGGGCCGTGCGCAGGCCGGCGAGACCCGCACCCACGACCAGTACGTCCACAGTCTGCATACCTCGCGACGGTAAGGGCGATACCTCATCCGTACGATGCTTTGCACGCTACCTGCCGCATACCTCCACACCGTCGCCACACTCGGGACTCCGGGCCGGGCTTACTCGGCCGACGGCCCGCACGGAATCGACGGGCCAGGCCTTCTCAGTCGGTGGCCCGCACGGAATCGACGGGCCGGGCCTTCTCAGTCGGTGGCTCGCACGTAGTCGCCGGGGGCGACCACGCCGTGGCGTCCCTCGCGCAGGACCGTGTCGAGCACCGCCCCGGCGGCCGCGGTGACGTCGGTGTCGCGCCCGACCCGGGCGATGAGCTCGTCGCCGACGGCCTCGACCCGCGCGACGCCGGGGCCGAGGGCGAGGTCGGCCGCGGCCTGGACACCGGCGAGATCGACCCAGCCCGAGCGGGTACGCGCCCAGCCCGGCCCTCGTCCCGCCGGGGGGACGCCGAAGCCCGCCGGATCGACGTCGCCGTCGGCGGCGGCGACGATGAGCCGCTCGACCCCGCCGAGGATGCCCGCCGTCTCGTCGGCGGTCGCGAGGCGGGCGTCGAGGCCGAGCCCGCAGCCGAGCGTGCCGTCCAGCCGGTAGATGTCGAACTCCGCGGGGGCGCCGAACACGCGGTCGCCGACGCCGGGTTCCACACCGTCCCCGGGCAGGATCACCCGCGCGTGGCCGGTCGTGTTGTTGACGACCACGTCCCGGTGACAGCGCGTGCCGCGGGCACGTTCCACCTCGTCCTTCGCCTCGGTCAGCCGGGCCGGGTCGTAGCGGCCGTACCTGTAGGCCGCCAGGGCCGAGGCGTTCGTCTGGGAGGCCGACCGCAGGAACGAGGGCGACGCGGTGAAGGGGATGATCGTCTCCTGGGCCACCGTGCCGACGTAGTCGCGCAGCTCCGGGGAGAAGCGGTTGTTGCACAGGCAGTGCAGCTGGCATCCCGGGGCTCCGGTCCAGCTCGTCAGCAGCGCCGCGAACGCGGCCATCACGACCGCCGGTGGCCGCGCGCCCGTGTTCGCCGCGATGCGCGCCAGCGCCTCCGCGGCGGGCCGGGAGCCCAGCAGGACGTGGTGATGGCCGCGGGCGCCGGGAAACCGGAAGGGCAGGCCGAGCGCGCACAACGGCCGCTCGGCCACCTGGCGGGCCCAGTACCTGACCGAGCCCTCCAGCCGGCGCCGCCCGGCCGGGCTGAGCTCGTGGACGGCCTGGTCGGCGGGATGGTACGCGGCGGGCGGGAGCGACCGGCCCGCCAGCAGGGCGGCGAGCTCGGCGCGCAGCACCGCCATCGCCGACAGGTCCGCCGCCACGTGCGACACGTGCAGGACCACCAGGAACGGGGATCCCGACCGGGTCACCACGCTCGCCCGCACCGGGAGGTCGGCGGCGGGGTCGAAGGCCCGGCCGGGCGGGAACCAGCCCTGGCCGGTGCCCGTGGCCTCGACCACCTCGGCGAGGAGCGTTCCCGACGCGCGCACGAGCTGCTCGCCGTCCCGCAGGAGGGTGCGCAGCGCCTCCTGGCGGCCGATCAGCGCGCCCAGAGCCGCGCCGACCGCGTCCATGGTGCTCCCCCGGGGCACGCGCACCATCGTCGAGAGGATGTCGGCCGGGCCCGGCAGGTCCGGGCTGATCCACTCCAGCACGTTCTTCTGGCCGACCGTCATGGGCCACCGCCCCGATCGGGGGCCCGAGAAGCGGACCTTCAGGTCACTCACCTCCGACACCACCACCGGTCATCGCGGTCCGCCTCGCACGGGGGCGCGCCGAACCCGGCGCGTGCCCGCCTCTCCCGGGGATGAGCCCCGAACGGTGATCGGCGACTGATCAGCAACATAGTCACCCGTCCGTCGCCCGGCAATGCGAAGGGCCACTCCCGATCCCTCGGAAGTGGCCCCTGACCTGGTGGGGACGACCGGCGGCCTCAGCCCCCGACCTGGTGAGGGCGACCGGCGCCCTCAGCCCCCGACCTGGTGGAGACGACCGGCGCCCTCAGCCCCCGACCTGGTGGAGGCGATCGGCGCCCTCAGCCCCCGGCCTGGTGGAGACGACCGGCGGCCTCAGCCCCCGACCACGAGCACGCTCTCCGGAATGACCGCCGCCGCCGCTTCCGGCCGCGGAGCCGCGAGAAGTTCCGCCAGGTGGTCCGCGATCGCGGAGATGGTGGGCTGCTGCCACAGCAGGGTCGCGGGGAGACGGCGGCCGAACCGCTTTTCCAGCCGCCGCCGGACCATGACGGTCATCACCGAGTCCAGCCCCTGCTCGACGAGGGGACGCCGGGTCGCCAGGTCCTCGGGGGCGAGCCTCATCACCGCCGCGATCTCCGCGCGGATCTCGGGCAGGACGCGCTCGCGCAGGTCCTCGGGCGCCAGGCCGGCGAACGACTCCGCAGCCCCGCCGAGATCCTCCTCGGCCAGGACGGGCGCGTCGATCACCGGGTAGCGGAGACCCGCGAGGTGTCCCACCACCCGGCCGTCCACGTCGGCCAGGATCGCCCGGACGGTGTCGTCGGCGGACGGGTCCACGGCCGCGTCGACGATCACCGTCGAGGGCGGCGTGCCGGTCAGCACCACCTCGTCGATGTGCACGACCATGCGCAGCACCGGATCGCCGGGGAACACGCAGGGCGCCACGGACATCACCGCGTCCAGCGCCGGCGCCCAGCTCCCCGGGTCCCCGGTGTGGACGGTGGCCCGCAGCGCGCCGTCCCCGCCCAGCAGCGTCTCGATCGTCCAGTCGAAGCCCGTCGAGGGCACGCCGACCGCGGCCAGCCGCCCGTGCACGAACCCGGGATCGATCGGGGCGAGAGTCCCGGCGTCCGGCAGCACGTCGGGTTTGGCCTGGCCCGGGGCGGCCACGTCCGCGGTGACGTGCACCAGCCAGGCGGGTTCGGGCTCGTCGGGGCCGGCCGGGGTGCGGGCCGCGAGCCGGATCGCCGGGGGCTCGTGCACGACCTGGACCTGCCTGCGTTCCGCGGTCATCAGCGGGTGCGTCATCTCCACGTCGGTGAGGGTGACGTCCTCGTCCTCGGCCGCCCGCAGGAACGTGTTGACGAGCACGGCGGCGGGCACGATCTCGATCCCGTTGAGGGTGTGGCTGCCCGGGTAGGGCCGGTTGGCGTCCTCCACGCTGGTCCGCCACACCCGGGTCCGGCTGCCCGCGAGGCCGCTCCCGGCCCCGAGCAGGGTGTGGGAGCCGGCGTCGTGCCCCGGGTTGCCGTCCTCGGCGTACGACTCGCGCCAGTGGCGGCGGTGCTGCCAGGCGTACGGCGGCAGGTCGGCCAGGTCGCCGGACGGCTGCAGCCGGCTCCAGTCGACCTCGACGCCGTGGCAGTGCGCCGTGCCCAGCGCGACGAGGAAGGTGAGCGGCTCCGGCTGGTTCCGGCGCAGCGACGTGCCGACGAACACGTCCTCGAACCCGTTCTCCGAGAGCGTCTCGGTCACCGAGTGCGCGACCACGGGGTGCGGGGAGATCTCCAGGAACACGCGGTGGCCGTCCTGCGCCGCGGCCGTCGTCGCCGCGACGAGCCGCACCGGGTCGCGGAGGTTCGCCGCCCAGTACGCGCCGTCCAGGACGGGCGTCGACCGGGGGTCCGCCAGCGCGGTCGTGTACATGGGGATGCGGGGCGTCCCGAACGAGAGGTCGCCGACGGCGGCGGCCAGCTCGACGGCGAGGGAGTCCATGTGCGGGCTGTGGAAGGCGACGTCCGACGCCACCCGCCGCACCACGATGCCCTCGCCCGGCCACTCGTTCACCACCTCCTCGACCGCGGCGACGTCGCCGGACAGCACGGTGGAGCCGGGCGCCGACGCGATCGCGGCCACCAGGTCGGTACGGCCGGCCAGCCGCTCCGCCGCCTCCTCGAAGGACAGGTCGACCATCACCATGGCCCCCTTGCCCTCGGCCCGGCGCAGCAGCCGGGAGCGGCGGCAGATCAGGCGGGCGCCGTCGGCGACGGTCATCGCGCCGGCCGTCACCGCCGCCGCGAGCTCGCCGACGGAGTGGCCGATGACGGCCTTCGGGGTGACCCCGTACGCGTTCCAGAGCCTGGCGAGGCCCAGCTGCATCACGAAGATCATGGTCTGTACGCGGTCGATGGTGTCGAGGTCGCCGTCGGCCAGGACCTGCCGGGGGGAGAAGCCGATCTCCTCGGCGAAGATCGGCTCCACCTCGTCGACCAGGGACGCGAACTCCGGCACGGAGAGCAGCTCCCGCCCCATCCCGCGCCACTGGCAGCCCTGCCCGGAGAAGACCCAGACCGGGCCGGGACCGAGCTCGGGCAGCACGTCGCCGGTGAGGACGGCCTCGCCCGGTACGTCCTCCGCGAGCCTGCGCAGGTTCGCCACCAGCTCGTCCCGGTCCGCCCCCACCACGACGGCGCGACGGGCCAGGTGGGTGCGCCGGAGCGCCAGCGTGTGTCCCGCCGAGGCGAGGTCGAGGCCCTTGCCGAGGCGGCCGGCGAGCGTGCCCGCGTACTGCCGCAGCGCCTGCTCCGACGCGGCCGACAGCGGGAACAGCCGCTCCCCCGTCGTCTCGTCCCGGGGCGTCTCCGGGGCCGGGGGGGCCTGCTCCAGCACGATGTGCGCGACCGTGCCGCCGTACCCGAAGCTGGAGACGCCCGCCCGGCTGGGGTGGTCGCGCTCCGGCCAGGCCGACCGCTCGGTCACCACGCGAAGACCCGAGGTCTCCCACGCGATGGCCGGGTTCAGGCTGTCCAGCACGCTCGGCGGGATCTCGCGGCGGTGGAGGGCGAGCACCGCCTTGATGACGCCGGTGATGCCCGCGGCGCCCTCGAGGTGGCCGATGTTGGACTTGACCGAGCCGATGAGGCACGGGTCGTCCGGGGAGCGGCCCGCGCCGTACACCGAGGAGAGCGCCCCGGCCTCCAGCGGGTCGCCGAGCCGGGTGCCGGTGCCGTGCGCCTCGACGTAGTCGACGGTGGACGGCGCGACGCCCGCCTGCCGGCAGGCACGGGCCATCACGTGGGCCTGGGCCTCCCCGCAGGGCGCCATGATGCCGTTGGTGTGCCCGTCCTGGTTCACGGCGCTGCCGACGACGAGCGCGAGGATCCGGTCGCCGTCGCGCCGCGCGTCGGACAGCCGCTTGAGCACGACCACGCCGACGCCCTCGCCGCGCCCGTAGCCGTCGGCCGACGCGTCGAACGACTTGGACCGCCCGTCGGGGGCGAGGGCCCCGGCCGTGCCGAGCGTGAGGGTCTGGCCCGGGGTGACCAGCAGGTTGACGCCGCCGGCGAGGGCGACGTCGTTCTCGCCGAGCCGCAGGCTCTGCGCGGCCAGGTGCAGCGCGACCAGCGACGCCGAGCAGGCGGTGTCGATCGCCATGCTGGGCCCGCGCAGGTCCAGGGAGTAGGAGATGCGGTTGGCGACGGCGCAGGTCGCGGCGCCGATCCCGGTCCACGCCTCGATCTGGGGCAGGTCCTCCAGGAGGCGGCCCCCGTAGTCGGCGGTGCAGACCCCCATGAACACCCCGGCGTCGGTGCCGGCCAGCTCGTGCGGCGGCAGGCCGGCGTGCTCCAGGGCCTCCCACGCGGTCTCCATCAGGATCCGCTGCTGCGGGTCCATCAGCTCGGCCTCGCGGGGCGACAGGCCGAAGAACTCCGCGTCGAAGCCCTCGATGTCGCTCAGGAAACTGCCGTGACGTACGGCGTCACGCAGCGCGGCGGCGTACTCGGGGCTGCGGTTCTCGTAGCGGCGCCAGCGTTCGGCGGGCAGCGGCCGGGTCGTGTTCCGGCCCTCGGACAGCAGGTCCCAGAACTCGTCCGGTGAGCCGGTGTCGCCGGGAAGGCGGCATCCGATCCCGATCACCGCCACTGGTTCCGCCCGGACCCCGCGCGGACTGTCGACCATCTGTGTTCGTTTCCCTTCGGTTCAGGCCCGCTCTTGGGTTCAGGCCCACTGAGGACTGTCGATGATCTTGATCACGGCGCTGGAGACGGTCACTCCCGGCCCGGTGCCGAGCATCAGCATGTGGTCGCCGGGGCCCAGTTGCCCGGTCAGGAGCAGGTGGTCGAGGGAGAGGACCTGGTCGCTGGCCCCGCAGTGGCCGATGGTGCGGCCGTGCTCCCAGGTCGAGCGGGACATGGGCAGGTCGAGCATGGCCATGCACCGCTGTTCGACGATCTCCTCCGAGTAGTTCATGAACGCCACCCGGGTGAGGTCGCCGGCCTCGATCCCGCTCTCGGTCAGCGCGCGCTCGACGACCTCCATCAACGCCCGCTGGATCTTGAACAGTGCCGCGGTTGCCTCGCCCCTGGGCATGACCTGCTGCCGGAACTGCTCGTTCCTGGCCGCGAAGCTCATCTTGCGCCCGACCGTGACGCCCGGCGGGAACAGGGGTTCGCTGCCCCGGTGCAGTTCCTCGGCCTCGGTCACCGTCGTCGTGCAGACCGACGTCAGGCGCGCGAAGCCCGTCCCCTTGGTGAGCACGAGCGCGCTCGCGGCGTCCCCGCCGATGTAGCCGGGGCCCATCCGCCACCGGTCCATCAGCGGGGTGCCGTAGTTGTCGGCGGCGACCAGCAGGGCGGCCTGCCGGCCGGGGACGGCGTCGAGGTGCCCGGCCGCGAGCTCCAGGCCGATGAACATCCCGTTGCAGCCCTGCCGGATCTCGGTGGCCAGGACGTCCCCGCCGACGAGATGACGCTGCAGGTAGGAGTGCGGGGGCCAGCCGTCCGGCCCCTGGTGCCACGTCGAGGCGTACAGGAGGAGGTCCAGGTCGCCCGGCGCCCGGCCGCTGCGCTTGAGCGCGCTCCGCGCCGCGTGCAGGGCCATCTCCGGAGCCGGTACGTCACCGGCCACCACCGCCCCGGCCAGGTTGTGCAGCTCGGCCTCCTCGGGTGGGTACCAGCCCTTGGCCACGGCCTTCTCGACGCTGACGACGGTCCGGGGCAGGAACGCTCCCACCCCGCTGATGTACGTGTCCGCCAACCGCATGACTCTGCCCTCGCCCGGCTAGACGGATTCGAGTTCTTCGACCATCGCCACGATGGTCACGACGTCCCGGAAGTTCTCGGGGTCGAGCCGCGCGGCGGGGATCGGGACGCCGACGTCCCTGCGGAGGAAGTTCAGCAGCCGCGCCGTCCGCAGGGAGTCGAGGAGACCCGACACGAGGAGCGGGGTCGTCTCGTCGACCTTGACGTCGTCGTCGTCCTGGACGAGGTTCTCCTGGATGAAGTCGACCAGCCTCCGCGTGAGCTCGGCCGTCCGCGTGTGCGTGAGCTCGCTCATGCGCGTGCCCCTTCCGTTTCCGTTCCCATGACGGGAGAGGCTTCCGTGACGGGAGAGGTGGCGAGGATCCTGAACACCGCCGCGGCGACGGACGTCCCCGAGCCGAACCCGACCATGAGCAGGTGGTCGCCGGCCACCAGCCCGCCGGTCGCGATCAGGTGCTCGAAGGCGATGAACTGGTCCACCGCGCCGCAGTGGCCCACGCGCCTGCCGTAGTCCCAGGTCGTCTGGTCCTCGTCGATGCCCAGCCAGGACATCTGCCCTTCGAGGTCCTCGCGGCGGCCGTGCGGCAACGCCACCCGCGTGATGTCGGAGAGCCCGATCCCCGCCTCGTCCAGGGTCTGCTCGACCTGCTGCATCATCGTCTTCTGGATCGTCAGGTGGATCCCGGTCCCGTGCGCCTTGAGCAGCCGCTGGCGGAACTCCTCGTGCCGGTCCCCGAAGCTCAGCCCCACGCCGACGGTGGCGTCCGGGGGGAAGAGGGGGTAGGCGCCGTCGTTGACCGCGTCGGCCTCCGGGATCACCGTCGCGTTCACCGACAGGAGCTCGGCCATGCCGTACCCCTTGCCGAGGAGGAGCGCGGCGGCGGCGTCGCCGATCAGCGCGCCGGGGGTCATCCGCCAGCGGTCCACCAGCGGGGTGCCGTGGTTGTCCGAGGAGACGACCATGGCCGTCTCCCGGTTCGGGTCCGCCTGCAGGTAGCTCGCCGCCAGTTCGAGCGAGCTGATCATCCCCACGCAGCCGCTCCGGATCTCGAACGCGGGAACGTTCCCGCCGAGGAGGTGCATCTGCAGGTAGTGCTGGGGCTGCCAGCCGTTCGGGCCCTGGTGCCAGACCGACGGGTAGAGCAGGAGGTCGAGGTCGCGCGGGGAGGACCCGCCCCAGCGGTCGTACGCGTCCAGGACCGCGAGCCGCGCCATCTCCGGCGCGGGCATGTCTCCGGCCACCGCCGCGCCGATCTGCTGGAACCTCTCGGCCTCCTCGGAGGGGTACCAGCCCTCGCGAACCGCCTGCTCGACGCTCACACTGTCAGGCACATATACGCCGAGGCTCCTGACGAACATGTTGGATGTACGCACACGTTTCCTAACTCATCAACTCGGCGACGATCCCGGACAACGGATTTCGGGCAGCGGAAGGCGGCTTATCCGATTTATATTCGGGCGCCGGGATATCAAGCGACCCTCGGCCGGTCCGTGAAAACAACGGGAAATAGGCCGACGAGCCGTCACGGGCAACAATAGGGGCGGCTCATCGGGGAAAGCAATATGAAGGCGAGCAATCCGGTCAGCGACATTCCGTGATCGAGGCCAAACGGAACGTGTCGGGTTCTGGAAATGCGCCTTTCCGCTCCACGTCACGGTTCCCGGATGTAATTTTCACGATCCGGGCGACGGGAGAACGGTGCCGGGCCGTCGCCGTTCGGCTCGGGCCCGGCACCTCGTATCAGGCGGGCACTCTCGTGCAGACGATGTTGTTGAGCTTGAACTGGGCCGGAATGGCGTTCGTCCCGGTGGCCGTCGCCGCGAAGCCGAAGCTCTGGCTGGAGCCGGGGCCGATGTAGGAGTTGTGGCCGGCGTCACGGGCCGTCACCTGGGTGCCGACCTGGGTCACCGCGGCGTTCCAGGCGGTCGTGATGTTCTGGTTGCCCGACCAGCCCCAGGTGAGGGTCCAGTCGTCGATGGGGCTCGTGCCGGTGTTCCTGATGGTCACGGTGCCGTTGAAGGCGCCGTTCCAGACGCCGGTGGCGTAGGTGACCTCGCAGGAGTTGCCCATCTTCAGCCCGGCGCGCAGGAAGGTCGTGAAGTTGGGCCAGGTGGGGTTCAGCGTGCCGGTGCCGACGGTCTCGGCGCAGTCGGTGGTGGTGCGGACGGTCTGCAGGCCGTACTGGGCGGGGTCCATGATCTGGGGCATCATGTGGTCCGCGGCGGGCACCGAGACGAACGTGGCGTCGCCGCACTGGGCCTTGATCCTGTTGTAGAGCAGGACGCTCTGCCCGTGCGGCACCAGGAAGTCGGCCTGGCCGTGCAGGAACAGCAGCGGCGGGTCGTTGGCGTCCACGTAGGTCATCGGGTTGGCCTGGGCCACCGTGGCCGGGCAGGTCTGGATCGGGCAGCCGACCAGGAGGGACTCCGGCGAGGCGGGAGAGTTGTGGTCGAGCCCGCCGGTCGGCAGGTTCTGCGCGTTCATCTGCAGGAAGTCGGTCGGGCCGTAGAAGGCGAGTCCCGCCTGCACGGCGCTGGAGACGCCGGTCGTGCCGACGGTGCCCTCCATCGCCGCCACGCCGCCGGAGAAGGTGGCCATCTCCGTCAGCCAGCCGCCCGAGGAGTCTCCCATGATCGCGAAGCGGTTGGGGTCGAGGTTGTAGGTGGCGGCGTTCGCGCGCAGCCAGCGGATGGCCGCCTTGATGTCGTGCACCTGGGCCGGGAAGATCGCCTGGGCGCTGGACCGGACGCTGACTCCGGCCACCGCGAAGCCCAGCGGGTTGAAGACACTCGCGATCGCGTCCGCGCCCACCTTGCCGTCGTCGCTCGTCCACGCCGAGCCGGTGTGCCAGATCAGCAGCGGCCGGGGGGTGATGCCGGTGGACGGCAGGTGGAGGTCCAGCAGATGGCCCCTGCTACCGGCCGGTTGTGCGGGTGCGTAGGCGATGTTGCTGATCACCTGCATGGCGTGAGCCGGTGGCGCCAGGGGCGCGGACACACCCACGACGGCCAGCATGGTCATCACCATGCCGACAATCATGGCCCTGCGGATTTGAGCTTGCATGGTACGACTCCGGTCGGGTCGGATGATCGCCGCTTCCCCGGTGACCGTCCGTGTCTCCTCCCGAGCCTGGGCGGCAGCGGCCAGCACGCTGACCGTGGCGCCTGCGAGAACAACGTCCTGTTCGAGTGCCGCGACTTACATCGATATGGGCGGGGAGAAGATATGACACGTAAGTGACGGTGGTCAAAGTTTTCTTCATATCGTCGCAATCGAACAGGAGAATAAGCATAAATCGTACTTTGTAGACATGTGGTACGAAGGCACTACAGATGATCCATGGCAAGCACAGGCGGTCGGATACGCGCCTGCGAGGCCTTTCAAGGCCGCCGCGTACGGAATTGGACGACGGCCGACATCTCTCCCGGGAACATGCGCCCGGGTAACCGATGCCCGTTTTACCGGCGGTAAACACCTGTGAAACACACGCCATCCGGAGATGACACCGGCGGGAGTTTCGGCTCTCTCCCGCAACTGATTCGGACATGACAATTTTCCTGGAGCCTGACGGGTGATAATGTCCACCGTCATGATCTCCACCGTTACAGGAGGACGAATGCGAAAGGCACGCGCTGTTCTCGTCTCGGCCGTCATGGTCCTCGGAGTGTCGCTGACGATCGGTGCCACACCGGTGAACGCCGAGGCCGAAAGGCTGGCGGGCGTCTTCAGGGAGCACGCGGACTGCGAGCGGATCGGCACCCAGGGCGTCAACCAGGACTGGTGGGACGACTACTCCTGCGAGTGGGAGGGCCGGTACCGCTACTACTTCCTCTACGCGTGACCCGAGCACGCGTGACCCGAGCACGCGTGACCCGAGTACGCATGACCCGAGTACGCATGACCCGAGACCACACGTGACCCGAGACCACACGTGACCCCGCGGCCCCGAGCCGCGGGTTCCTCCGCCTGCCCTGACAGAAGCGGTGCCGGACGCGAGAGGGGTGCCCCGCGGATCGCGGGGCACCCCTGGTGACGTCGCCGGGCGGGGTCAGGCCTGGACGGGCGTGCCGCCGTTGTCCACGATCAGCGCGTTGGCGTCACGGACGAGTGTCGTCCTCACCGCCGGGTCGGAGACGGTCTTCGGGTCGTTGACCGCCTCGACGAAGCGGTCGAGCTTCTTGACGATCTTCTTCTTGTCGCGCTCGCGCTCCTTGTCCTCGGAGACCATGACCTTGGAGATCTTGTCCTGGAGCTTCGCGGCGCCGGTGGGCGACAGCTGGCTCACGGCCTGGAGGCGCTCGATCAGGGCGGAGATCTCGTCGGTCGAGGTGACGGTGGTGAACCTCACCGACTGCTCGTACGTGCCGCCGGACTCGGTCTCGACGGTGACGGTGAGCGTGTGCTCGCCCAGGGCGAGCGTGTGGAGCGGCTGGACGGTCCCGGACGTGAACGGCCGGTCGTCCAGCGTGCCGGTCACGGCCTTGACCCCGGTCCCGGCGACCTCCCAGGCGATGGTGAGGTCCCGGCTGTTGCCGTACTCGGTGCCGTCCGCGACACCGGAGACGAGGATGGCGGTCCCGGTGTCCGGGAGGGCGCCGTAGACCCTCATCTCGTAGATCGAGTAGCCCCACTGGCCGGACTTCGCGGTGCCCAGCATCCGGACGTACCGGGTGTCGGTGTTCAGGTCGACGAGGTCCGTGCCGCCGTTCCCGGCGGTCTCGGTGAACCTGTCGGTCCACGTCCGGCCGTCGGGAGAGGTCTGCACCTTGTACCCCTTGGCGTAGGAGTCCTCCCAGTCGATGGCGACCTGGTGGACGGTGTAGGTGTCGCCCAGGTCCACCTGGAGCCAGTTGTCGGCCGCCTCGCTCGCGCCCCAGCGGGTGGTGCCGTCGCCGTCGAAGGCGGCGGCGGCCGTCTGCTGGGCGTTGGACGCCGACGAGGCGGTGGCCGTCTTGCCGAGGGCGATGTTCGGCGCCTCCCGGCCGTAGACCTCCATCTCGTGCAGCGAGTAGCCCCACTGGCCGGACTTCTCCACGCCCTGCATCCGCACGTGGCGGCCCAGCGCGTTCAGCGGGATCCGCTCGGTGCCGCCGGAGGAGTTCGCCTGCGTGTGGACGTCCTTCCACGCCTTGCCGTCGATCGACACCTGGATCCTGTATCGCTTGGCGTAGGAGGCCTCCCAGCGCAGGCCGACCTCGGTCAGGGCGTAGATGCCGCCCAGGTCCACCTGGAGCCAGCTGTCGGCGCTCTCGTTCGCGGCCCAGCGGGAGACCGGGTCGCCGTCGAACGCCTTGGCTGCGGCCTGGTCGGCGCCGGACTGCGAGGAGGCGGTCGCGGGCTTGTTCAGGGCGAGGTTGACCCGCGAGGTGTCCCTCAGGGTCAGGTCGAGCGTGACCGTCTGGCCCTTCTTCAGGGCGAGGACGCGGGCGATGTTCCCCAGCGGCGAGTCCTGGATCTGGACGCCGGTGCCGGTGATCTGCTCGATGCCGTCGCGCTGGATCAGGGTGAGGTTCTGGTCGACGTCGGAGGTGAGCGTCACCTTCACCTTGCGGGCGTCGGTGTCCCAGTCGAGGTCGTCGATGCTGAACCGGCTCTTGCCCAGCATGCCGGAGATGGAGCCCTTCTTCAGGCCCCTGGGCAGCGCGGGAAGCAGCTCCAGCGTGCCGGGGTCGGTCGTGGCCAGCATCTCCATCATGATCGTCGGCACGGAGTTGACGACGTCGGTGGCGAACACGCCCTTGTTGTTGTAGTGCGACGTCGCCAGGCTGCTGTAGTAGTAGTCGTCCTTGGCGAACCGCATCAGCTTCGCGTTGACGGAGTCGGCGTTGTTCAGGTTGGCGGCGATCAGCGCGCCGTGCAGCAGGCCGTGACCGGCGTTCTCGTAGTTGCCGCCGTCCTTCTTCTGCAGGAACACCTTGGCCGCGTCGTACAGCGGCTTGCTCTTCTCCGGCGTGACCTCGCCGTACGGCCAGACGGGCATCAGGCCGCTGGAGTGCCGGTGCTGGTAGGCGTTCTTGTTCGCCAGGTCGGGCCAGGCCCACTCGGCGAGCGCGCCGTCGTTGTTGACCAGGTACGGCGGCAGGTTGTCGAGCTTCTCCTGCCAGATCGCGATCTTGTCCTGGTCCTTGCCGAGCGTCTTGCTCGTCTCGATCAGGGTCGAGAGCGCGAACCGGGCTCCGGCGATGTCGTACACCGAGTTGACCGAGAGCGGCACGCCGCCTGCGGGCCGGTTCTCCGGCGAGATGGACCCGGAGAAAATGTACTTGCCGTTAGCGTCCTTCTCCACGAGGAAGTCCTGGTAGAAGTCGCCCATGTCCCTGATCAGCGGGTAGTACTGCTCCTCCAGGAACTTCCGGTCGCCGGTGATCTGGTACTGCTCCCAGAAGGGGTAGAGCAGCCACGACTCGCCGCCCGTGACGTACTGGTACGGGTAGTCGAAGTTGATGTTGGAGATGAGGCCCTCGCCGTTGGGCGTGTTGCCGCCCGTCAGCATGCCCCGGGTGCCGAGCAGCTTCTGGGCGTTGGTCCGGAAGTCCTTCTGCCACGCCTTGTTGATCGCCCAGTAGCCCGCCATCACCTCCGGCATGTCGCCGATGTTGCCGCCGGAGATCTGCAGGTTGAGGTTGGCGTCCAGGTGGTAGTAGCCGTCCCAGCCGACGTTGCTGTCACCGGTCCAGTTGCCGAGCAGGTCGGGCGGGGCCGTCGCGCTGCTCGAACCGAGCAGGTGGTAGCGGCCGGAGGCGAACAGTCGCTCGAACAGCGCCGGGTTCGGCGTGTTCGCGGTCTTCTGCTGGGCGAGCAGTTCCTCGTTGGACTTCGAGCGGTCCTCGGGGCTCGCCCCGAAGTCGACGGAGACGCGGTCGAAGATCTCGCTGTGCTTGGCCGCGTGGCGGGTGAGGAGCGTCTGGTAGTCGCCGGGGAGCGTCGCCAGTCTCGTCTGCAGGAGCCGCTTGTTCCAGTCCTGCTCGGCGGGCACGCCGCCCTCGTAGGTGCCGTCGTAGCGCTGGGTCAGCGACAGCAGCGTCACGTAGGTCGCGCCGGTGACCTGCACGTCGGTGCCGGCCATCGCCTTGACGCCGTCCGTCACGATCCGCGTGACGCCCTCGTACCCGGCGTTGTAGCTGCCGTTGGGGTACTTCACCCGCAGGTTGAGGTAGTCGACGGTGGAGTTGTTGACGGCCGTGAGGCCCTTGTTGAGCAGGTTCATGCCGGGGTCGATGGACAGGCCGAGCCTGACGTCGAGCTTCTGCCCGGCCGGGGCCGGCAGGTGCTGGACGGTGACGCCGTCGGTCTGCGACACGAAGGTGTCGCGCTTCCAGTCGCCCTTGTCGTCGGTCCAGTTCACCGAGACGACGCCGGAGGAGTAGTCGGTGGACCGGACGTAGTTGACGACCTCGCCCGCGGCCGGGCTCTGGAGGGTCATCTTGAAGCCCGGGTGCTTGCTGCCCTCGCCGCCGCCCTGGTAGCCCTGCACGTCGGCCGCGAGCTGGTTGGCCTCCTGATACCTGCCCGCGATCAGCAGGTCCCGGATCCTCTTGATGTTCGCCGCGCTGACGGTGTTGAACGTCCGGTGCGGGCGGCTCTCCGACCGCGCCATGAAGAAGTCCCGGTCGTTGAAGACGACCGTCTCGGCACGCGGGTCGCCGAAGACGATGACGCCCTGCTTGCCGTCGCCCGCGAGCAGGCCCTCCTCCCAGTCCGCGTACGTGCGCGGGTAGGAGGTGGACAGCGCCCTCGTCGCCGGGTTGCCGGGCGCGGTGAACGTCCTCGTCAGGCCCTGGCTCTCGCCGCCGCCGCTGAGCGCCGTCACCTTCACGGTGTAGGTCCGGCCCGCGGCCAGCCCCGTCACGGCGTAGGCGCGGGCGTCCGCCCCGAGCGTGGCCTTCAGCGCCTGGCCGAGGTAGACCTTGTAACCGGTCACCCCCTGGCCGTCCGCGGCGGGCCAGGTGACCTTCGCCCCGGTGGCCGCCACCTCGCTCACCTGGAGCTGCGCCGTCATCGGCCAGTTGGGGCCGGCGTCGGCGGGCTTCACCGTGCCGTACACCTCGAACTCCCAGAGCGACAGCCCCCACTGGGTCGCCGCCCTGGTGCCCTGCACGCGGACGTAGCGTCCCTCCGCCGCCGGGTCGAGCGCGATCTCGTCGGTGTGGTCGCCGGTGGGCGCGGAGTCGTCGTGGGAGCGGACGTCCTTCCAGGCGGTGCCGTTCTCCGACGTCTGGATCCTGTACGCCGAGGAGTAGGCGGCCTCCCACCTGAGCACGACCCTGTCCAGGACGTGCGTGCTGCCCAGGTCGACCTGGAGCCAGTTGGTGTCCCCGGGGTTGGAGCCCCAGCGCGTGGCGGGGTTGCCGTCGAAGGCGCGGAACGCGGAGCGGTCGTTCTGCGGCTGGCTGTCGGTCTCGCCGCTGCCGTCGTTGGACTGCGACGACGCCGTGTACGCCGACGGCGGCCGGTTCAGCGCGACGTTGACCGGGACCTCCGGCACGGCGGGCGTGCCGTAGATCTCGAACTCGTACAGGGAGTACCCGTACTGCGTCTGCGGCAGGACGCCCTGCATGCGGACGTAGCGTGCCTTCTTGCGGATCTGCACGGTCTCGACGCCACCGGCGCCGGTCGTGGTCGAGAAGGCGTCGGCCCACTTCTCGCCGTCGCCCGAGATCTGAATCCTGTACGACTTCGCGTAGGCGGCCTCCCACGACAGGACGGCCCTGGACACGTCGTACTCGTCGCCGAGGTCGACCTGGATCCAGGCGCCGGGGTCGTTGCTGTGGTCGCTCGACCAGCGTGAGGAGCCGTTGCCGTCGATCGCGTTCGCAGCGAGCAGGTTGGCGTCCTCGTAGGAGGCGGTGGCCTTCGCGCCGGGGTTGCGCGACAGGTTGACCGGCACGTCGACCGGCGGCGCGGGCGGCGTCGGCACGGTCTGGCCCGCCGGGGGCCACAGCGTGAAGGAGTTGGCGCCGTTCTTCGCGGCGGCGAACGGCCCGGCCATCACGTTCCCGGTGTTGACCGGCCGGCCGAAGAAGTCGGTGGTCACGTCGGCGGCGATGCTCTCGCCCGCGAGCGGGATGATCCCGACCCTGGCCTTCGTGGCGGGCGTGAGGCCGTTGATGCCGGAGGCGTCGAGGGTGAAGCCGAGCTTCATCTCCCGGTTGGTCGCGGTGACCTGGACGCCGGACAGGACTCCGGTGGAGTTGCCCTCCTTGACGTGCGTCTTGCCGGGCGCGTCGGCCGGCAGCGCCGAGCCCTGGACCAGGTTGTTGTACCAGAAGAACTTCTGGACCGGGTTGGGGGCGCTCGTCTCGTTCATCGTGCCGGGCTGGAAGTAGTAGTTGTCCCGGCCGCCGCCGTCCACGGCGATGCGGCCGTTGTCGACGAACATGTTGTTGGCGTACACGACGCCGGTGGCGTCCAGCATCCGGATGTCGCTGTTGCCGATGAAGACGTTGTTGTCCACGAGGATCGGACCGTGGACGGCCTCGGCGTAGTAGCCCCACGGGCTGTTCAGCACGATGTTGCCGGTGACGCGGACGTTCTGGTTGCCCCAGTCGGTCCAGATGCCGGCGGAGTTGCCGCCCTTCGAGTTCTTGAGGTAGTTGCCCTTGATGAGCCCCTCGTTCATGTAGTGGACCTTGATCGGGGCCGTCTCCGCGCCGCTGAACTCGCCGCGGTAGTTCGTGTCCTCGATCAGGTTGTACAGGATCTCGGAGTTCCAGGAGAAGACGCCCGCGATGCCGGACTGGCCGGACTTGCCGATGTAGTTGTTGCGGACGATGTGCGAGCCGTACCTGGCGGTGTCGCGGAAGTGCGTCCGGGTCTGTCCTGGCCGGTTGCCGGCCCACTCGTCACAGCCGAGCCCGATGTCGATGGCGATCGTGCGCGCGTTGACGACGGTGTTCTGCTCGATGATCCACCTCAGGCCGCCGTTGACGCTGATCGCGCCCGCCTGCCGCCGGGAGGGGCTGCTCGGGAAGTCGGAGTAGGTGCCGGCCGCGTGCTTGACGGTGAAGCCGCGGACGGTGATGTAGCCCAGGCCCCACGCGTCCGGCGCGAACACCTGGCGGCGCACGTTGATCTCCGCCAGCTTGGCGTTCGGGTCGGCGCCGTCGAAGTTGGCGTAGACGGTGGTGTTGCCGCCGGCCACCTCGGTGAACCAGGTGCCCGCCGCGGACTGCACGCTCGCCAGCGACGCCTTCTCGTAGTAGGCCTGCTCGTTCAGATAGACGTCACCGGCGGTGTAGCCGGGGAAGGTGCCGCCCTCGCCGCCCTGGGGCTGCCCGGTGGCGTACGGGTTGTAGTCGCCGAAGAAGCTCGCGGGCAGCGTGACCTTCCACACGTCGCCGCTGTGCCGGGCCCAGGTGTCGATCTCCTCCGAGCCCTTGACGACCACCTCGCCGTCACCGGCGTTGGTGTAGGTGATGCGGTTGGCCTCGGCGTCGCCGCCCCGGGCGGGCTTCACCGTCTCGCGGTACAGCCCGGCGTGCACGAGCACCGTGTCGCCGGGCTGCGCCTCCTGCGCCGCGCGGTTGATCGTCAGGTACGGCGCGGCCGCCGTACCGGCGTTCGTGTCCTTCCCGTCCTTGGACACGTGGATCTGGCGACCGGCCTGGGCGGCCTGGACGGCCTGCGCCGCCTGTGTCGCCTGCGCCGCCGCGATCGACGGCGGTGGTGGCATCGCCGAGGTGACCATGACGGCGCTCAGTATCGCGCCGAGCGCGATTCTCAGGGTCCTTCGAGGTTTCATGGGGTTCCTTCGTTGCGGATCGACTTCCCAATGGGGCCGGTGACCTCGCCGAAGGACCGGACCGACAGATCGAGCAGGGAACTGGGGAGAGCGGCGGCGCGGTCCGGGGGGATCGCGCGGCCGTCTCTGCGGGTGATGCGGAACACGTGGCTCTCGCCCGGCAGGAGGGTGACGAGGGCGTCGTCCACGGCGAGCGAGGGCGGCTCCAGGCCGAGCGGCTCCGCGAGCCGGTCGGCGAACACGCACACGTCGCGCAGCGGGGTCACCGCGGTGACCGTGACGAGCAGCGCGCCGCCGTCGGCGGTGACGCCGACGGTGCGCTCGGGTCTCGGGGCCAAAAGCTCCCGCTCCGGGCGGTAGGCCCAGGTGGTACGCACCCCGTCGGCGTCGACGACGAGCATCTCGGCCCGCGGGTCGGCGGGCGACCCGACCCCGGGGTCGACGGCGAGCCGGACGAGGCCGCCGGCCGGGCAGACGGCCCGCACCCGCGTGCGCGCGTGCTCGTGGCCGTCCAGGCCGACCCGTCGTACGAGGACGTCGGGACACCAGTCGGCGTCCGCGTCGTTCACCAGCACGAGCACGAGGCCCTCGTCGCCGGTGGGGTCGTGGGTCGGTCCCGGGCTGACCGGCTGGACCGTGGCCAGCCGGGGGGCGAACGAGTGGCGCAGGGCGTACCAGAGGGGCTTCTCGACGCCCGCGCCGTCGACGGCCGACCAGCTGATCACCGGCCAGCAGTCGTTGAGCTGCCAGACGACGGCCCCGCCGCAGCGCTCGCGCGAGCGCAGCCACTCGACACCGGCCGAGACGGCGCGGGCCTGGACCACCTGGGTCGCGAAGTGCCAGTCGGCGTCGTCGCGGGGGGTGGGCACGTGCGGCTGGAGACCGCGGGTCAGCTTGTGCACGCCGTCGATCGCGCGCAGGTGGTGGCGGGTCTGCGGCGAGTCGGGGCCGGGCGTCTCGCCCACGACGACGCGCCCGAGCGTGGTCCACGCGGGGGGACCGCACCAGCCCATCTCCGCGACGAACGCCGGGTCGTGGTGGCGGTAGTGGGCGTAGTCGCGCTCGTTCCAGGCGTCCCACAGGTGGCTCAGGCCGTGCGTGTCGGCGAGCGGGTCCCGGTCGACGGCGCCCGACCAGGGCGAGTTGGGCACGTAGGGCCGCGTCGGGTCCAGCCGGGCCAGGACCCCGGGCAGCACGTCGAGGTAGTAGCGCGCGCCCCACCCGCGTACGCCCATCTGGTCGGCCCACCCCCAGTGGTGCCAGCCGAGGACCGTCTCGTTGCCGCCGCACCAGAGCACCAGGCTCGGGTGGGACGACATCCGCGCGACGGCCTGCTCCGCCTCGGCGGTCACCAGCCCGGCCGTCTCCTCGTCCTCGCTGTAGGCGGCGCAGGCGAAGAGGAAGTCGTGCCAGACCAGGACGCCGCGCTCGTCGCAGGCGTCGAGGAACTCCTCGGTCGCGAAGTGGCCGCCACCCCAGACGCGCAGGAGGTTGGCGTTCCCCGCGACGGCCTGGTCGATCCGGTACGCCACCCGTTCG
This sequence comes from Streptosporangium sp. NPDC002524, assembly GCF_040295985.1. Lineage (NCBI taxonomy): Bacteria > Bacillati > Actinomycetota > Actinomycetes > Streptosporangiales > Streptosporangiaceae > Streptosporangium > Streptosporangium sp. NPDC002524. The sequence goes on along the minus strand of NZ_JBEOWK010000008.1, from coordinate 323,355 downwards.
GGCGTGGCGCGGCTGGCGAAGGTGTCGTCGGGGATCCAGTTGTAGCCGCGTACCCGCACGGTCCGGCCGTTGACGACGAGCGCCCAGCGGGTCCCGAGCCGGTCGGGGGTCTCGTCGACCGCGACGCCGCGCAGGCCCACCCGGACGCTCGTGGAGTCGAGCGTCACGCCGTCGTGATCGAGCTCCGCGTGGAGGCGGTACAGCGGCTGCGCGCCGAGGCCGACCGGCCACCACAGGTCGGGGTCGTCGACACGCAGGACGATCACCGCCTCGTCTCCGGCGACCGCACCGACGGCCGACCCGGCCGGACGCCCGTCCGGGCCGGTCAGCTCGACGCGCACCTCCGAACCCCCGGGCGCGTCCACGCGCACGTGCGCCGTCACGTGGGCGGCGGTGTGACCGGGGTCGAGGCGGACGAGCGGCCGGACGTGGTCGATCCGGCCGGTGTAGGTCTCCAGCCGGATGTCGCGCCAGATGCCCGCGGTGACGTAGTGCGGCCCCCAGTCCCAGCCGAAGTTGGCCGCGGCCTTGCGCACGTGCGCGTAGGGCTCGTCGTACGGGCTCGGCAGCGGGCCGTGCGCGCGCTCGTGCTCGCGGGCGGCCTCCCACGCCGAGGCGAAGCGCACCTCGACCAGGTTGTCGCCCGGCAGCAGGACGTCGTCCACCCGCCACCGGTACGCCAGGTGCTGGTCACGCGCCGTCCCGACCTTCCGGCCGTTGACGTACACGTCGGCGATCGTGTCGAGGCCGTCGGCCACCAGGTCGGTGCGGGCCCCGGGCGTCGGCGACCAGTGGAAGTGGCGCCGGTAGACCCAGTGGGAGTGGCCGACCCACCGCTGCGCCAGCTCGCCCCACCCGACGTCGGGGTCGGCGATGAGACCGGCCGCGAGGAGCGCCGTGTGCACCTCGCCGGGCACGTGCGCGGGAACGGCCGCCGTGCGGACGGCCTCGGGGACGTCCTCCGGGCCCGCAGCCCAGGTCAGCTCCCACTCGCCCCCGAGGTCGAGCCGGACGGCGGTCCGGACGGCGGTGGAGGTGGTGGCCTGCGTGGTGATCTGTGTCATCCCTTGACCGCCCCTGCGGTGAGTGCTTCCTGCATACGACGGTTCATGAGCGAGTACACGACGTACACCGGCAGGACGGTGAGCACCGTGCCCGCGGCGAGGACGCCGAGGTTGGTCGCGTCGGAGACGAGCGTCGGCAGCGCGACCTGGACCGTCCGCACGTCCGGGCTCGTGCCGGTGATGGTCAGTGAGAACAGGTACTCGTTCCAGAACGTGAGGATCTGGAGGATCGTCACGCTGACGACGCCCGGCATCGCGATGGGCACGAAGACGCTGACCAGCAGCCGCCAATGCCCGGCGCCGTCGAGGGCGGCCGACTCCACCAGTGCCTTCGGCACCGTTCGCATGAACTGCGTGAGGAGGAGCACCGACAGCGGGAGCGCGCTCGCGGGCAGGAACAGCATCTGGAACTCGCGGGTGCCGTAGAGCCCCAGCTGGATCGCGAGGACCACCGTGGGGATCAGCGCGGCGAACGGCGGGATGAGGAACCCCGCGGAGAACGTGCCCGTGATCACCCGGGCGAGCCGGTTGTCCGTCCGGGCCAGCGCGTACGCCGCGGGCACCGCGAGGCACAGCGTCAGCACGACGGCCACGAGCGAGACGAGCACGGAGTTGAGCAGCGCGCGCCCCAGGTCGGCGGTCCGCCAGGCGGTGCCGAAGTTCTCCCACAGCCAGTTCGCCGGCAGCGAGAACGGTCGGGTGAAGATCTCGATGTTGGACTTCAGGGCGCTGACCGCGAGGTAGTACAGCGGAGCCCCCAGGAGCAGCGCGTACGACCAGGACAGGACCGTCGCCAGGGGGGTGCGGGTGCGGCGTGGCTCTTTCATCGGGAGTCCTCCTCGGAGCCGCGCAGCAGCGCGCGGATCAGGAACATCCCGGCGACGCCGAGCAGGAGCAGCGCGACGCCGACCACCTGGCTGTAGCCGAGGTCCCGCTGGGAGAAGGCCTTGGCGTAGACCAGGTACGACAACGTGGTCGACGAGGTGCCGGGCCCGCCCTTGGTGAGCAGGAGGATGAGGGCGGCCGAGGTGAACAGCGTCCAGAGGAACTGCAGCATCGCCAGCGTGCGGACGTAGTCCCGCACCATCGGGAAGGCGATCCGCCACATGATCCGCGTCCGTCCCGCGCCGTCGATCTGGGCCGCCTCGACCACCTCGGCCGGCAGGCTCGCCAGCCGGGCGGAGAACAGCACCGCCGTCCAGCCGACGCCGCGCCACAGGTCGATCGCGATGAGGCTCGCCAGCGCGGTGTCCGGGTCGGCGAGCCAGGCGGTGGCCCAGGAGTCGAGGCCGACGCCGCGCAGCAGGCCGTTCACCCCGCCGTTCGGGGACAGCACCCCGTAGAAGATCATCCCGGTCATGGAGATGGAGATGAGCCCCGGCGAGAAGTAGAGCACCGACAGGATCCGGTAGCCGCGCGGCCTGGTGGAGAGGTGGTAGCCGAGCATGAAGGCGAGCGGGATCATCACCGGGATCGCGACGGCGACCTGGATCACGCTGTTGAGCACCGCGGCGTGGAACGTCGGGTCGGCGAGGACGCGCCCGACGTTCTCCAGGCCGATGTACGCGGGCTCGTACAGCAGCCCCTTCCACCGCAGCGTGGCGATGACGAACATGGCGGCGAGCGGGCCGACCGAGAAGACGGCGAACCACACGAGAGAGGGGACGGTCAGCCACAGGACCCGGGACGGCCGCACACGGGGGCCGGTCAATGACATCGTGCGTTTCCTTCGGGCGGGGTGGGGCCGCCTGGCACGGCGGCCCCACTCGGCGGTCGGACCTCAGCCCTTGGTCGCGGTGTCGAGGCCCGCGCAGATCTCCTGCGGGGTCGCCTCGCCGTAGGCCCCGGTCAGGACCTGGGTGATCGGGTCGGACGCGGCGCCGATCCAGACGTCGGGCAGGACCGCGTAGCCGACCTCGGCGTCGAGGCCGAGCGAGGCCTTCAGCAGCGGGTCGGTCGCGGAGGAGGCGAAGTCGCCGGTGACCGGCGGCAGGATGCCCGCGTCCTTGACGAAGTCGCCGACGGTCGGCTGGTCGTAGAACTTCGTCACGAGGCGGCGGACCCTGTCGATGTTGCCGGGCTCGGCCCCCTGCTTCGTGATCATGAAGCCGACGCCGGTGAAGCCCTGGTAGGCCGTCGGCTTCGGGTAGACCGAGCCGTCCGGGACGGGGAACCCGCCGAGGGCCGTGCGCGTCTCGATCCCGGTGCCCGAGGCCTTCGACTCCGTGTACGCCCACGAGCCCGCGGACATGATCGCGGCCTTGCCCGAGTAGTAGGAGGCGTACATGTCGTCGGCGCTGAGCCCCGCGGCGTTGTCGACGAACACCTTGGCGTCGCGCAGGTCGGTGAAGAGCTTGATGCCGTTCATGACCGACGGCGTGGCGCAGTAGCCGCCCTCCGTCATGATCTTCCGCATCGCCGCGGCGTCGGTGAACGACTGCGCGATCTGGTAGAAGAGCTTCTGCCCGCTCCAGTCGTTGCCGCCGACGGCGACGGGCCCGACGCCTGCGGCGCGCAGCTTCTTGGCGGCGGCGACGAGCTCGTCGGTGGTCTTCGGGACCTCCGCGACACCGGCCTTGGTCAGCAGCTCGGTGTTGTACCAGAGCGGCCAGCTGAACCCGGAGAACGGCAGGCCCTGGATCTGGCCTCCGGCGGCGCCGCCGACCCGCCACTCGTCGAGGGCCTGCGGCTTCATCCTGTCGGCGAGGCCCCAGTCCTTGACGTACTGGTCGACGGGGACCGTGACGCCCGCGTCCAGCCAGCCCACGGTCTTGTCGAACAGGTTGACGATCACCAGGTCGGGGGACTTGCCCGCCGCCACCGCGGTCTCCACCTGGTCGTCGATGGCCTCCAGGCCCTCGATGAGGTTGATCTTGATACCCGTCTCCGCGGTGAACGCGTCGAAGACGCGCTTCTGGGCCGCGGCCGCCGAGTTGCCCGCCGTCCAGCGGGTGACGACGTCGATGGAGCCGCCGCCGCTCGCCGCGGTCGCCGGGCCCGCCGGTTCGTCGGAGCCGCAGGCGGTGAGGGAGAGGAGCAGGGCTCCGGCGGCGAACGCGGCCACCCCGCGTACGGCCCGAGGCGTGGTGCGGTGCATGGGGCTTCCTTTGCTGATGTTCCGGGGGGTGGTGGGGAAGCGTGTGTCCCAGGAGTTACCCGTGGGTTGCACGGAGATTGCGGACGCCGCCCGCACCACAGCGTGCAGGACGGGCCGACCGGAAGTCAACAAGAAAGATTAGTAATTTATTAAATGCTCGAACCGCGAACGACCAGCGTCGCCGGCGCGGCCGTGATCACCCGCGGCGCCGCCCCCGCCAGAATCTCGGCCACGGTCTCCCCGACCAGCTCGCCCAGCGCCTGCACGTCGTGGCTGACGGCGCTGAGCGGCGGCTCCGCGAGCTGGCACAGGGCCGAGTCGTCCCACGCCACCAGGGACAGGTCGGAGGGGACCCGCAGGCCGAGACGGCGCGCCTCGTGGAGCGCGCCCAGCGCCATGACGTCGTTGTCGAAGACCAGCGCCGTCGGCCGGTCGTCAGTCCCCGCGAGGGCGGTGACCGCGCGCACCCCGGCCCCCTCGGAGTAGTCGCCGTCGAACGTCGTCGTCCGCACGCCGCGTTCCGACGCGACGGCGTGGAACGTGCGGCGGCGGATGATCGTGTGCGCCATCTCCGCCGGTCCCGCGACATGGCCGAGATGCGTGTGCCCGCCCGCGACCAGCGCGGCGACCACGTCGCGCATGGCCACCTCGTCCTGCGTCCACACCGCGGGCAGCCCCCCGGCGGTGACCGGGTCGCCGATGACCACGGCCGGCATGCCCAGCTCGCCGACGAGCGCGACCCGCTCGTCGCCGGGGAGCAGGTCGATCAGGATGACCCCCCGCACCTGCCCCTGGGCCGCCCACGCGCGCATCCGGTCGCTCGCCTGCCCGACCGTGGCGACCACCTGGAGGAGCACGGGCACCCCGAGGGGGACGAGGATCCGCTCCATGCCCGCGATGAACTCGTGGAAGAAGGGCTCGGCGCCGAGGACCTCCGCGTCGCGTACGAGGGCGAGACCCACCGGCGTGCCCGTCCGCGGACGCGTCTTCGTGCCCGTCCCTGCCGCGACCATCGGTGCCCTTCCCTCGCGCACTGCCTTCGTGAACTAACCTCGTGCCCTGTAACGTAGTGCCGCCGTACGTGCGGCCGGGGCGAGAGGCGGTTGAGCGTGGCCCGACGAGAGTCCGCGGCCGCGGGACCGGGGAGCCGCGCGCTCGTCGTCGACCTCATCCGGTCCTCCGGGCCGATCAGCCGGGTGGAGCTCGTCGAGGCGACCAGGTTGACCCAGCCGACGATCTCCAACATCGTCCGGCGCCTGATCGACGACGGCGTCGTGCGCGAGACCGGCGCCACGGTCGCCACCGGGGGCAAGCCACGGACCCTGCTCGTGATCAACTCCCGCTCAGCATACGGCGTCGGGATCCGCGTCGGGGCCGACACCATGACGTGCGTCGTGACGGACACGCGGGGCGGCACGATCGGGCGCGAGCTCGTCTCCTCGCCTCCCGCCGAGAAGCCCGAGGACGTCGTGGCCCAGCTGGCCGCGCTCTACGGCGACGTCACGCGGGGGCTCGGGCTGTCGCCGCAGAGCGTGGCGGGGCTCGCCGTCGTCGGGCCGGGTCCGGTCGACGTGGCACGGGGCAGGTTCCTCGCGCTCCCGGGACTGGAGCGGTGGGCCGACCTCGACCTCGGCCAGGCCCTGGCCACCAGGCTGGGCGTGCCGGTGCTCGTCGACAGCGACGCCGCCGCGGCCGCCGTGGGCGAGTTCTGGGGACGGCAGGTCTCGCGGGAGCGGACCTTCGGGTGCCTCTACATGAACTCGGGAATCGGCTCCGGGGTCGTCCTCGACGGCGCGCTCCATCGCGGCGCCAGTTCCAACGCCGGTGAGATCGGCCACGTCTCGGTGATCCGCGACGGCGAGCGGTGCCGCTGCGGCGGCCGGGGCTGCCTGGAGCTGTACGCCGCCCCCTCCGCGCTCGTGGAGCGTGCCAGGTCCACCCCGGACCTCGCGGACCGCCTGGGCATCCGTTCCGACGACCCGGACTCGCGGGCGTTCGACGTCCTCGCCCGTGCGGCGATCTACGGCGACGGGCAGGCCCGCGCGCTGGTCGACGAGTCGGCCCTGCTCCTCGCCGACGGCGCCCTGACGCTCGCCAACCTCTGGGACCTCGACACGCTCGTGCTCGCGGGGCCGGGCTTCGCCGTCGCCGGTTCGCTCTACGTCAGCGAGATCCGCCGCCGCCTCGCGGAACGGGCGTTCTCACGCGGGGTGCACGCGGTGGAGGTCGACCTGTCGAGCAACCCCCGCGACGCCGCGGCCATCGGCGGGGCGGCCCTCGTCCTCCAGGGCTCCGTCGCGCCCGGCCACGGGCCACAGGTCACCGCGCCACAGACGTAGCGCGTCCGCTCCGGCGGCTCCCGGCCGGGCGCGACGGCACCGTCCCCGGGCGGTCACCCACCCGGGGACGAACCGACGTCGTCTTATGTCACCTCACGTCATCTCGTGTCAGCCCACGTCATCTCATCTCGGCTTACGTCGGCCTATATCCGCTCACGTCGCGACGGTGAAGGTGTCGACGTCGTACAGGTTGCCGCCGCCGCCCACGAAGACCAGGTACAGCGGCCCCGACGCCGACCCGCTCAACGTCGTCGACACCGTCGCGTAGGTATCCCAGCCACCCGTGGGCGACACCGCGACCGACCCCAGCAACGTCCCGGTGGCCGACCCCGAACGAATCTGGATCGTCCCACCGGAGCCCGCAGAGGAGACCCGGGCGCTGAACGTCCGCAACCCGGCGGTGTTCACCCCCGCGTACGCCGCCCAGTCACCGTTCTCGATGTACCCCACCGAAGCACCACCACTGGCACCCGGATGATCGGCCCGCTGCACCCCCGACTGCGACGTGAACGCCTCACCCTCGACGACGGTCTGACCGCCGGTGCCGACGGTGAAGGTGTCGACGTCGAACAGGTTGCCGCCACCTCCCACGAAGACCAGGTACAGCGGCCCGGAAGCCGACCCGCTCAGGGTCGTGGACACCGTCGCGTAGGTATCCCAGCCACCCGTCGGCGACACCGCCACCGACCCCAGCAACGTCCCCGTGGCCGACCCCGAACGAATCTGGATCGTCCCACCGGAGCCCGCAGAGGAGACCCGGGCGCTGAACGTCCGCAACCCAGAGGTGTTCACCCCCGCGTACGCCGCCCAGTCACCGTTCTCGATGTAACCCACCGTGGCTCCGCCGCTGGCACCCGCGTGGTCGGCCCGCTGCACCCCCGACTGCGAGGTGAACGCCTCACCCTCGACGGTCTGGCCGCCGGTGCCGCCGCCCGGCTGGAAGGTGATCGTGTACGTCTTCCCGGCGGTGGCGTTCCAGCTCAGCGTGTCACCGGTGCGCGTGGCGGTGACCGTCGCCCCCGCCTCGTCCTTGACCTGGTAGGTACCGGTGGCCGCGGCGGTCCTGACCTTGATCGGGGCCGTCTTGCCGGTCCGCAGGGTGACCGTCGTGGCCTTCCCCGCGCTCCAGGCGGTGTCCACGGTGACGTCGCCCCGGGCGCGCAGGCCGGTCACCGAACCGGTCGGCCACGCGGCCGGCAGCGCGGGCAGCACGTGCACGGTGTCGTGCTGGCTCTGCACGAGCATCTCCGCGACCCCGGAGGTCGCGCCGAAGTTGCCGTCGATCTGGAACGGCGGGTGGGTGTCCCACAGGTTGTCCAGCGTGGAGGACTTGAGCTGCTCGCTGAGCAGCTTGTGGGCGCGGGTGCCGTCGAGCAGCCGGGCCCAGAAGTTGATCTTCCAGGCCTTGGACCAGCCGGTGCCGCCGTCGCCGCGCGCGTTCAGGGAGACGCGGGCCGCCGCCGCCTCGGCCGTGCCGGGCAGGATCTGGTTGCCCGGGTGCAGGGCGAACAGGTGCGAGACGTGCCGGTGGGTGTCGGTCTGGGAGTCCCAGTCGGTCTTCCACTCCTGCAGCTGGCCCCAGCGGCCGACGCGCAGCCCCGGGTCGAGCCGGGACAGGGCGGTGCTTACCTCGTTCTGGAAGGCGGTGTCCACGCCCAGCGTGCGGGCGGAGGCCAGCGCGTTGGTGAACACCTCCCGGACGATCTGCTGGGACATCGACGCGCCCGCCGAGAAGTCGCCGTTCTCCGGCGAGTAGCTGGGCGAGACCACGAGCTTGCCGTCACGCGGGTCGGTGTGCAGGAAGTCCAGCCAGAACTCGGCCGCGCCCTTGATCGCCGGGTAGGCGGTGTTGCGCAGGTAATTCGTGTCGCCGCTGAACCGGTAGCTGTCGTACATGTGCTGGGTCGTCCAGGCGGCGGCCTCGGGGAACCAGAACGACTGCGGGTAGCTGTGCACGCCGGTGAAACCGTAGGGGTTGGTCTCGTTGTTGACCACCCAGCCGCGGGCCCCGTACATGTTGGTGGCCGTCACCCGGCCCGGGGCGACCATGCTCGCGACGTACCTGTCATACGGCCGGGTCGTCTCGCGCAGGTTGGTCTGCTCGGCCGGCCAGTAGTTCATCTGCAGGTTGATGTTGACGTGGTAGTCGGCGTCCCAGGGTGGATTGGTGACGTTGTTCCACACGCCCTGGAGGTTGGTCGGGAGGATGTCGTTCTCCCGCGAGGAGGAGATCAGCAGGTAGCGGCCGTAGGCGAAGAACATCGCCTCCAGCGCGCGGTCCTGCGTCGAGGAACCGCCGGTGTAGCCGCTGCGCAGCTGGTTCGTCGGCACCGTCGGGTTCGTCTGGCCGATGTTCAGCTTCACCCGGTCGAACAGGTTCTTGTAGTCGGCGAGGTGCGCGGCCTTCAGCGCGTCGTAGGTCTTGGCCGCCGCCGTGGTCACCCGCGAGGTGACCCCGGCCTGCGGGTCGGTGCCCCGGTAGGCCGGGTAGGCGTCGGAGTAGTTGGTGCCCGCCGACAGCACCAGCATCACGCTGTCGGCCCCGGAGACGGTGACGCGGTCCCCGGAGTCGGTCCTGGTGCCGCCCTGGTTGACCACCTGCACCTGGCCCTCGAACCGCAGGCCGTTGTTGGCGAGCTGGCCGCGGATGGTGAGCCGGCCGTTCGAGGCGGTCACGGTCTTGTCGTTGCGCGGCGAGGTGTGCCGCAGCGTGAAGGAGACCCGGCCGGTCTGGTTGGCCGAGATGCGGGCCACGATCACGTTGCCGGGGTTGCTGGCGAAGTACTCGCGGGTGTACTCGACGCCGCCCGCCGTGTAGCCGACCCGGGCCACGGCCTCGCGCAGGCTCAGCTCACGCCGGTACCCCGTGGTGCTCGACGGCGGGTTGGCGAAGTCGAGGAACAGGTCGCCGAAGGTCTGGTACGAACCGAAGTTGGTCTTGCCCTGGCCGAGCGCGTTGGCGACGGTCTGCGGCGTGATCCTGCCGTTCTGGTCGATCTGCGCCTGCATGTTGTCGATGGCCCCCGGGCGGGGTGAGGTCCAGTTGCCGTGGTTGTAGCCGCCGGAGGCGCCGGGACCGCCGGTCCACAGGGTCTTCTCGTTGAACTGGATCTGCTCGGAGGCCACTCCGCCGAACAACTTCGCACCCAGCGGGCCGTTGCCGATCGGCAGCGCCTGAGTCTCCCAGTCGGTGGCCGGTGAGTTGTACCACAGCGTCAGGTCGTCGGTCGCGGGCAGCGCCACTGCCTGCGCCGAGGTGGGCGTACTCATACCGGCAAGCATCGCGACCACACCTAACAGCGCGATACCCAGTCTGGAGCGCGGGAACTTGATCACACAAATTCCTCCGATCAGCGAGGGGGGTAGACAAGGAAATACCACCGAAACAAGGCTGAAACAAGCCTTCACATCCGATGTCTCTTGACCTGCTGATCAGACCCGTCTGTCGACCCGGATGTCGTAGGCCCGAGACGGCCGTGGTTCGAACGCGCACCGGCGTTCGTGGATCGCGCTCCTCCGCCGCACGGGGCCGCGACCGCGCGGAATAGGTGGGATGTTATCCGCCGGACCGCGCGTGATCCGGTCCGGCGACCCGCCTACTCCCGGTGTCGTAGAGGGACGGTTTCTCCTCCCGGTGCCGTACGGGCGGGAGCCTCCCGCGGTGGGACGACCCGCGTCGGCGGGCGAGCGACGATTACCGCCATGAGAACCCCAGCCAGGTACGTCCACGGGGCCGCGCTGCTGTCCACCGGGCTGCTCGCCGGAGCCTTCGGGTACGGCGCGGCCAACGTGGTCCCCACCTTCAGGACCGTCCCGCTGGACGTGCGTCTGACCTTCCACACCGCGATGATGGAGGTCAACGAGCCGGTCATGCAGAGTGCGATGGCGCTGGCGATCCTCACCTCGTTCGGCCTGGCCTTTGTCTCCCGAGGCCTGCCACGGCGCCTGGGGCTCGCGGCCGGCGCCCTGACGGTGGCCTCGCTGCTGGTGACGGTCTTCGGCAACATCCCGCTGCACGCCCACATCAGGCGATGGGCCGCCGCCGGCTCCGCCCCGGCCGGTCACACCGAGATCCTGCGGCAGTGGGAGCTCTTCCACACCGTCCGTACCCTGACTGGCCTGTCCGCCTTCGCGCTGACGATCGGCATCGCCGTCCTCGCCGGGCGCGAACCCGCCGAAAGAGCTGGGCGACTCACCTGGTCCAGGAGATAAGGCGGCCAAGTCCGCCCCGGTCCGCGACCGCGCCCCGGCATCGGCCGGGGGACGCGGCTCACGGCCACTTGACCTCGATCGAGCTTGAGGTTGGAGACTACTCCGCACCGGTGTTCGGACAGCCAGACGCGGGGGGCGACCGACGTGCGAGTGGTGAGGGTCACGAGTTTCGGAGATCCCGGGGTGCTGGTCCCGGGCGAGGCGCCGGATCCGGTCGCCGGGCCGGGGCAGGTGGTGGTCGAGGTGTCCGTCGCGGGCATCACGTTCGTCGAGACGCAGATCCGGCGCGGCGTCGACAGGTGGCAAGCCAGGCCCGAGCCGCCGTACGTGCCGGGCGGCACGGTGGCCGGACGGGTGGGTCCGCTCGGGGAGGACGTCGACCCGGACTGGTCCGGACGGCGCGTCGTCGCCGGAACCGGGGAGAGCGGCGGCTTCGCCGAGCGCGCGGTGGCCGCCGCGCGGGACCTGATCCCGGTGCCGGAGGGGCTGGGGCTGCCCGAGGCCCTCGCCCTGTACCCCGACGGCGGCACCGCGCTGGGCCTGGTCGAGGGGGCCCGGATCCGTCCCGGGGAGTGGGTGCTGGTCGAGGCGGCGGGCGGCGGTGTCGGCAGCCTGCTGGTGCAGCTGGCCCGGGCGGCCGGTGCCCGGGTCGTCGGAGCCGCGCGCGGCGCGCGCAAACTGGAGCTGGCTCGCGACCTGGGCGCGGAGGTCGTGGTCGACTACTCCGACCCGGACTGGGCGAAGCGGGTACGCGAGGCGACCGGCGGCGCGGGTCCCGACGTGGTGTTCGACGGGGTCGGCGGGGAGATCGGCCTGGCCGCGTTCGAGGTGACGGCGGACGGCGGCCGTTTCTCCGTCCACGGCGCCTCCAGCGGCGAGGTCACGGCGATCGACCCCGCGCGGGCGCGGCGGCACGGGGTGGAGGTGATCGGGATCGAGCAGCTCTTCGGCTTCGGGCCGAAGATGCGGCACTGGGCCGGGCGGGTGATGTCGGAGGCGGTGGCGGGCCGGATCCGGCCGGTCATCGGCCAGACCTTCCCCCTGGACCGCGCCGCGGACGCGCACGCCGCGATCGAGTCGCGCGGCGCCCTGGGCAAGACCCTGCTCCTGGTCTGACAGCCCTTCCAGGACGCCCCGCCGCCGGCTGCGACGAGCACGCGCCGAAAGGACCGGTTCGTGACACCCGCGCGGCGGTGACGGCCGACGACGCGACCGCTCGCCGGCTCACGCCTCCGACGTGGCCTGGGCGGCCGGGCGATGGCGCGGGGCGGCGAGGTCGTGGGCGGAGCGGGCCAGCCAGATCATCGTCAGCACGCTCGGAAACACACCGAGAGCCTCGACGGCACCTCCCTCGTCCGAGAACGGCAGTGCCGCCAGTACCAGAAAGAACGGCGTCACCAGGGCGGCGACGCCGTACGCGACGGTCGCCGCCCCCCAGCGGTCGTCATCCCCCTGGGCCCGCAGGACCAGCACCGTCCACGCCAGACCGGCCAGGCCACAGAGCATCTCCACCGCCTCCGGGACGGACCGGCCGACGAGGTCGAGTACGCCGATGACGGTGAACCCGCCGTACCCCAGCACCCCCGCGCCCCGCGTGAACTGCCGGTCGCGGCCCAGCACCCGCGTGAACAGCACCACGACCACCCACATCACCGCGGAGCCGATCACCGCCACCGCGTCCGCCCAGATCCACGACGCGGTGACGTGAAGCGACCACGTCGTGGCCGTCGCGCCGTAGAGCGCCACGCGCGGCCACAGGGTGTCGCCGTCCTGCGAGGACGGCGGCCCCGTCAGCGGCCCGCGCAGGATCTGCCAGATCCCCCACGCCCAGGACAGCCCGGCCAGGACCAGAAGGAGCAGGTTCTGCCCCGTCGCCGCGACGCCCTCGTCCACGGCCGCGAACACCGTCAGCCACCACAACGGGCCGAGATCCCCGGAGATCAGGGCGACGACGACGGCGACCGTCAGCGCGGCCCCGTACAGACCGGTGACGAGCAGGGCGGGGAGGGTTAAACGGTGACGACGCAACACGGGACGCTTCCCGGGGATTCGGAGGGAGGAGAGCGAATCACCTCACCCTACAATCGATCATGAGGAGCGACGCCAGGCGGAGGGCGGGCGTCCGCGGGCGCCTTTGAACGCCGTACCGGGGTGTTCACAAATCGTTCCACACACCTTTCCGATTTCCGAGCAAACGGCGACGATCGCAACAGCCCGGCTCAGGCGCTCACCTGGGACGAGTCCGGTCATCCCAGCCATCGTTGGATCGCCGCCCGGAGCGACGCGCGGGACTCCGCGTCCGGCCGCGGGACGTCGGAGGCCCACGCCACGTATCCGTCGGGCCGCAGCAGCAGCGCCGTGCACGGTACGGCGGAGCCGGGCAGTGCCGCGGTCGCGGGGTACCCCCAGTCGCCGCCGGTGAAGTCGACCAGGTGCGGGCGGCCGTCCCTGGTCAGCTCGGCGAGCCGGGCACCGTCCTTCAGGTCCAGGTCGGGAGCCCACCGACCGGCCAGCGGATGGTCGACGCCCACGTCGTAGCGGATGTCGGCGCCCGACATCAGGTCGGCGATACGACGGACGTTGCGCGGGTCGCCGAGGAGCTCGGCGAACAGCGCGCGCAGGCCGGTGACCTCGCTGCCCGGGGCGATCAGCGCGGACTGGGCGCGCGAGGACATCACCACCCGTTCGGCGGCCGGGCGTCGCTCGGACTCGTAGGTGTCGAGGAGACCGGCGGGGGCCGTGCCGCGTACGTCGGCCGCGAGTTTCCAGCCGAGGTTGACCGCGTCCTGCAGGCCGAGGTTGAGGCCGGGCCCGCCGATCGCCGAGTGCACGTGGGCGGCGTCGCCGACCAGCAGCACCCGGCCGTCCCGGAAACGCTCGGCCAGGCGGGTGTTGCCGCCGTTGAGCTTGCGCATCAGGTGCGGCCCCTGGCCATCGGGCGGGCCGAAGGCGATGTCGGCTCCGAGCACGCGGCGGGCGCTGGCCCGCAGTTCCGCGAGCGTGAGGGGTCCCTCGGCGTCCTGCCCGTTCCACTCCATGGTGGAGATCAGCGGTGCGGGGCCGCCCGGCAGGGGCGCGTACACGAACAGCCCGCGCTCGGTCCGGTGGTGCATGAACGGCGGGATGGGTCCGTACCCGGGAATGTCGAGGCCGCCGCTGACCGGATCGAGGAGCCCGGCCGGTACGGCGGCGTGCGCGGTGCGCGCGATCGTCTCGTCGGTCGTCACGCCGGGGAAGGCGATCCCGGCCAGCTTGCGTGTGACGCTGTGCCCGCCGTCGGCGCCGACCAGGTAACGGGTCTCGATCGTGTACGGCCCGGCCGGCCCGCCCACCTGGAGGGTCACGCCTTCGCTGTCCTGGGTGAACCCGGTGAGCTCGTGGCCGCGCCGGATCTCGACATGGAGCTCGGCGGCCCGTTCCTCCAGCATCCGCTCGATCCTGAGCTGCGGGACCTGAAGGAGGTAGAGGGGGTTGTCGTCCAGCGCGCTCAGGTCGAGGGGCAGCGCGCCGAAGACGAACCCGGGGGCGGGCGGGGGCGGGCCCTGGTTTCCGGTGAGCCGCTCGTACAGGCCCCGGCGGTCGAGCATCCGTACCACCTGGCCGACCAGGCCGTTGGCACGGTTCTCCCGGGTGCGCTCCGGCAGGCGCTCCAGGACCAGGGGACGGACTCCGGCCAGGCTGAGCTCGCAGGCCAGCATCAGGCCGTTGGGCCCGGCTCCGGCTATGACGACATCGGCGATCATGGCGCTCCTTCTGGGCATGACGGATCGACCGGCGGCGGGCCGGCTGATCCTCTACGGGGAAGACGGGAAAGGCGTGGGAAGGGTCAGGGAAGGGTCAGGGCGTGGGCAGGCCGGCCGCGACCTGGCCGAGAGCGTCACGGAGCAGTCGCTCGAACGGTGCCGGCGCGTCGCCGTGGAGCCACAGGTTGATGGCCGCGAGTATGGCGGCGCCGACCGTGCCGGCGACCAGGTGCGGATACAGATCACGATCGGCGTCGGTGCCGGTGCGCTCGGCGACCGCCGCGGCCAGCACGTCCAGCGCGGCCGTGTGGGCTTTGAGGAACTCGCCCCGCTGCTCCGGATGCTGAGTCATCAGCCTGACCCCGGCGCTCCAGCGCTCGTCGGCCGGACGCTCGGCCTCTCGCATGCCGAGCGCGAACCGGGCGAACACGGCGTTGGTGATGGCCTCCCACAGGGGTTCGCCGTCCGGCCTGGACCTCAGCTCGTCGGCGATCTGCACCGCTCGGTCGAAGTGCCTGGCCGCGATCGCCTCACCTTTGCTGGAGAAGTAGTTGTTGAACGTGCGGTGTGAGACGCCCGCCTCGGCGGCGATGTCCTCCACCTTGACATTGTCGAAGCCACGCTCGACGGTCAGCTTGATCGCCGCCCAGCTCAGCGCAATCCGGGTCTCTTCCTTCTTGCGCTCTCTCAGCCCCATGCGAGCACCCTACACAAATTTGCGAGTCACGCAAAAATGCGAGTCACGCAAAAATGCGTGACTCGCATGTATATGGCGGCCTCGCCCGATATCCCCTCCTCGCGCCACCACATCGAGCATCCCCTCCTCGCGCCACCACATCGAGCGGCCCGGCCACGCGCACTCACCCGCCCGGCACGTCGACAACACACCGACGGCCGCTGGGCGCCCTCGACCCAAGAAGGCCCACACGGTCAAGAGACTGGAATCGCTCACCGCTGGGACACCTCGCCAATGAAGACTCCGCTCAGCCGCTCAACCTGAGGTGACCACCACCGCTCCCCGCGACCGGCTCGAATGTGTCGGTCTCGTACGCCATGATCGGCGCTCGCATCCAGTACATCCCCTCAAGGAGTGCCATGGCCGTCACCGAAGGAGCCGGATGGTCCGGCATGCGCTGGAAGGACTGGACGGATCTCACTCTGGTCCGTGCCCGGCTCGACGCGGGCGCCGACCCGAATTCGGGAACGGACTTCCGTGGACGGCCCCTCCGTCAAGCGGCCCAGGACGGTTCGCCGGAAGTGGTCGCGGAGCTGGCCCGGCGCGTCGACGACGTCGACGCGGAGGACGAGGGCCGTACCGCGCTGTGGGCCGCCGTCTTCAACAACCGTCCCGGCAACGCCCGCGCCCTGGTCGCCGCCGGAGCCGCCCCCTGGCGGCCGATGATGAACGGCTGGCCCCCCGGACGGCTCAGCCTGGCCGGCCCCACCCCCGACCTGTTCACCCTCCCCGCCGACGGAATCGGCCTGTCGGCCGCCGAGGCCGCCGCCGTGACGGAAGCCGAACGTCTGATCACGGCGTTGGGAGACGTCGACTCCGACGGCTTCAGCCTGGCATGCGTGGCCGGCCTCACCGCGGCCGAGGCGGTTCCGCGCCTGGAAGCCGTGGTGGCCGATGACGACGACATCGAAGAGGTCATGGATGACCCCTTCTCCGACCTCGACGACAGCCTGACCGTCATCGGGGTCACGGACGTGCCCGGCGGATGCGTCGTCAGCCAGCCCTGGGGGTACGCCGCCTACGCCCACCGCGTCATGAAGCGCCTTTCCACGGGGACCGTCTGCTACGCGATGTACGACAACCCCAAGAGCGGCAAACAGGGAGGCGTCGCCCGCAACGGGGGCGTCGAGACGTCGGACACCCATCCCGGCGGCGGCAACGTAGCCGGCGACGAGCCGGCCGAGGAGATCCTCGCCGCCTACCTCTACCAGTTCCAGGCCATGGCCTACTGCTACGCCGGCGCGGGCCTGCGCCCGGCCGACGCCAGGTCGATCACCGGCCCGCCCGGCATGTGGCTCAGGCTGCCCGATCGGAACTGGTGAAGCGGCACAACGAAAAGGACCCGGCTCCATCACCGGAACCGGGCCTTTCGTCTTGCAGGGCGTTCACCAGAGCGGACGATCTGGCGGAACAGGCGCGTCTGAAGATCGCTTCCCGCGTGAGGATCGATCGTTTCCCAGCGCGCCGGACGGACTTCCACGGCCAGGGCGGGCGGTTCGCCCGGCAGGCATCCGCTCCCGTTCAAGGCGGCGGACGCCGACGGTGAACGTGGCCTCCGCCGCCGAACCGCCCGATGCCCTGGACGACAATCCCACACTATGCGAATATGTGTTCGATTGACGAAGATCGTCAACGGGGCGGGTCCCGTAGTCATGCCGGGGTGCTCGACTCCCCCTTCCCCTCCAGAACGGAGCGCCTGTGCGCCTGCCAACCTCTGCCCGCACTCCTCTGTCCCGCCGATTGGTCGCCTGGGCCGGGCCCCTGTTCCTGACGGCGGCCCTGCTCGTCACCCAGGCGCCTACCGCCGCGACCGCCGCGGCCCCCGCGACCGTCACCGACCTCGGCGTCACGGGGAAGGGTGGGGACGTGGTGGCGCGCAGCAGGAAGGTCTTCGTCGCCGCCGGTGACCAGATCGTGGTCGCGTCCACCGACGGCAAGGTCGTCGACACGATCCCCGGCCTGTCCGGCGCTGTCGCCCTGGCCTCGCCGGAGAGCGGCGGGAAGGTGTACGCGGCGCTGCGCGACTCGCACGAAGTGATCGAGATCGACATCGCCACGCTCGCCGTCACCAGGCGCATCGACCTCACCGCGTACCCGTGCCCGTCGAGTCTGGCGCAGGAGTACGACCGGCTGTGGATCGGATTCGGTTGCGGCGAAGAGGGACAGGGAGGGGTTCTCGGCCTCGTCACGTGGCCGGCCCCGCCCACCCCCGCCGTCCGGGTGGGGCCGGCCACGACCCGGGCTCCGCTCGTCGCCGTCTCGGGGAACACGCTGGTGGCCGGGGAGCCGGGAGTCAGCCCCGCCACCGTCAAGGTGTACGACATCAGCACCACGCCTCCCACTTCGCGCGGCGAGATCCGCGGAGAGGCGAACGAGCTGCCGGCCCTGCGGGATCTCGCACTCGCCGAGCACGGATCGGCGGCGCTGTCGGCACTGGACGGCACCCGCCGGTTCGACGCCTGGGACACGACAGCCCTGACCCGGGGCCGCGCCTACGACAGCAGCGGATTCGGCGAGCACGGCCTCCCCGCCGCAGTCGCGGCCAGCCCTGACGCCCCCTACGTCGTGGGCGGCTGGAACTCCTCCGCGGGCGACGCGGCGGAGCTCGTGGTGTACGACGCGACCACCGCGGAGGTCATCTACACAGCCGCCCACCAGGGGAAGGCGGTGGTGGCGGGCAGCATCGAGTTCTACGGCACAGTCACCTTCGCGGTTCTGAAAGAGCCCGGCACCGGACGGATGCACCTCTGGTGGCTGCCGCCCTCGCCCTACCACTCCTCCACGCTGACCTTGACGGCTCCCTCCAAGGTGACCGCGCTCAAGCAGTCGACCTTCAGCGGACGACTCACGCTGAGCAGCGCCCTGCCACCCGGCGTACAGACGCTCGAACTGCACAGCTGGCTCCCCGACGGCACCTCCAGGCCGTTCCAGGAGATCGCCACGGCGGCGGACGGGACCTACCGGTTCACCGACGCCCCACCGTCCGTCGGGGCGTTCAAGTATCAGGTGTACTGGCCGGGCAACTCATGGTTCCGGGGCAGCGGCTCCTCGGCGACCGTCACGGCGACCTCGTACGAGCCGACGCTCACCGTGACCGGACCGGCGGCGGGCGACGTCGGCGAGCGGCTCGACTTCGACGGCACCTTCGGCGCCGACGGCATCACCTTCCCGCGGACGACCATCACCGTCTCGCGCAAGGTCGTTGGCCCGGATGGCACCGTCACCTCGAAGAGCCTGGTGAAGTTGACCCCCGCCGCCGACGGGTCGTTCAGCTTCTCCGATACGCCGACCACGGCCGGCGAACACACGTACACCGTCAACTTGCTCGGCGACTCGACCATCAAGTCGGCGCGCACCACCCACGTGGTCACCGTCCTCCAGCCGCCCGCGTAGCATCCCGACGCCCGGGTGACGGCAACTCGACCCGCCGTCACCCGGCCGCCCGCCCCGTGGCCAGGAGAAGCCGCGTTTCCCGCGACCGGCCCGAATTTGTCGGTCTCGTACGCCATGATCGGCGCTCGTATCAGTACATCCCCCTCAAGGAGTGCCATGGCCGTCACCGACAGAGCCGGATGCGTCCGGCACGGGCTGGAACGGCCGGACGCATTCCGCTCAACTGCATGCCCAGCCCGACGCGGGCGCCGGCCCGAATCCGGGAACGGACTTCCGTGGACGGCCCCTCCACCAAGCAGCCGGGCGCGGCCCGCCTGAAGCGGCTCTCGCGGTGGCCGCACCCGGTCAGCCATGACCCAGAGCTCTGTGAACAGCTCGACACGACCGGACACCGCATCGACCTTCCCCATGCACCGATCTCCCCACTCTCGGCGAGAGCGTCATGACCGCTACGTACAGGAGGCAAGCGTGAAGCTTCTTCTCACTTCCGCCGGCGTCAAGAACCCGAGCATCCACAGCGCGCTGGTCGGCCTACTGGGCAAACCGATCGCCGACTCCAACGCCCTCTGCATCCCCACCGCCAGCTACGGGCACCCCCAGAGCAATCCCGGTGGGGCGTGGCGTTTCATCAGCGGTCAGTCCTCCACCCCCATGTGCGAGCTGGGCTGGAAGTCCCTGGGAGTGCTGGAACTCACCGCGCTGCCCAGCATCGACGAAGAACGCTGGATCTCCTGGGTCCGAGAGACGGACGTCCTGCTGGTGAACGGCGGCGACCCCCTGTACCTCTGCCATTGGATGCGGCAGTCGGGGCTGGCGGACCTCCTGCCGTCGCTGCGCGAGACGGTCTGGGTGGGACTGAGCGCCGGAAGCATGGTGATGACCCCCCGTGTCGGAGAGGACTTCGTCGGCTGGAAACCGCCTGCCGGAGGCGACAACACACTGGGCATCGTCGACTTCTCGATCTTCCCGCACCTGGATCACGAGCTCATGCCGGAGAACAGCATGGCCCACGCGGAAAGATGGGCGGCCGAAATCCCAGGCCCGGCGTACGCGATCGACGACGAGACCGCCATCAGAGTGACCGAGGGCACCGTCGACGTCGTGTCCGAGGGGCACTGGAAGCTGTTCTCCTCCTGACACCGACAGTGCTCGCACAGTGGTCGCCGGCTTTTCGCCGACCCCGGTCCGCCAAGGTCCTCCGGAGGCCGTTGTTGAACTCCTCCGCCTGGAATGCCGACGCGGTCCGCGACGACCTGCGAGCGTATGTGGTGGAGCAACTTGGTGGCACCAACGGGGTGTTGATCGTCGATGAGACCGGATTCCTCAAGAAGGGTGAGCGCTCGGCCGGGGTGCAACGCCAGTACTCCAGCACGGCCGGATCGAGAACTGCCAGATCGGCGTGTTCGTCGCCTACGCCTCACCTCGGGGGAGGGGCATTGATCGACAGGGAGCTCTACCTGCCCAAGTCCTGGGCGGCCGACCCAGAACGCCGTGCTCGGGCGGCGATTCCGGAGGAGGTCGCTTTCGCCATCGAACCGGCCATGGCGCGGGCCACGCTGGAGCGCACCCTGGTGGCCGGGGTGCCTGCTCGCTGGATCACCGCCGGTGAGGCCTGCGACGTCCCCGGTCATCACCTGAGATCCGTTCTCCGCCGCCGGGCCGCCGGGAGGTGGTAATCGCCCCCGGTGCGACCTTTCCGCGGCGGAGGGACGCGTCCGGGCGCGCGAGGAAACCTTCCGGTCTCCGGGGTCGACCTCATGTCCGGCGCGCAATTCCACAATTCCCGCGAATGGCCGCTTGTCAGGGGTGTTGCGGATGCGGTCAATGATGTGTTACTTTTCTGCGCGTTCGACTGCTCGGTAAGTGATTCCTGTTTCTCCACCATTCGACTGCGTACGGGGACGCCGTGAGTGTGAGAAAGGCACTGTTTAGAGCCACGAAGCCGGCGCCCTGGCGAGCCATGGGCCATCCGGACCGCTTTCCATCGAACCGTCGCGGGGCACGGCGCAGCCGCTCATCGCCTCATTGCGCCTACCCTCCCGATTGCCCGTCCGAACCTTGACCGTAGTCGTGTCCGCGCCGGTCACATGACCGGTGAGGCGCACTTACGCGTGTCCTG
The DNA here is from genome assembly GCF_040295985.1 of Streptosporangium sp. NPDC002524. Lineage (NCBI taxonomy): Bacteria > Bacillati > Actinomycetota > Actinomycetes > Streptosporangiales > Streptosporangiaceae > Streptosporangium > Streptosporangium sp. NPDC002524. The sequence continues at coordinate 302,652 of NZ_JBEOWK010000008.1, read as the reverse complement.
CCGCACGAAACGCGTGCGGCTTCCGTCGCATTCCAGCCGCCTGCCGTGCTGACATCGTTCCGCGATTTCGCATGGCCGAAAACGCTTGCCGAGCAAAGCTGCGCATGCACTGCCGCGTTATGCGCCGAGTGGCGGAAATACATTCCCCTCGCCGCCGTCAGAGTTTCATCGAATATAAAGGGAGAGAGAAAGTGAACGCTTCCAGGATCAACCTCAAGGGCAGGTTCGCGGTCGCGGCGTCGCTGGCGGCGGCCGCGCTACTCGCCGGCGGCCTCACCGCCACCCCCGCCGCCGCCTCGTCGGCCTCGGCGCTCGGCGGGACGTGCGAGTTCAGCCGCACCCTCTGCTTGTTCGAGGGCGCCGATCGCACCGGCGCGAGGTTCACCGTGCAGTCGTCGGCTCCTCCCGCGGGCACCTGTGTCAACCTCGTCGCACACGGCTGGGGCTCGGGGCGGGCCCACTCGGCGATCAACACCGCCAACCAGGTCGCCACGCTGTGGACCAACACCAACTGCACCGGTACGCCCATGACGCTGTTCCCCGGCAGCCCTTCGAGCTTCACCTTCAACGCGGGCAGCGTCTTCGTGTACTGATCCCCAGAGGGCGTCGCACCGCGGGGAGGGCCACGAGCGGCGGCCCTCCCCGCGGGCACGTTGCGCCCCGGCGCTTCGCCGTGCGGCCGAGATTCGTCAACGGTTGACCGGGGGACTGTCTCGTACGCGCCTCCGGCGGCCTGGAGGCGATGTGCTCAGTGGTCCCGGAGTCGGAGCGGGAGTACGACGACAACGGCATCGATCTTGACACGTGCCGCACCTCGCTGGCCAGGCCGCTCCCGATCTCTCGGAAACGGCCTCTGGCCTGGTGGAGATGAGGGGATCCAAACCCCTGCCCCCTTGGGTGCGAACCCCGGTGGGACGCACCGCTTCCGATCGACGAATGCCGTCCGGTGCCGTCACGTGCCGCGACGATGCCGTCCATTGGTCTCGGTTGCGCTCCCGTGCCAGCGGGTCCTGACTTTTCGCTGACTCCGCTCAGCCGCCCGACCTGGGGTGACCACAGCTACGGGAAGTTGTGTCTCCCGCGACCGGCGCGAATTTGTCGGCCTCGTACGTCATGATCGGCGCTCGTCTTCAGTACGTCTCTCAAGGAGTGCCATGGCCGTCACCGAAGGAGCCGGATGGTCCGGCATGGGCTGGAACGCCTGGACGGATCTCGCCGCGATCCGTGTTCGGCTCGGCGCCGGCGCCGACCCGAACTCGGGAACGGGCTTTCATGGAGCCCCCTCCATCACGCGGCCGAGGAAGGCTCACCGGAAGTGGTCGCGGAGCTGGCCCGGCGCGTCGACGACGTCGACGCGGAGGACGAGGGCCGCACCGCGCTCTGGCTCGCCGTCTTCAACAACCGTCCCGGCAACGCCCGTGCCCTGGTCGCCGCCGGAGCCGACCCGTGGCGGCCGATGATGAACGGCTGGTCTCCCGGACGGCTCAGCCTGGCCACTCCCACCCCTGATCTGTTCACTCTCCCCGATGGAGGGGCCGGCCTGTCGGCCGCCGAGGCCGCCACCGTGGCAGAGGCCAGACGTCTGACCGCCGCGTTGGGGCGTTTCAACGACGACGGCCACAGCCTCGCCTGCGTGGCCGACATCACCGCCGCCGAGGCGGTACGGCGCTTGGAGGCCGTACCGGCCGATGACGCCGACGTCGAAGAGGTCATGGAGGATCCCTGGGCGGATGTCGATGCCACCCTGTCCGTCATCGGCGTCACCGATGTGCCCGGCGGATGCGTCGTCTTTCAGCCGTGTGGACACGCCGCGTCCAACCCCGGCGTCATAGAACGCCTGTCGGTGGACACCGTCTGCCACGGGCTGTTCGCCAATCCCAAGAGCGGCAACCAGGGAGCCGTCGCCCGCGACGGCGTCATCGAGGAATGGGACACCCACCCCGGCGGCGGCAGCGTCTACTCCGGAGAACCCGCGGAGGAGATCCTCACCACCTACCTCTACCACCACCAAGCCGAGGCCTACTGTTTCGCCGGAGCGGGCCTTCGGCCGGCTGACGCCCGATCGGTCAACGGCCAGGCCGACATGTGGCTCAAGCTGCCCGAACAAGATTGGTGGAGTTGACCGGAGACACGGCGGGAAAGCTCGATTCCGCTGTCTGAGATCGGGCCTTCATCCTGTGGCTCGACCTCGCCACAATGATCATGTGATCGACTACTACCGCGATTTCTTCGAGCGGCATCAGTGGCTGGAGAACGCACTCTCCTGGACCGTCGTGCAACCCCTCGACGAGGAGATCACGGTGGACGATCTCCTGCCACGGTTGAACGGAGGCCGCGCCCCCGAGCAGCGCGTCATGGAGTGTCCCCGAGAAGAGGCCGGAGAGGAGGGTTGCCCCGTCCTCCTCGTCTCCGAGGGCGAAGGAACCTGGGGTTTCCTCGACCTCGCCGGAGGTTTCGGTCTGTCCGACCGCGTCCTCACCGCACTCAGCACGGAGTCACGTGTGTGGATGGTGACCTGGCACTTCAACGGGGGATACACGATCCTCCATGCGGCCGGCGGTGAGATCAGGGCGCGGATGCGCGACTTCCTCTTCACCGAGCACGTCGTCGAGGAAGGTGACCCGAGCATCCTGGCCGACTTCCGCGCCATGCTCGACGGCCTCGACCCGGAGGACTACCGCGGCAGACGCGGTGCGGCGTTCGCCTTCATCGAGGCGGCCACCGGCATGCGCCTGGACAGCGAGTTGCCGGATGTGGAGGACGCCCCCGTCGTCATCCTCGACAACCCTGCCGCCTGACCGGTTGTCGGCTGGCCTGCTCGCAGCGGTGGCAGCCATCCACTCCGAAGACGTCCGCTGACTTTTCGCTGGCTCCGTCCCGGAACCCTCAACGGACACCACCCCGCCCGGCCCCGGCCCCTGACGACCTGCACGCCACCTGAGCAGCAAAAAGGCCCGGTTCCATGATCTGGAATCGGGCCTTTCGTCCTGTGGGGTGTTCACGAGTAGATCTGGCCTGGGGCGCGAGAGGGATTGCGAAGATCGCTTCCCGTGCCCAGGAAGATCGCTTCCCGGCAAGAGTGCTTAACAGAATGAGCTCGGCTGCGCTTTGATATCTCGCTGTAGACGACTCCGTGCCCTTACCGTATCAACGCGCTTAGGGCAAGGACGTGGTCGTCCCTATCGCAGAAGCAGAGGTTTCCGTTCTGAAGGCCGGACTCTTTCGCTGACCACCTCGCTCAGACGAACATCCAGCAGTAGAGCAGTTGATCGTGCTCTTTCGCGCGGCGGGCTAGCCCGACAAGATCCTTGACCAGGGACACCATGTATTCCCTATCATCCGAGGAGTAGGAAGAGAATTCCTCGATCTTCGTCCAGCGTTCCGCCGCCGCGGGCAGGGACGAGTCGTCCGCGTCGGCGAGGATGTCCCGTGCGTTCACCGGCAACTCGTAGATGGCCGCCCCACCCAGGTAGGGGGAGTCCTCGGGCAGGGCGTCCCACTCCTCGTCGGTCTGCGGGGCCGGATCGGGATACGAGGGGTACAGGGGCACCGCGTCAACCAGGCCGAGGGAGAAGTCGACACCGCCGATGAACGCCACAAGTTGGCCCAGGATCACCTGAGGGTCGACCCATTTGGTCTCCACGGCGTCGAACCCGGCGACTCCGTACTCAGGATCGTCGATCACACGGGAACGGTCCGGTTGAACGGTCGCCGCCACACGATCCGCAGCCCGGTAGTACTCACAGAAGACGCTCACGCGAGCGATCCTGGCCCGGCGCGCACAGTAGGGCAACCACTCGGGCATGCCTACCCTGACCACTGTCGGACATGACCGACGCCTTGAAGCCGACAGGCTCACGGTAGGACGCTTATGTAGGCCATGTTGTCCATCGGCAGCCCCGTGGCCGCAACCTGCTCACGCAAGTCGCTGTTCATGTGCGCCCCCTTGAACTGCTCCACCGTAACGATGGCGGAAGGCCATCTGGCCGACTCAACCCAGATTTCAGGCGGCTCCCTGCGCGATACGGACCAGCCACTCTGGTTCAGCCGTTGCTCGGCCGCGGCGAGTATGTCGTCTTTCACATCGCCGTCGAAATAGATCACGAGATCGTTCACTTCAACGTACGCGTTCTCCCACTCGTGGACCATGACGGCCTCTTCGGCGACAACCCGGCCGACGGTTCGCAACTGCGAGAGCACGGCCGGGTCCACGCGCCGCACATCGGATCCGAAGAAGAAGTACAGCGCGGCCCATCCCAGGCCGACCACCAAGAAGACAGCACTCAGCGGACCCACGAGGCTCTTCAGACGTCTGTTCATACGCGACAGCACCATGCTTCCTTCACCTCCTCAACCGAATGATCATGCTGTCGGACAACGCGCCCGGCAATCAAGGGCCGGCGAGTTCGATCATCCATCCGTGGGGTCGCGCCCGGCGCCGAAGGCTTTGCAGCGACAACGGTGCAAATCTGTCTTCATCAGGGGACTGTACGGTTTTCGGCTCTGGCTCACTTTCGGTGGTAACGGAGCGTGCGCATCGAGCTGACGTCGCGGAGTTGGGTGGCTTCCTTACCAAGTGTTTGTGAGATCGTGTGCTCGCCCCTGACCATGATCACCGGACTGGGCTATGACATCCTTCTGACCAGCTAATTCGTCTTAAGTGCGTCTTTATCGCCCACGATCACGCTTGGTCACCACCGAAAGTGAGCCAGAGCCGTTAACTGGACAGACCCACCTGCCGCGGTCGACCTGACCGACGCCCGACAGCGAGCGGCTCACCTCGCGGCAAAGCCCCGCGTTCTGCCCCCGCAGCCCGACCTGAAGGCCGGCGAACTGCCGAAGATCTGCCGCCAGCACACCATCACCCTGGGCAAAGACGACCTCGGCCACCTCGACAAGTTCCGCCAGGACCTGGCCTACCTCAGTCCCGCCTGGATCGGGACCTACAAGTCTGTCCGCGCCAACACCGAAGGCATCAACGGCCGGCTCAAGGGACACGACCTCGACCTCGGCGATCCCAAGAACCGGCTCGCCCACGGACGCGTCGCCCAAACCATCCTGGTCGCATTGCTCGTCACGGTCGCCAACGACCACTTCCTCGACCAGTGGCGCCACACCCAGCAGCCTCCAGACGGGTCCGACACCTCGGCCGACGTCCTCGAAATCACAGCAGAGCAGGCCGACCGCATGCCACCCCCGGATCGGAGCAGGCCACCACCCATTCCAAGAGCCGCAATTCAGATCCCCCTGTCGCACCCAGCTCGGCGTCGGCTTCGCCATGCCCAACGACGCGAACTCGGTCCTCGACCAGCGGTCTGACACCACCTAGACCTTCCCGGGCACCTGCTCTGCAGCTTCCAAACCAGCACGAACCCGATTCGGAAACCCCCGAAACGACAAGATCCCGCCTGATCGTGATGATCAGACGGGATCCCGTCAACCTCAGTCCAGCCGTTTCAAGAACGGCTCCTGGTGGGATGTTCACGAGTAGGTCTGAACTGCGGCGAAGAATCCTTCTGAAGATCGCTTCCCGCAACCAAGAAGATCGTTTCCCGGCGCCATGGCCGCTTCACGTCTGCATCACACCGTCGGCAGCGTCACCAGTACCGGTGCCTGCTCGGCCGAGGCACATGCGGCGAGTTTGACCCGGACGGCAGCAGGCCCGCCCGTGAGCACCCGGTCATGAGACAGGCTCCTTACAAGCGATCCTTGATCATTTGTGGATCGAAGAAAATCCGCTCACGGGACTGTGGCCCACCAGTGTTGGCCTGCTCCCGAACGATAAGCGTCACTTGCCCGGCCGATATCGATGCCGAGTCGGGCTTGTCCGATCCGCGAGGTCCTTAAGGACCGAGACTCCACACCCGTATCGTCTTGTCCCCGCTGCCGGAGATGATGACGGGAGTCCCATCGCTGCGCTTACCGATCGCCAGGCCGAGGAGAGGAGCGGAATGCCCCTTGAAAGGGTCTCCAATCGCATCTCCGGCGCCCAGGTCCGATATCGACATATTGCCGTAGACGATGGCAGAGGAATCATCACCGCGTCGTCCAACCGCCATGTCAAAAAATCACTAACTGGGGCCTTGATGGGCTCACTGACAGGCTTTCCGGCGTTCAGGTTCCAGATCCGAATGGTTTTGTCATAGTTATTGGAGATGATGACAGGAGTGCTGTCACTGCGCTCGCCGACAGTCACGGCCATCACAGGGCCCGTCTGACCTTTGAAAGGATCGCCGACCAGAGTACCAAGGGGGCAACGTCGACGGAGAGCTAAAACCCTGCGGTCGAACTGGACAGCTGGACCGGTGCAAGGCCGATTTCGGACGCTGCTCTCCCCATCGATAGACTCAGCGATCCGGCGGCCAGCAACACACCGATCGTTAAGGCCAAGCTTCTTGGTCTGAATGGGGCGATACAACCCATCTCACCCACCTCGTATCCCAGCAGTCGCAATAGCCTCGTTTTCGCGTTCAAGGTCAGCAAGCTCCATTAGCAAACCTGCACGCCGACCGCACCTACGATCACGACCGCTATCGCCTCCAGATGCGGGAAAAGAGAATCGACCCACTCATACTCCCGCAGGATTTCGCACAGCTCCAGCCTGGGCGTACTTCGATGGAGGAGTCAAGCAGATCATTGCCCTACTGCACTGGTTTCGCAGCAACTGGTGGGTCCCCATCGCCAGCTTGATCACCAACAAATCTTGCTACCTAGAAGCTGATCTATCGCACTCGCATGGCACCAAGACTGCACGGAGAGAAGAAGGGTTCACTTCAGCATTGTCAAGGCAGCTCAAACTCTATAAAATCCCTTGACCAATCCAACATTGCACACTGTCGATCGGCTCGCCCTCACGGGAAAGAGTCGGATCAAACAGACGCATTATCGCCGCCCCCGATCAGCAGCTTCACCGCCAAGACCGATCCAGAATTCTACTCGCGCTAACACCAACCATCAAACCTCCGCAATAGCCAGAATTGTCGGCCAGTCCTACAGGTAAAGGAAGTGAAAATATCTCAACTAAACAAGAAAGGTCACGTTTGCTATTCACTCTGACCTACATTCACAATCACAAGCACTTCCGGATCAATCGATTTTTCTTTAATAGCTTTAATGGCCGCTTCTGGATACATCCCGACATGCAGGGGGTCAAATAATTTAATACTCAGATAGGCGCCCTTCCATATAGGCGAATGCATCTGCACGATTTGAGGGTCCTTCTGTGGAGCAGCAATCCATTTACGTTTACGCAGAAGATCACTGGCCTTATTTAAGGCCTCCTGAGCATTGGCGCCTCCGACATCGACGACAAATTTATTATCAACTTCGGTCGTCCCGTTCCAAAAGCTTTCGGTCTCAGACTCTCCCAGCACCTTACCGATGCTGCGCACCTCGCCAAGAACGGCGGGATCGGCGCGCAGCGTTACAGCACACCCCGAAACTAGAAGATAGGTACCAAGGACAATCATAGCTGTCCCGAGAGCGCAACTCGCTTTCCGTAATCCCATGGCATTGGTCAGTGACATTTTCTCGTAGACACCATCCTCACATCAGCCATCACAACTCTTAAACCCTCCCATTTTACGGGAATATGTGACACAACTCCAGAACTCATCAGCAGTCCCCCCCGATTTCATTACTGCTTCTATAAATGCCCTACGCTTCACTGCTATTGCCTTATTTGTTTCACTACCCTGCGGGACTCCAGTTTTCATCCATATTTCGAATTTCTCAAAAAGTAACTCAGTGGGCTTCTCTTTATTTATGGTCACCCCTGAGCATCCACAGTAAGCAATAGCGGCCTGTTCGTCATTAATATGATACGTACTCCCGTCCGGCAGTTTCCATTTTACGTTCTCTTTCAAGTGTTTCATCCAGGCCGCAGCCAGATGAATGGCCCCACTCGGATTATTATATAAATAGTCGGCTATTCGGCGAGAGCTTGCCGAACCCCAGTTGTACTGCTCTATTCCGGTAGTATTCTTAACTAGCATCTGTCGTGCCTTGTAAACCTCCAATTGAGTAATGCCGACCGACGTCCCTTCCCCGCTTCCGTTTATGATCATATTTCCCCAGTACTTTTTTTCGTAGCCAGAACGACCTTGCTTCACCTCCTCTTGATTGCTTTCCCAAACGAGAACGGCAAGGAGAACATTTTTCTTTATTCCATGATTGTAAGCGGCACTTTCAATGTCCCTCCAGTACGGGAGGAGATGACTATACGTATCGTAATTATTGAATTTTACTTTTCCTACAGAAGTTTGATAGTAAGCGACGCCCCCCGCTGTCACCGTGACCTTTTCTGGCTCGAAATTGTCCATCCCTCCATACATCGACCAGTTGGCGGCCAATTCCTTTTCGTCTAGTTGCGGAGTCCAGTGCTTGATATAATCCATCCGCGCTTTTTCACTGGTGCTCTCGTCCCAGTAGTTCGCCTGGTCTATCTCCCTACCGTTTTCCATGACGCCGATCCTCAGAGCCTCGTCACGATCGAACAGCGGGAACTTCGTCCACTCCCCGAAATTATCGTTATACCATTCGTAGTCCGCTTCCGTGGTCCCGTTGAACGACAGGTTCGAGGGCTGGCTTCCCCACGGGTTGTACACCGGGGGGGCCGGGTTGGCCGGCCAGTGTCCAGTCGGATCGACATGGTTGAGAGGAGCGGCATTGGCGTAGGTGTAGCGGTTGGCCTGGACCGATGGCTCAGGGTTGAGGGTCACGGTGTCACGGGAGGTGAACGCGCCTGTGCCGGGCTGGTACCAGCGGGCGTTCATGTTGACCTTGCCGGTGTCCGGGTCGGTGTACTCCCCCTGATACCCCAGGCCACGGGTGGCGCCGGTGCGATGGGTGACCTGCCCAAACGGGTCATAGGCGGTCGAGTCGACCAGCGCGGTGCCGGAGAAGGTACCCACCAAGTCTCCGTGCAGGTCGCTCATCGTCGCCAGAGCGGTAGTGCCGCCCTCTTGCAGGCTGAGAAGACCGCCGGAGACATCGCGACCATATTTGGCCTGGACGGCGCCGACGCTGTCGGTGACGGCGGAGATATCGTTGGTTAGCCCGGAGTAGACGAACCGCTGCTGGGTGCTGCTCTTGGTGCGGGAGGTGACCCGGCCCAGAGCGTCGTAGCCGTAGGTGGCGTCGCCGTCGGAGATGAGGCGGTCGAAGGCGTCGAAGGCGAGGTTGCGGGTGACACCCGCCTTGGTCTCGGTCGCGGTGGTGCCTCGTGGAGTGTAGGTGTAATCGGTGCCGTCACCGGACAGGAGTCGGTTGCGCTCGTCGTAGGTGTAGGTCTTGGAACCGGCCGCGGTGCGGTTTCCGGAGTCGTCCCAGGTGTAGGCGGTGGTGCCGCTCGGGGCGGTCCAGGAGGTCAGGCGTCCGGAGTGATCGTAGCCATAGGTGTTGGCGCCTGCTCCCGCGGTGCCGACGGTGGTCTTCGCGGTGATGTTGTCGTCCTTGTTCCACCCGTAGGTAACCTTCGCCAACTGAGTGCCGGAACTGTTCTTCAGCGTATGGGTGGCGATCCGGTCCATGGCGTCGTAGACGTAGGACTGAGTGTTGACCGGGCTCGCGGAGGTCTGGCTGGTCAGCCGGTTGCCGTTGTCGTAGCCGTAGGTCCAGGTGCGACCGGTCACCGGGTCACCAGCGGTGGCCAGGCGGTTGGCGTTGTCCCAGGTGAAGTTCGCCGTACCGGTCGGATCCACGCGCTGGGTCGGGTTACCGAGGGCGTCGTAGGTGTAGGTTGCGACCTGGACGGTGGCCTTGGATACCTTGGTCGTCAGGCCGCGGTCGTTGTATTCGAGGGCGTAGTCGCCGATCGCGGTGATCCGGCCTGCTTGGTCATAGGTGGCGTCACGGTCCGGGGTAGTGACTGAGGCACCGGTACCGGCCTGCTTGACCACCCGACCCATAGGGTCAAAGGTGCGGTCGTTACGCACCCCGCCCGGCTGCACGGTGGCCACCGAATTTCCGGCGGCGTCATAGACGGTGGTCCAGGTCCGGTCGGCCGCGTTGGGGTGAGCCGTGGTCGAAGGTTCGATCACCGACTCGGTCAGGCCAAGGCTGTTGTAGGTGGTCCAGGTGGCGTTGCCTCGGCCGTCGGTGGTGCGGGTGCGGGCGTTGGCGGCGTCGTAGCCGAACGTTGTGGTGATCGTCTTACTGGCGGAGATCGGCTCGATCATCGAGGTCATGCGGCCCAGCGCATCAAAGGTGCGGTTGGTGACGTAGCCCTCGCCTGAAGTGGTGCTGGTCGGGTTGTCCGCCAGGTCGTAGCCGTATCCGATGGTGCGTACCGTCGCGCTGGTGTTGTCCAAATTCTTGACAGAGGTCTTGCGCCCGGCTAGGTCGTAAACGACCTCGGCGGCGTTGCTCAGGGCGTTGGTGACCTTGGTCTGACGGCCTCGGATGTCGTAGAAGGTGTTGGTGGTGTGGGTAAGCGGGTCGGTGGTCGCGGTGACCTCTCCAGCGGCGTTGACCGTGTAAGTGGTGGTTTTGTTATTCGGTCCCGGCGCGACGCTCTTAATGAGGTTGTTGGCGGTGTCGTAGGTCAGTGCGGTGGTGTACGCCGCACTGGTCGGGGTGCGCTCGATCTGCGTCTGGGTGATCGTGCGACCCAGGTCGTCGTAGGTCGCCTCGACCCGCGCGCCGGTCGGATCCACCGTGGCGAGCTGTTCTCCCAGTAGGTCGAACTCCGACACCCATACCCCGCCAGGCCCGGACGGTCCAGGATCGGTCTTACGCACCGGCCGGCCCAGCGCGTCGTAGTCAGTCTTGGTGATATAACCGCGCGGGTCGGTGACCTGCGTTGCGCGACCCGCCGCGTCGTAGGTGAAGCCGGCCGTCGGAGTGATCGGGCTGCCACCGGGCGGGGTGTAGGAAGGAGAGGCGGTCGAGACCAGACGGCCTGCCTTGTCGTAGACCGAGGTGACGGTGCGTCCTTCTCCGTCCACACTTTGGGTGCGCAGGCCCGCGTTGTCGTAGCCGTACTTCACTGTCGGTCTGCCGTTGGCCGCGGCTGTCCCGCTCTTTTCGATCTTTACCTGCGGGGCTTTGGTCTCCACCAGCTGTCCGGCGATGTCATAGCGCATCGTGGTGGTGAAGTCCGCAGCGATGGCACCGGAGGCGTTGCCCCGCGGATCGGTGGTGGTGGTCATCAGACCGCGCTCGTCATAGGTGCTGGTGGTCACCAGATCGGTGGTGCCGTTCTCCACCGTCTGCCGCGTCACCTGTCCCAGGGTGTTGTGGAGGTAGCTGGTGATTTCGGTGCGAGTGGTTCCCGCCCCGGTGAAGGTCTCTCGGGTGACATTGTTGACCGCGTCGTAGACGTAGGCGGTCTGGCGATTGAGAGCGGCCGGATCCAGCGTGGTCGAGGTCTTTCGGCCGGCGGCGTCGTAGACGTAGGCGACGGTGGTCTTGCCGCCACCGCTGATCTGCTCGACGAGGTTGCCCGCCGGGTCGTACTCGCTGGACTGCAGCACCACATCGGCCGGAGTGGTCAACCCGTTGAGCCGGGCGTCGTCGGCGACGGTCTGCGACAGCTGGTTGTCCATCCAGTACGTCAGGGCCTTCTTGCGGCCCATCGCGTCGACTTGACCGGCTGTGCGTCCACCGGGGTCATAGGAGTAGGACTCCAGCACCACGTCCTGGGCGGGCTGCGGACTGACCGGGCTGCCGGTCCAGTTCTTCAGTGTCTTGGAAGCCAGCTCACCGCGCTTGGTGTAGCCGAATGTCGTGACCGTGCCCATCGGGTCGGTCGCCGACACCTGCAGACCCGTGGCGTCCCAGGTGGAGCCCATCACGCCCCCCTCAGGGTCGGTGATGGTCGCGACCCGGCCGTGGGTGTCGTAGGTATAGGTGGTGGTACGGGCAGGATCACCACCGGTCAGGTCGGTACGGGTCTCGGTGAACTTGTCACCGTCGGCGTTGTAGACGACCGTGGTCTTGGAAGTGTGGGTGACGTTGGTGACCTCGTTCTTCACCCCCGGGTCGGTCTGGGTGAGCGGGCGCCCCGTCCCGTCGTAAGTGAAGGTTGTGGTGCTCCCCGTGGGATGAGCGGTGGAAACCTCGGTGCGAGAGGTGACCCGGCCCACAGCGTCCCGCGCCGAGGTGATGACCAGCCCGGAGGGTGTGGTCTGCTCGGCGATGTCTCCGGCCGCGTTGTAGCGGTAAGTCGTCTCCTCGTTCTTGGCGTTCTTTTGCGTTTCCAGCAGTCCGACCGGGGTTGCTCCACCACCGACCGCCGACTCCGTACCATCGGTGTAGGTGGAGGTCATCGACCTGCCCGATGGGAAGTCCGGGGTGGCCGGGGTGGTCACCTTGGCCACCTCACCATAAGCGGTGTACTCGGTTGTAGTGACGTAGGTGTTGTCGGTCTCCGACGCCGACCGACCATCCCGGTAAGCGATCACCTGGTCGTTACGTGGATCGAACGAGTCAGAGGCGTTCAGGTAGTACTTCTTGAACTCCAGCGCGCATTCACCCGGAGCGCGACAGTACTTACGGGCCAGCAGGTTGCCACGCTCGTCGTAGTAGACGTCGTTGGCGATGTCATTACGGTCGATCACCTTCGACAACGAACCACTCAGGTTGTACTCGTACCACTGGGTATGACCCAACTGGTCAGTTTCGCCCAGAATACGGTAACCACGCTCAGCGTCGTACAGGTACGTGAGCGTCTCGTTGTGCGGGTCGGTGACGATCACCTGCGCGGCACTGGAATGAGGATCGAAGGTCTTGACGCCAATCTGCCAGGTACCGCCATTGGTGTCGGTATGCGTCTTGAGCCGATCAGTGGCCGCGTCATAGGTGTTGGTCACTGACACCCGCCCGGACGGCAGGGTGACGGTGGTCAACTTGTGCGGCACCTGCAACCGGGCACCGAAATGTCGCTGCACCTCGGCCACCGTCAACGGCTTGTCATAAATCGCGACTTCGTCGATTACACCCTTGAACGGGAACGCCTGCCTCGGCGAAGGTACCGCCGGAGAGATCGCCGGGTCTGCCACGCCGTTGCCGACCGTGGCGCTGTTGCGCCACGTGGACACCGCGCCGGTCAGCGTGCCGACCTGTGCCCCGTCCAGATACAGCGTCTGGTCCGATCCCGTGGCGGTGAGCACCACATGATGCCAGGCGTCATCGTTGACCACCGCCGCCGAGGTGATCGGGGAGGCAACCGCAGCCAAGGAGCCGCGCAGTTTGCCGTCAGTACCGACATACAGCATCGGCCCCCACGGAATTCCGCTGGTCTCCTGGGTGCCAGCGGCCACCAGCACCCCAGACTGGCTGGTCTTGAACCATGTCTCCACCGATACCTGGTCACCCAACTGACCGACGATGTTGGCCGGCAGTTTCAAAGAGGAGCCGGTGGTGAATTCCACCGCGGTGTCCGGGGTTCCGGCCAGCGCGCCGGGCTTGCCATAAGTCACGCCCTGGTAGGTGGCGTCCTCGGCTGCCGCGCCCAGGTCGGCTGCGGTGGTGCCGGAGGCTTCGCCCAAGGGCCAGTATCCATAAGGATCAGAGTCCAGCACACTGCTGCGGTACTGCGAGCCGTTGCCGTAGGCGTAATGCGTGCAGTTCGGAGCGGCCACCGGCGCGCACACCCCGGTCAGCTTGTCCCCGTCATAGTGATAGGTCCAGGTGATCGGCGTGCCACCGACCGGGTTACTGGACACCGCGGTGACGTGGTTCCCGGTCCAGGTGAAGGTCAGCGACCGGCCAGCGGGGGCGGTCACAGTAGACAGTTTGCCGCCGACGCCGTACGTCAGGGTCTGAGCACGACCCCGGGCATCGGTCACCGAGGTCATCTTTCCCTGGGCGTCGAAAATGTAGGAGGTGGCGGACTTGTCCATCAGTCGCCAACCACCCCCGCTGACCTCGGCCAGCGTGGCGAACATTCCCGGCGGCGGCTGGAAGGTGCTGCCGGTCTTCATGAACCGCACCTGACGCCCGTCGGGGTAGGTGATCAGTGCCGCGGTCGCCGCGCCACGCACCTCCTGCACCAGCTTCATGTCCCAGCGACTCGACCAGCCGGCGCCGAAGATGCCGTTGGTCCGCGAATCCATGCTGTTGTAAGTGCGCACCACCGACAGCGGCGGCCCTGCGCTGGGCACCGACAGGTCGGTGAAGGTGGTGGTGTAGTTACCGGCCAGCTGGTTGAACTCCCGGCCGGCGGCGCCGGCGGTGGCCAGCTGCGAAGTTAGCACCGGCTGTCGCACACCGGTGACGAAGGAACGGCCCACGGCAATCGACAGAGAGTTGGAAGTGTCGGTGATGGTGACCTGCCACCAATACTGCTTGCCCCAGGCCAGCTTGTTCGCCGGAACCTTCCAGGTGCTCACCCCGGCGGCCAGGGTCCCTGAGGAGGCGCAGCCGGTGCCGGTCATCGCCGGCACGTCACAGATATTGAACGCGTACCGCAGCGGCCCCGTCCCAATGGTGACACGCCCTTGGGCTCGCAGAGTCGGGGTGAGGGAGTCGACTAGCATACCGTCGCGGGGGAAGGCGTCCAGCAACGTGGGCTCCCCGGCCATCAATGCCGCCAGCGACGATCCGCCCGACTTTTCTTTGGCACTTTTGGTCGGCTGTGCCCCTTGGCCTCCGGAGGTGTTCTGGTCGATAAACCGTTCTTCGCGAGGCACCGCGTCTTCGGGCGGCTCTGCTTCTGTCTTCCATCCCTTGCCATCCACCGTGGTGGTCGTCACATCGGTTTTCACCAGGGAGGAAAACCCAGCCGCCGACCCGGCCAACTGCTTGGGCGTGACAGGCTGTGGCGCCGAAATCCGCAACACATCGGCAACGGCCACACCAGGCACTATGGGGATCAGTAACAGTCCAGGAAGGGCCGCCAGCAGCGGCACAATCTTCCAACGAGCCGAACGCGAGCATGACGAACTCCGGCGCATATGCCGCCACTCTCCGAACCTTCAACACGCAGGCCAACGACCCGCGTTATTCATCCCAGAGGAAGCCCACACAAGGGATGAAAATTGCGGTTCGGAGCATGCAACTCGATAGACGAGCAGAACGGTATACATGCACCGTTCCATCAAGCAAGATCTACATAAGTAACAAATAAAATAAACATGATTTCGGAGTGATGCAAATCACTCACCTATCACTTGACATTGGCCATCCAATCTGATTATGCGCTGGCAACACGCCTTAAGAATCAGATTGAATAGCTGGGCGCACATCAAAGTCTCCACACAACCCGGCGCGGTTCACTCAGGTGGGTTGATCTGCTTTGTCGGACACGCGTAGCACGGTGGCCTGATGTGCGTAGATTACTCATGAAAGGGAATTTTCCGCAGAAACACAATGGTATTTCTCGCAGGCGGCTGCGAGACTATTCGTGCGGGCTCTCTATGTCAGCGTTCGTATCTAATCCATTCTTTCCCTTCTGCGGCGATCCCCTCCAAAACGTGCAGGGTTTGATGAAGTCCCGAAGCATCTAGTGTCACCTCGGACACCGTTCCGGGATCCTCTCCCTCTTGGAGTATCTCCATTCCCGGGCTCATCACTTGAACGCTGATCTTCTGCCCGTCGACGAGAGCCAGTTCAAAGGTGCGTTCGTCGTTGTCCCCCTGGCCCACCCGCACGGCCGCGACCGCGTCGAAACGGTAGCTGCTCCGCTCCCGAACGTGGAATGCGCCTTCCGTGAAATCGAGGTCGACGGTGAGCTGGCGTACTCCGTCCGCAGTGAGAAGGAAAGCGAGGAGCCGATACTTCCTGTAGCGCCAAGGACCGTCCTTTACTCGTGCACGCCTGGTGGAGGGGGCAGGCGCTTCGATGAAGGCGTGCGCGACGACGTTGCTCATAACCAGCCTGTAGTGCTTCAGAGCGTCGTCCAACAGCACTTTCCTGTCGGAATCCAGCCAGACGGCCATCTCCTGGTCTTTGGGCTTATCCGCCAGCTTTGCCCGCCATCGCCTGAAGGCTTCCCAGTCACCGTCCAACGTCCGGCCACTCTCGCGCTCATCGGCCGCGAACCGCCATCGCTCCAAGAGGACGCCCAATAGGGCACGGGCGCCGATCCACCCACTCGCCAGCACGAGGACCGTCGAACCGGACGCGCCCAAAGGGGCGACGAGCACCGCATCACTCACTGCCCAGGCCCCACCGCCTACGAGAGCGGCAAGCCCGAGAACCGCTCCGGCCTTGGTGGACAAGGGCGTGGCAAGCTCCTCACGGTAGCTCCACAGGACGCCCTCCCGCCAACGACGCCGGACATCGTCGACCCGGTGCCTGATCAGCCAGTTGATCCTCTCTACCCCAACCCTCTCCTCCCGGTAGATCTCAACCAGTTCGTCGCGTAAGCTCCTGCGAATCCCTGCCGTTTTAGCCAGCCAGACCTCGCGCTGCACGCCATGAGGGACGTACACGGCAAAGTAGTGATCAAATCGCTGATCCACTCTTTTGGCGAAACCCTCGGGCTGCGTGTTGGTCCTGCGAGCCGAAGGCGGCCCGTACTCCATGTCCTTCGTACGGCGTCGCACTACACGGAAGCGCCACTCCAGGCCCTCGCGCGCGCCGTAGTATCCGCCGACGGCGCTCGCTAAGCAGATCATGAGGGCGAACACCCTGCCTCCCTGGACCAGCACGTAACCGATGTGGATCGTGGCCGCAAGGAAGACGGCCGTCGCCATCACGATGCGAACACAGACCCTGAGGGGGGTATCCGGCCGTCGCACTGCCCGTTCTCGCGGCTTGGACGGGGCGGGTTCGAAGAACTTCCAGATCCGGTTCGCCCGGTCGCCTGCCATTCGCTCATCCTTGGCCTGCGACAGGGTACGGTGCCACATCTGTTCGGCGATCGGAC
This sequence comes from Streptosporangium sp. NPDC002524, assembly GCF_040295985.1. Taxonomy (NCBI): domain Bacteria; kingdom Bacillati; phylum Actinomycetota; class Actinomycetes; order Streptosporangiales; family Streptosporangiaceae; genus Streptosporangium; species Streptosporangium sp. NPDC002524. The sequence continues at coordinate 285,839 of NZ_JBEOWK010000008.1, read as the reverse complement.
CGTCCAGGAATTGTTCCAGGTGACGCAGGATCATGGCACGTTGGGGATCGCCGAGTGCGTCCAGTTCCTTAAACAGGACGCGAGTATCCGCGTCCTTCTTTTCCGCCGAGGCCAGGAGACGGCGAATGGTTTTCACGCCGTTCACCCACTCGTCGTCGTCCGTGAGACGGAATATGTTCCGCTCGTTCCGCAACGCTGCCATCTCTTCCTTGGACAGCCCATGCCGCGTTCTCCCGCTCACCAAAGCGAGCAGCCAGTAGAAACAGACTTCGTTGGTCTTGTATCCCCCTACGACGGCTTCTTGGATGAGCTGCCAGGCTCGGCTCGACATGCCGCCGTCAAGGATATGGACGCCCGCCTGAAACTTCTTCTCAGGCGGGCTATCCGCGTAGGTCGTGTACTGGTTGACATCGCCGTGCACGACGCCCGCCTGCATGGCGACGTACGCGGAGTCCGCGGCGACGTTCGTCGGTGTGGCCTCTGGCACTGTCACGACAGCCCCTGGGCCAGGGCGATGACGATCGACAGGTTCGCCGCCAGTTCGGCCACGTCGGCGATGAGCCCGCGCACCTTCTTGAGCGCCAAGCTCAGCGCGCTCCGGCTTTGTGGCGTGTTCGACCGCAGCGCCTCCTCGGCCACGGTGAGTTCCGCCTCTGCTGCGGAGTAGGTGTCCTCATCCAGCCGCCTGGCCGCCCGCGCCCGCTGGAGCTGAGCGCGAAAATCGGAGAGCGCCGCCGCCAGGTCGGCGGGCTGGCCGGGCTCGGAGGTGATGCGAACACCGCCGTAAACGGTGCCGGCCTGCACGCCCACTCGCGCGTTGTCCTTCGCGATGTTCCGTGTCGTCTCCTGCATCGCCGAACTCCCTTTCGGTTCCGTGGCCCTGGGTTCACCGTCGTGCTGTTCGTCGGCCGCCAGCGCTTCGGCCAGAGCCGCGGCGAACGACGCCGCGTTGGCCACCGCTCGCGGCTGCCATGCCTCTCGATCCGTGACTTCCTTGCTGCCGTCCGCGCGGTCGCTGATCCCCCGCACCACGACCACCGGCAGTGCCCGGTTCAGCTGTCCGGCCTGGGCCACACCGGCGCCTTCCATTTCGATGGCCAGCGCGTCGTTGTAGTGCTCCCGGATCCAGCGAGCGTGCGCGGAAACCCTGGAATTCAGGACCACCTCGCCGGCGGCGATCGGTCCGAAGTGCACTTCGGGAAAAGGGCGGCCAGGAGAAAGATCATGACCCCAGGCACGGCTACGGTTGATGTGTCGGGCGATCTGATCGGCGATGTGCGAGGTCTCCCAGACCCGGGGCCGCCCCAAGAACCCGTCGTCCTGGCTCGTTCCTCCGTGGAACGCGTAGACGTGCGTGGCCATCACCACATCGCCCAAGGCGATGTGGGAATGCAGGGCACCGGCCACACCGACGAAGAGCAGGGCGGCGGGCTTGAACTCGGCGATGGCGCGTTCGGCCAGCACCGCCGCAGAATGGTTGCCTTTGCCGACGTGGGCCAGGGCCACCCGGCATCGGCCGTCCGCGAGGCGACCGACCTCGAAACGAGTGCCCTGAGGGTGTCGGCGCAGACGCGGAACGACCAGCTTCTCTCGGATCGCCTGGTACTCCAGATCCAGCGCCGTAAGAATGACGATCGGGGGGGTGCTCACTTCACTGCTCCTTTTCGCTGGACGACTCGAAGGGCCGGACCATCGGCGGGTACAGAACTTCATAGGGGCCGGCCGTGAACAGCCGGGCCGGTCGCCCGGTAGCGGCCTTCCGCACCGAACCGACGTCGACGATGAATCCTTCGGCCTTCTGGACCTTGCGGTAGAAGTTGCGGGGATCCAGCGGGATCCCCCATACCGCCTCGTACACCTCCTGCAGGTCCGTGATCGTAAAGGTGGGCCCGCAGAACGCCGTGGCGAGGGCGGTGTGCTCCAGCTTGACGCGGGCACGCTCGACGCCGTCCGTGACAATCCGCCGATGGTCGAAGGCGAGCTCCAGGTCTCCGGAAAGCACTCGCGCGACCGACTGCCATCTGGCGCTGGCCGCGTCCGTTCCGGCGATCGGTTCCGGCAGCCGTGGCGCGATCGCGAGGTAAGCCACAGAGACCACCCGCCCACGCGGGTCACGACCGGGGGCGCCGTACACCCCCAAGTGCTCCAGTCGTAGCTTCTCAACGTCCAGCTCGGCTTCCTCCGACAGTTCACGATGGGCCGCAGCGACGAGATCCTCTTCGGAGTGCTGCAAGAAGCCGCCAGGCAGCGCCATGACGCCTTTGTAAGGCTCGATGCCGCGCTCGACGAGCAGTATGTGCAGCTCCAACTCACGCAACGTCAAGATCACCAGGTCAATGGCGAGCAAGATGCGCGGCGGCTCCCATCCGTCATCAGTCATGCACGCGAGCCTAGCTTTTTGTCTTAATGACAAAAAAGCCAGTGTGCTGTCACCTTTGGACGCGCGTCCTGGCCGCACCTCGCCCGTTATGCCTAACGCTCTACTGACCGAACCAGAGCCACCAGGGTGCCGGGCATCGACGAACCTGTCGGATGCCCTCAGGATCAAGAAACCGGTCTCGGAGTGCTGGAGGCGGACCGAACAATTAGAGAGCGACTTCGTCGATCTATCCGGCGTCGGCACCCTGCTCGGATAATCGCCGGTCGTACTCGCAAGCCCGTGCTGGACTGACTGGAAGCACGGTACGCGTGATGGTGATCGCCCCGGCCACCTGCTACCGCACCGCACCCGCCCTACTTCAGACAGGTCGAGCACAGACATGAAGGTGCCGCTCCTGATGCCCTCGCCTCGGCAGGGGATTCAGCTATATGTCTGACGCAGGATCTCTTTCGCGGTGCACATCCGCGCCGGGAAACAGCTCCCGCGCTGGCACTTCGAGGGCGTCAGAGATCTTGAAGATCTGGTCTAGTAACGGACTGTACATGCCGTTCTCGATCCGGTTGATCGTCTTACGATCAACATCGGCCAGTTCCCCCAAACGTTCCTGGGTCAGCCCGTGCTGCTCACGTACCTCGCGGAGCCGACGACCGAATTGAATGCGCAGCTCAGTGAGTCGACGTGAAGAGGGAAAGGGCACGAACCCCAAGCTGGTGCTCAGCCCCGGCCAAGGTCCGTACCAAACTTGGTATACAGCACTCAGCGTGACGGCAGACGCGGTAGCTTGCGGTGGGCACGACAGGCGAGCCAGCGTTCTGATCACATCTCTCGCTTGGTCCCTAACGTGCTCCCGCCTACTGCCTCCGCGCAACTGATCACCTGTTGACTTGGAGGCCTACGCAGGTGTGGACACCCTGGCCGTAAATCTTGCCCCGTGGAGGAGAACCGGTGACACGCCCATCAAGGTTCGGCGTTGAGTTCAAGAAAAACGCGGTGAACCTGGTTCGTTCGACGGGTCGAAGCTGTGCGGATGTGGCACGGGAGCTCAACGTGAACCGCGAGACGTTGCGCACCTGGGTGCGTAACGCTCCAGACGCTAAGGCTCACCTGGCCCACACCGAACGTGAGGAACTCGCTCAGCTGCGCGAACAGGTTGCCATACTAAAGACAGAGAAAGAGACCCTCCGCAGGGCGGCTGCTTATTTCGCCAGGGAGATGGCCCTCTAACTTCTGCGGTCAGCGGTGAATGCCGCCAGCGCCCCAACCGTCTTGGCCTGCGGGTCAACTCATGAGGGTATCCACAGGAAGGCGTACCAAAACGGTGTCGGCCGGATCAACATCCTCACGATGCACCAAAGTGATCATCCAGCTCTCGTCGCTGAGGCCGGCGAGTTCTACACCGAGGACTGCTTGGTCAAAGGCCTTCTTGATGGATATTCCCGCCGCGATGGCGGCGTAGAAGCGGGCGGCAAAGACCGCTGCGGTGGCGTCGAGCACCGTGGAGGCCATAGCGATGACCACCGGCACGATGGGCAGCAAGTCCTCATCGGCGCCTTCGACGGTGTCGCAGGCATTGAGTACTAGCAGCACCGGCGGCGGAGCGGCAGTGTCGAGCGCTCGACCTAGCCGATCAAAGGTCAGGTCACGAGCTTGAGGGTCGTCGACGTTGCTGTTGTCCATCACGATGGCTCCCGCACCGCCGTGGCCAGAAAAGTGCACGACGTGAGGCTTGAGATCGTTGAGACCATCCAGCAGGTCTTCAGGAGCCGCGGCTGGGCGATGGTTGATCTTCACGGAGTCCCGATGCAGAGCGCCTCGTACTGCGCGCTGGACCTGAGCGACCTCGGCATCGACGCGCAGATCCGAATCGGGGTTGGCGGTTAGATAGAGCAGGCGAAGCTCTTCGATCTGGGGTGTCGGCACGCTGCGGATCTCATGGACGTGGCGAACCACCGGCCGAGACAGTTGAGCAACTTTACGGGCGTGATCGAGCTCGACACGGCGCTGCTTGGCCGAGGCTTGATCGTCTCGACGAGTGGTGGCGCGCTGGACGCGAGCGAGGCCGCTCTCAGCTGTGTGGAGTTTTTTCGTACGATCGGCAATTTTGCCTGCCAGATCGGCCGCTTTCTTTTCGCTTCCCGCGGCTTGCTTGTCGGCACGCTGGGCAGCGCTCTCGTAAGAGCGTGCCATCGACGCGCTGGTCGTAGGTTTGATCTTCGCCCGGGAGGTGGCGGCGCTGGCGCGAGCTTTCCCCGCCGCCGTTTTGGCTGCGGCCTCGTCCTTGCGAAGCGCGGCAAGCTCCTTGGTGTAGCGGTCGATCTGGTCTCGATACTGTTTTTCCGACACTCGCTTCTCCTGCACATCGTCACGGCTATCAAGCATCATGATGGTCCGGCCCGACAGTTCCGTGTGCCCGTAGCGAACCTTTTGCCGATGAAGCACGAGGGCCTGCAGATCGACCTGCGCAGCCAGTTTCACTGCGGCGGCGACCCAGAGCACACCCACTGGGTCAAGCAGTTGCTCGGTCTGGTGCCGGAGAATTACCGCCCGTGGCGGCCACTGGAGAACTACGAACTGCACGTCGCCCCCGAGGCGATGAAGAAGTTCCTCAACAACCGCGCCACCGAGACCAACAGCAGTGCGCGCATTGCGGTCGGCTTCTGCTGGCCCTGGTCCTCCCTCGCAAGGACGGCACCCTCATGAACAATGTGCGCATAGGCTCGCACCACGCCGTGGTGCACCACGGAGCACGAGAAGTACTTCGCCTGGCACCGCACCGTACCTTCAAGGTTGACATCCCCTCATAGGACGCATGCTGAGGCTGCTATATGCAGCATCGCCGCAGCCGATCAGACTCTCCAGTCCTGAACCGCCTGAGGCAGCCGCCATACCTCGCCTCATCCCACCCGCTCACACTCCCCCAGGACACGCATTGCCACCGATCATCTATCTCGACCAGAACCACTGGATCACCCTGGCGCGCGCTCGGCACGCACGGCACAAAGTGCAGCATCCCGATGAGCTCACGGCGGCGGACGCATTATGGAAGATGGCAGCCAAGCAGGAGATTCGCCTCCCGCTATCTGTGGCACACCTGGTCGAGACGGCGCGCGCCGGCGGAGGGCAACGACGCGCAGAACTGGCCGACACGATGCTCGAGGCCTACCACGGCTGGCACATGAGCCACCCTGTCGACGTACGAGCCGCGGAGATAGCCGCTGTACTGAGTGGTGAAGCCGCCGATGTCGAGGTGTTCAGCCGACAGCCCGGGACACCTTTCCTCTCTTCTCAGTTCGAGCCGTTCCACTCAGCAGATCCAGAGCTGACAGAGGACGCCCAGCGGCTGGTAGACGCACTGGTATGGCGCGACACCTGGAACTTCGCCTTGCGCCATGAGACCCAGAGCTCAGAGCAGAACAAGCAGGCTGACGTAGTCATCGAAGGATGGGCCCGTTCCCACCAGGAGTTCCAGACGTATCTCGCAGAGCACCCTGCGGAACGGGATCCTCGCCAGGTCGCAGCAGCCTGGACGCTGGGCGATCTACGCGTGGAGATCTCCATGATCGCGCACGACCTCGGTCTGTCTCCAGAGGACTTTGCGGCCACGATGAGTGCCAACAGTGTCCTAAGCGTGTTCAGCGTGATGCCGTTCATTGCACGGGTTACGGAAATTACCCACCTGCGCTTTCGCGACTCGAACGACTCATGGAAACGTAACGACCTCAACGACCTGATGTACGCCATCTGCGCGGCCGGCTATGCGGACTTCGTCGTCGCCGACAACAAGTTCGCTCACCTCGCTAACCAGGCGAGCAAGCACAGCCCGCCGGGTGCGACCGTCACCAGCAACCTCCGCACGCTTTGGGCCGATCTCCAGGCCGCCGTTTCCTGAGGAGGCTGGGGCTGGCCACCTGCGAAGGCCAGCGAAAGTATGAATCGCTCCGGGTCTGATGGAGCCTCCACTGATCCCGGAGCAGTTCATAACTTCTGCTGGGCGGTGGTCAACCCGCCCCGTCCGGGGGCGTCCGCGAGCAGACCACCCTCGAGCGCTGGCAGCAGGTTCACGACCTCCTCGGCAAGAGGGTTGGCTTGCTGGAATGCGCCCGCCGACTCGACGTGTCTCTGAACACCGTCCAACGCTACGCCCGCAGAAGCGAGCCCGACGAAGTCCGCCGTGCTCCGCGCTACCGACAGACCCGCGTCGCCCCCTACCGCGACCACCTGCGCGCCCGCCGCGCTGAGGACGCGGCCGTCCCGGTGATGCGGCTGTTCCATGAGATCAAGGAACTCGGCTACACCGGCAACCTCAGCCTCCTCTACCGCTACCTCGCCCCGGGCCGAGCCAAAGGCGACCAGCCCGTCATCACTGCCCGCCATTTCACCCGGCTCTTACTCACAGCCCCTGACCGGCTATGCGACGCCAACAGCCACCTGTTGCAGGATCTCACCGCCGCATATCCCGAACTGACCCCACTGGCTCGTCTCATCCACCCCTTCGCTGAGCTGCTCATCCCCGCCGTCGGAAACGACACCTAGCTCACCGCGTGGATCAACGCCACACGCGCTGCCGACCTACCTCACCTGCACGGCTTCGCCAATGGACTAGAGCTCGACCGCGCAGTCATCAATGCCGCTCTCCCCCTGCCTCTCCACAACGGCTGGACCGAAGGCGTCAACACCCGCACGAAAAGGATCATGAGACAGATGCACGGCCGCGCCGAATTCGACCCCCTTCGCCACCCCCCTCTTCCCGTGACCATCACCCAGCGCTACCACCGATTACGAGACAGAGCCGAAAACCGCACAGTCCCTGTGCACCGCTGCGTTCAGGAGTGCGCACACGGAAGCCTTAATAATCTATCCGAAATACCTCATAAAGGATGACCCTTTCCTACGTGTGTGCAGATCAGATCGCCAGCCGATAGCGAAGAGAGCAGCATCCGAGACAGATACAAGATCGCCACCCGTCAGCCCCCAGCCATGAGACCTGTTGAGAATGTTGCCCCAGTAACACCGACAGCAACACTGCACAGACGCATACATCCATGAATCGACTCCCCCATCTGCCACTCTTCGGTTAACCTGACCAACACTCACCAGTAGAAGAACCGAACTCGCCACAGGGTGCCGAGGTGCCATCACCATGCCGCACCCTGTAGCCGTAGATCGCCTCAGCGTGCATCGATCTTGGTGCAGCGTGCGAGCCGCATGTTTCTGGAACGTGCCAAGAGGTGTCGGCAGTGAAACAGAAGGGATGACTTCGGTGCACATCAAATCGTTTCGGGTAGAAAATTTCCGTCGCCTTAGAAGCGTAAGGATAGACCTAGACAAGGAAGCAACGGTCTTTGTTGGAGCAAATAACAGCGGCAAGACATCCGCAACGCATGTGTTTCAACGCTTCCTGGACCCGAAAGCACGCTTTCAAATATATGACTTCTCCGCTTATTGCTGGGAGGTCTTCGATAGCTTCGATCCCGTCAATGAAGACCCTCAGGTTTTACCCGAGATTAGTTTTGACATATGGCTCGAAGTAGACGACGAAAATATTCATCGAGTAATGGATCTCATGCCTGGGCTGGACTGGGACGGTGAACCCATCGGTGTACGTATGGCTTACGCCCCCAAAGACCCTCGATCACTGATCCAAAACTATCAAGAAGCACGCAAAGATCGAAAGAAATCTGATGAGAAGGTGGAGGCCGTCTACGAGCCGTGGCCCCGCAGTCTTACCGACTATCTAAGCAAACGACTTCTCAATGAGTACGAGATGCAGTGCTATATTCTGGATAGCCGAGAATTTGATAATGACTTGCTCCCGAAGCCCGGCTACGAACCACACTATCTCGCTACAGGATCGTCTAGCGTCAGCTCTATTGTGAGCAAACTTATCAGAGTCGACTTTCTCCATGCTCAGCGACATCTAGCAGACTCGGAATCGCACGGCCGTTCGGAAGATCTTTCCCGAAGGCTCAGTAGATATTATCAGCGAAACTTGCAGAAATTTGAGGCCGGCCTGGATGCTCTTGAGGCAATCGCCGGGTCAGAATCCGCACTAAACCAGCACCTTGAGCAGGCCTTCGAATCAATTTTGAAAAGTATAGACCATTTGGGCTACCCGGGTTCAGTCAATCCTGGACTCATGGTCAAAGCTTCTTTCGATATACAAAACATTCTGAGCACAAGCGCCAGAGTTCACTACTCACTTCCGGGCGCCAGCGGCAACGAATCTTCAAGAACGTCACTAGCTCTTCCTGATCTATATAACGGACTTGGTTACAAAAATCTGATCTACATGGCCGTCGAAATCTTCGACTTTCATCTCGCGTGGGAGAACACGGGCGACGAACGCCCACCGGTGCACCTCATCATAATTGAGGAACCTGAAGCCCATCTACATGCACAACTGCAGCAGATATTCATCAGCAGGGTGATTGGAATGCTACCTGAAGCGAAATCCGGGTTCCATACACAGATGGTTGTAACGACGCATTCCTCTCATGTCCTGTATGAGAGAAACTTCCGGTCGATTAGATACTTCTGTCGCGAGAGACGAAACAACTCATCAAATTTCAGCGATGTCAAAGACCTCTCAATCTTCTATGGTGGCGGAGAGGATCCGACACGAAAATTCCTGCAACAATACCTCAAACTAACGCACTGCGATCTCTTCTTTGCAGATGCCGCAATCCTGGTCGAGGGAAACGTAGAGCGCCTCCTGTTGCCGCTCGTAATCGAACAACATATCTCCGAGCTGAAGAAATGTCATCTCACGATACTCGAAGTCGGCGGTGCATTCGCTCACGTGTTTCAAGAGTTGCTGGAATTCCTGGAGATTACTACCCTTGTGATCACTGACCTCGACAGCGTTTCGGCATCACGAGAACCGAATAAGGAAGGCAAGCTAGAGAAAAACGCTAAAGCCTGCATGACGACTGAATCAGGTGCAGTCACGTCGAATGAGACGCTCAAGCACTGGTTCCGCGAAGAGACTTCGATCGAGGAATTGCTAGACCTTGATGACAGTCGGAAAATCGTCCATATTGAAAACGGAGGGTCTGGGAAAATTCGAGTCGCCTACCAGACTCGGCAATCCGCAGTCTGGAACGGCGAGAAAGCCGATCTCGCTGGTAGAACTCTCGAAGAGGCATTCGCTCTCGAAAACCTAGACTGGACGCAGGAGCAGGCAAAATCGTCCATTGGGCTACAAGTTCGGGGATCCGATAAGCTTAGCCTCCAAGATTTACACAAGAATATCTACGAAAAAGTCAGGAACCTCGACAAGACGAGGTTCGCACTCGCTCTTATCGCTGAACAGGACAAAGAGTGGAAGCCTCCGCAGTACATCCTCGATGGCCTGAATTGGCTTAGTGATCAAATGCTTCCAGCCAAGGAGGTACCTCCTCCGAGCTCACTTGACCTTGAGGAACCCAGATGACGCGCCGTATCCATGCACCTGATACTGATGCCGATAGCGAACTCAAAGAACTGCTGGACGCAGAACCCCTTCAATGCTTTATCATGATCGCAGGGGCTGGCTCGGGAAAGACCACATCCCTTGTTAAAGCACTCAGCCATATCGTCGCCAAACATGGATCGCGCTTAAGCGCCCGAACCCAGCAGGTCGCCTGTATCACGTATACGGAAGTTGCGGCCAAGGAGATCCATTCAGACGTGGGCAACAGCCCACTCATCTTTGTTTCCACCATTCATAGTTTTTTATGGTCTCTGATTAAGGGCTTCCATCGCGATATCTCGGCATGGGTCCAGAGACATCTAGAACGAGAGATTCAGCAGATTATCGAAAAGCAGAAAAGTTATTCTTCGAGAACCAAGAACACAACCATCGAGAAAGATCTCTCTTCTCTGCATAAACTCCAATCTCAACTGGAAATTATCCCTTCGATTAAGAAGTTCTCTTACGGAGTCGGGAGTGACTACACGAAAGGTGTTCTGGGCCACGAAGACATCATCCGCATGACCCCTGAGGTAATCAAGGAGAGTAAGCTATTTCGGCGGATTATCGCTAAAAAATATCCCTATATATTTGTCGACGAGAGCCAGGATACTTTCCCGGAAGTGATTGAAGCGCTCAAGAGCATCGGCACTCAGGCGAAAAACTCGGTTTGCCTCGGGTTCTTCGGAGATCCGATGCAGCAGATTTATCAACGCAGCGTCGGCCCTATTTCGCCTGAGCCTGACTGGAGAACAATTGAAAAGCCGGAAAATTTCCGGAGCTCCAGGAGAGTGCTCGAAGTCATTAATCAGGTAAGGTTCCAGGCCGACGGTTTAGTACAGATCTCAGGTCTTGACAGGGAAAAACAGCCGGAAGGAGAAGCGTTTTTCTTCGTCCTACCAGCTGATTGTGAGCGGAACAGCCAATTAAAACGTGTTCGAGAATGGCTAAGTGTTCATAGCACATCTGGGAGCTGGGCCAGTGACACAAAGGGAAGTGCGGATGGCGCAAAGATCTTGATGATCGTGCACCGCATGGTTGCAAAGGAAATGGGGTTTGAAGAACTATATAAGGCGTTTCATGACAGCAACTCCAAGAGCTTGAAACTAGGATTTGAAGAGGGAAGTGCGTGGCCCCTCCGGCCATTCAGGGAAGTCATAATTCCTATCTCCAATGCGGTGTCCATCAAGTCTCCTTCGATCATCAGGATTCTTCGACAGCACAGCACAGTTCTTTCCTCTGACGTCACTCATCAGTCCTTCAAAGACAGACTCGCTATCGCACGAGAGGCCGTCCTTCGTCTCCGTCGAATCATGGATTCTGGCGGACCTGGCTCCGTGAGAAACGCGCTGGAGTTGGTGATCCAAGAGGGCTTAGTCAGCGCCGACCCGAGGTTCCATTCGTATCTCTATCCCGATGAAACAGATGAGCCCACTGCGTTGCCGTCGACAACCGTTGAGGTCCTTGATTCTTTCATGGCGTGTGATATCGCGGAAGTTCGACCCTACTGTGAATACATCGACGAGCAATCTCCCTACTCCACTCAGCATGGCACTAAGGGTGCCGAGTTCCCCAAAGTCATTGTTGTGCTAGACGACATGGAAGCAAACTACAGTCTTTACTCATACGAGAAGCTTTTAGGGATTAGAGAATTATCCGATACAGACATTAAAAATGTGGATAGCGGAAAAGATTCTGTCTTGGGGCGGACGCGCAGGCTGTTCTACGTTTGTGTTTCGAGAGCAATTAACTCACTCGCCGTCGTAATTTTTGCAAGTGATCCCGCAGTCGCCAAAACTGCCATTGAGCAGTCAGGCATATCGGCAGAAGCCAAAGTGCTCACCATAGACGACATCGCCGATGAGAATAGCCAGCAACAAGGTGCTGTACAATTTTTTCAGAATCGCATGGACTAGGTCGATTTAATCGGTGCTCGCAACACTTCGTCGTTAAAGGTACTAGTGAGTAGGCCTGGGTAAGAAGCAGCAGGCTGTCCGGTTGGATCTCCTAACAAAGGTCTCCGGTCTGGAAACCGAACTCTTCCGGTGACTATCTCGGTCAGACGAACATCCAGCAGTAGAGCAGTTGGTCCTGCTCCTTTGCACGGCGAGCGAGCCCGACAAGGTCCCTGACTAGGGACAGCAGGTACTCCCTGTCGTCCGAGGAGGAGAAAGAGAACTCTTCGATCGTCGTCCAGCGTTCCGCCACCGCGGGCAGGGATGAGTCGTCCGCGTCGGCGAGGGTGTCACGCGCGTTCACCGGCAACTCGTAGATGGCCGCCCCACCCAGGTAGGGGGAGTCCTCAGGCAGGGCGTCCCACTCCTCGTCGGTCTGCGGGGCCGGATCGGGATACGAGGGATACAGGGGCACCGCGTCGACCAGGTCGAAGGAGAAGTCGACATCGCCGATGAACGCCACGAGCTGACCCAGGATCACCTGAGGGTCGATCCATTTGGTTTCCACGGCGTCGAACCCGGCGACTCCGTACTCAGGATCGTCGATCACCCGGGAAAGGTCCGGCTGAACCATCGCCGCCGCCCGATCCGCAGCTCGGTAGTACTCACAGAAGACGCTCACGCGAGCGATCCTGGCTCGGCGCGCACAACAGGGCAACTACTCAGGCATACCTGCCCGGTACCCCTTGAAGGCTTCGCCGAGCTTCCCACAGTGCCGATAAGGAAGGATCTTGAAGTGTGCTAGTGACTGCCAGTGCTGCACCGTTTACAGTGTGGAGTGGTTGGTCGCATGGCGTGAATGCGGCAGGCGGCTATGACTGCTTCTCCCCTGGGAGGCGATGGCGATGTCACTGTTGGAACGTGTGACTCAAGCCGAGGCGACCGCACGGCAGCAGGCGGACGAACTACGAGCGCAACTGGCCGCCATCGAAGAGCAACTGCGCCGGCTGGCAATCACCCGTGAGACTCTGACGGAGTTCGCCGACGACGAGCCCAGCGAAACCGATACGGCCGCAGACGACGGCGTGGTCATCGAGGAGCCGTCCGGCTCGGCCCATAGCGATCTCACTGACGAGCTGCCACGCCTACCGCCCTTACGGGGCTTCCGGCGGCAGGTGGTGGCGCTTCTGGCCACAGCCGAGAAGCCCATGCGGGCGCGGGAGATCGCACAAGCCATCGGCAAGCCGGATACCCGCTCACAAGTGGAGGGGATGCGCTCCCGGCTGCAGCGGCTGGTGAGCGACGGCTGGCTACGGCGCGAAGCGGATGGGCTTTATGCGCTCGCCCCCAATATCAACGGGCACGCGCCCAGCTGGGAGGCCGTTTGACCGCCGATATGTGATCACGGCCCCTGCCGTGAACAAATTGGTGCCGCCGAGATTAGGCCCTCGGCGGCACCCGGGTTGCGTGAGCGCCCAGCAGGACTAACCGACAGTGGCTCCCGCATTCCCGAGAGTAACCTGAACGAGGTGTCTTGGGGAGACGTCGAGCCCGGATTTCGCCTGCCCTGCCATCGGCAGGGTCGCGGGCGGGAAGGACCGACGATGCCCTCACCAGGGCGAAACCGAGCTCGTCCCGAGTCAGCTTCTCTTCGGCCTGATGGGCGGATCAGGCCACAACCGGATGCCCAATCCCGCCTCCAACTGGGCGATGGTGGCCACATCGGGCCAGCAACGGCCGACGGCCACGTCGTTGACGGTCTGCCGGTTCACCCCAGATACCTCAGCCAGGCGGCGGAAACTCAGCCTCTGCTCGGCCATCACGTTCTGCAGAGCGGCGGCGATGGCCTGAACGGCGAGGGCGGCAGGATGGCCGGACAAGTCCGCGTGGGGCCAGTTCTCCGGGTCCTCGGCCAACTCCCGGGGAGAGCGAGAGCGCGCGCGTCCTCCGACCATAACAAACAGATCCTTTCGGTGGATGTCGTCGCTCTGCGTAACGGCAGGTTGTTCTGCCGCTATGGATGGGGTGTGACCCTCGATACCGCGACCTCGGCAAAGATCACCAGCTACCGGCCGCAGAACGCTCCACCGGAGTGGGACCACATCTGCGGGCATGTGCGGATGCTGGTCGCCGCCAGCGCTGAGCGCTCCCCCTACCGGGTGGAACGGCTGCTCACCGCGACCACCCGCCTGGCCGTGTGGTGCCACCGCTCCGGCCTGCCGGATGACCCGGAAGTGTGGCTGCGACACGAGACGATCGACGCGTTCGTCCTGACCGGCTGCACCGACCTGGCCCCGAGTTCGGCGCAGACCTACCGCAGCTGGCTGCGGCACATGCGCGCCACCCTGGCCTGGCTGGAACGCGGCGAACAGACGCCGCCACCGATGAAGGCCCCCAAGAAGGTCAGCCCGCCGTACTCGCCGGCCCAGCTCAGCCGCCTTCGCGGCTGGGCCGAACACCTGCACGGCCAGGCCAGAGGCGACGCACTGGCATTGATGGCACTTGCCTTCGGCTGCGGTCTGACCTCTGGGGAAGTCGCCGCCGTCCGAACCGGGCACCTGCGTCGCCTGGACTCCGGCGCGATCGTGGTCACCGTCCCCGGCACCGAGCGGTTGATCGTCTGCCGCGTTGCCTGGGAGGACATCCTCGCTCAAGCCACGGACCGGCCCGGCGACGCCTTCGTCTTCCGGCCCGGGCGTGCCTCCCAGCGTGCCAAGAACCTGTTCAGCTCCTGGACGGCCCGCCACCGGCCGACCGGCGGCCTGCCCGCGCTTTCGGTGCGCCGACTGCGCTCTTCCTGGATCGTCGAGTTGCTGAGCGCGCGGATCGACGTGGGCGTGGTGGCTGCTGCAGCCGGGATGAGCGCCTCCGCGCTGGCCCGTTACCAGCATTTCGTCCCCGCCCTGGACGAGCTCACCGCGGTCGCGCTGCTGCGCGGCCGCGGCAGGTGAGTACGGCGAAGCCACGCGCCTGGCCGCCGCGCACCACCCGAGCCCGAACCACCCGCCCACGGTCTCCCACCAAGCAGACGGCACAGATCCCCGACGCCGTCATCGGCCACTACGCCCGGCTGCTGGATGACTCCGGCATCATGACGTTGATCGACGACGAGCTCGGCCCACGCCCTGGACCGGCGGGAATGCCGATCCGGGCGGTACTCGTCTGCCTGATGGTCTCGATCCACCACAGCGGCAAAGCCACCCTGGCCGAAGCCTGGCGGCTGGCCGCCTTCTGTCTGTCCCCGACCGCCCGGGAGCATCTGGGACTGGACGCCGACCGGCCACCTGCCGACGATCCGCACGCCTGCCTGGCCGACAACCGGCGTTTCTACCGCGCCTTCGACCGGCTCACCAGCCTCCTCGATCCGGCCCGGCACGACCGCCGCACCCGCCTGCCCCAGCACCAGGCCGATCTGCTCGCCGCCGCCTGGGAAGACGACGATCCCGGCCACACCCGCAAGCGGGACCTGCTGCAAGACCTCGTCACCGCGCTCGTGCTCACCCCGGTCCGCTGGGGCAAAGGCCGCGGCCACCTGGCAGGCTTTCGCGGTGACGTCGGCATCGACACCACCGCCGCCCCGGTCTTCGCCCGCCCACCCCGAACTCGCCGCTCCACCGGCGAACTGATCGCCTCCACCGAGATCACCGCAGGCTGGCACCACTCCGCCGGGGCCGGCCCACCCGAGTACGGCTACAGCGCCACCCTCACTGTCGCAGCCCGCACCCGCTCGGTTCTCGGTTCCTTCCCGCAACTGGCGCTCGGCCTGGTCCTCGACACCCCACACAAACGCATCGGCGCAGGCGCCATCACCACCTTGAAACCCCTGGTCGCGCTCGGCTTCCCTACCGCCTTCGCCGTCGTCGACCGCGCCTACACCGACCAACAACCCGCCCACTTCGCCCAACCCGCACGCGAACTCGGCTACCGGCTCGCCCTCGATTACAAAGTGGATCAGCGAGGAGTGCAGGGCAGCGCCCACGGCGCGCTGCTCATCGACGGCTCCCTGGCCTGCCCGCTGATGCCTGACCGGCTCGCCACCGCCACCACCGGCCTGGACGACGCCGCCATCCGCAGACCATCGGAAGAACTCACCGCGTTGATCACCGCGCGAGAGCCGTACTTGCTGCGTCTCAAACAGAACGCGAATGCAGACGGCGCCATCCGCTTCCAGTGCCCGGCAGCAGGCACCTCTCCATCGCTCACCTGCCCCCGCTTCGACCGCCTCCACCAGCGCGGGCCGCTCCGGCCTGCCGCGGTCGACCTGACCGACGCCCGACAGCGAGCGGCTCACCTCGCGGCAAAGCCCCGCGTTCTGCCCCCACAGCCCGACCTGAAGGCCGGCGAACTGCCGAAGATCTGCCGCCAGCACACCATCACCCTGGGCAAAGACGACCTCGGCCACCTCGACCAGTTCCGCCAGGACCTGGCCTACCTCAGTCCCGCCTGGATCGGGACCTACAAGTCTGTCCGCGCCAACACCGAAGGCATCAACGGCCGGCTCAAGGGACACGACCTCGACCTCGGCGATCCCAAGAACCGGCTCGCCCACGGACGCGTCGCCCAAACCATCCTGGTCGCATTGCTCGTCACGGTCGCCAACGACCACTTCCTCGACCAGTGGCGCCACACCCAGCAGCCTCCAGACGGGTCCGACACCTCGGCCGACGTCCTCGAAATCACAGCAGAGCAGGCCGACCGCATGCCACCCCCGGATCGGAGCAGGCCGCCACCCATCCCATGAGCCGCAATTCAGATCCCCCTGTCGCACCCAGCTCGGCGTCGGCTTCGCCATGCCCAACGACGCGAACTCGGTCCTCGACCAGCGGTCTGACACCACCTAGACCTTCCCGGGCACCTGCTCTGCAGCTTCCAAACCAGCACGAACCCGATTCGGAAATCCCTGAAACGACAAGATCCCGCCTGATCGCGATGATCAGACGGGATCCCGTCACCTTCAATGCAGCCGTTTCGAGAACGGCCCCCTGTGGAGATGAGGGGATTCGAACCCCTGACCCCTTCGATGCGAACGAAGTGCGCTACCGGACTGCGCTACATCCCCAAGACGTGGACTAGATTAGCAAACTTCCGGGGGCACTCGCGCCATCCGGAGCGCGGGTCAGTCGCCGACCGCGCGGCGGGGGGTCTCCGCGTACTGGTCGAAGATCTCGTCGCGGTGTGCGGCCAGGTCGATGATCTCGGCCACGGGGCGCTGGGCCTCCATGAGGGCAGCACGGCGGCGGGCGCGCTTGGCACGTTCCGCGTGGGCCCTGGCGATGGCTTCGCGCCGCTCGGCGTCGATCTGGACCGTGACCCTCAGAACGGCCGTGTAGGCCCCCAGGAGCACCACTGAGGGCGCCACGCCCCACCAGGGGATGACCTGGACGGCGGCGGTCACCACGGAGGCGAGCAGGAGCAGCACGCACCAGAGCGTGAGGCGCCTGCGCTTGGCCACCTGCTTGCCCCGGCGGCGGAGCTCCGCGCGGCGACGCTCGGACAACACGGCCCTACCGGTCGCGGGCTTTCCTGCCGGGGGCCGGGCGGGCTGGGCCTCGCTCGCGGTTTCCGAGGCCGCCTGAACGTTCGGCGAGACCTCCCCGGGCTCTCCGGACCCCCCTGGCTCCCCGGAAGAACCCGGGGACGCGGGCAGGTCGTCGGAGGTGACGGGCAGGGGCTCGGTGAGGGTCTCGGCGGAGTCCTCGTCGATCACCCGCTCGTCGTAGGCGTACGGCTCGATGTCCTTGTGGTTCTCGGACAGGGTGTTGCGGTCGCGGTGCAGCCACATGGGCACGAGCACGCACAGCCACATGACGACGATGGCCAAATAGAGAACGACACCGCTGCTCACGGCCACCTCCGGGCAGCATGAAGACGCGCGTGGTCTCCCGGCGCCTTCAATCTGCTCATGTCACGCACCGTAAGACCGCGTGTCACTATTTGACGAGCATTCGATGCGGTGTGTCGCGAGATCTTCAAACCTCTTCATGCGGAGTGCCACCGTGGGCGGCCGCCTCACGGGCCCGCCGCCACCGTACGAGCAACCCCCTCGGCGCGTCTTCGACCGTGAGCGCGTAACAGATGTGGTCGCGCCAGGCACCGTCGATGTGCAGGTGCCGACGTCTGACCCCTTCTTCCCTGAATCCCAGCTTTTCAACCACTCTGCGGCTCGCATGATTCTCCGGCCGGATATTGGCCTCCACGCGGTGCAGGCCGGTGGTGAAGAAACAGTGGTCGACGGCCATGGCGACCGCGGTGGGGGTGATCCCGCGACCGGCCAGCGCGCCGTCCACCCAGTAACCGATCTGGGCCGACCTGGCGGAGCCCCAGACGATGGCCCCGACGGTGAGCTGCCCGGCGAAGGCGCCCTCGTAGGTGACGACCCACGGCAACGCGAGCCCCTGCCTGGCCTCCCTGCGGAGGGTCCCGGCCATGGAGATGTAGGGACCGAGGCCGGTCTTGAAGAGGGGGGTCTCGGGGTTGCTCGGTTCCCAGGGACGGAGCCAGTTCGCGTTGCGCAGCCGCGATTCCCGCCAGACGCGCACGTCCCGCAGCCGCAGCGGCCGAAGTCCTACCGGGCCTTCCGTAAGGGTCACCGGCCAGCCACGAAGTCGATCCACATCCTCATCATCTCCCGAAGAAGGCCCGCCGTGCCATGGAAGGGAGGGAGGCGGATCAACGGGGGTGATCCCCTCCCCTGATCTGGTCCACGGCGTGCCTGAGCACGGGAGACAGCACGCCCATGCCGTCGCGCACCCCTCCCGAGGAACCCGGCAGGTTGACGATCAACGTACGGCCGGCCTGCCCGGCGAGCCCGCGGGACAGGATGGAGGTGGGCACCCTGTCCCGGTTCACGTGGCGGATGGCCTCGGCGATGCCGGGAACCTCCCTGTCGATCACCCTCCGGGTCATCTCCGGGGTGAGGTCCGCCGGGGTCAGGCCGGTGCCGCCGGTGGTGACGATCACGTCGTACCCCTCGGCGACCCCGGACCGCAGCGCCGCCTCGACCGGCTCGCCGTCGGGAACCACCTCCGGGCCGTCCACGTCACACCCGGCCGCCGCCAGCAGCTCGGCCAGCAGCTTCCCCGACGTGTCCTCGTACGTCCCGGCGGCGGCCCGGTTGGAGGCGGTGATCACCAGAGCTCTCATGGGGTCATCCTCCCAGGGTCTCGGGGGCCCGGTCTCTTGAAACCAGGTCTCTTGGAACCGGGTCTCTTGAGGAACTGGTCTGTGTGAGGACCCGGTCCGTGTGAGGACCCGGTCTGTTGAGGACCCGGTCTGTTGAGGACCCGGTCTGTTGAGGAACCGCTCTCCCGGGGGCCCGGCCTCCTGAGGAGCCGGTCTTCGGGGATCCGGTCTCTCGAAGATCAGGGGTCGTCGTGACGGGATGCTCCCGACAGGACCGGATATCCCGGAGCGGGATATCCGGGGACGGGATATCCAGGGGTGAGATATCTCGGGACGGGATGTCAGGGGCGGGTCCAGGTGCCCGTCTTGCCGCCGGTCTTCTCCTCGACGCGGACGTCGGTGATCACGGCCGCCGGGTCGACCGCCTTGACCATGTCGATTAGGGCGAGCGCCGCGACCGATACCGCGGTCAGCGCCTCCATCTCGACGCCGGTACGGTCGGCGGTCTTGACCCGGGCCGTGATCTCCACCCCCTCGTCGGCCACGGTCAGCTCGACCTTGACCCCGTGCAGCGCGATGGGGTGGCAGAGCGGGATCAGGTCGGGGGTCCGCTTGGCGCCCATGATCCCGGCGATCCGCGCGGTGCCGATCGCGTCGCCCTTGGGGACCTCCCCCGACCGCAGCAGCGCCACGGCCTCGGCGGACAGCAGCACCCTGCCGGTGGCGGTCGCCGTACGCAGGGAGACGTCCTTGGCCGAGACGTCCACCATGCGCGCCGCGCCGGTCTCGTCGAGGTGGGTGAATCCGGCCGCCTCGCCGTTGTCCCGGTCGTTCGCAGAGTTCGCAGGGTTCACAGAATTCGCAGGGTTCGCAGGGCTCACAGGGGGATGACCTCCACGTCCGTGCCCTCGGGCAGCTCGGTGACGTCCTCGGGCACCACGATCAGGGCGTCGGCCGCGGCCAGGGCGGCGAGCTGGTGGGAACCCTGCCTGCGCACCGGGCCGACCGTACCGCCGGGGCCGAGCACCCCGCGCAGGTAGGAGCGCCTGCCCTCGGGCGAGCGGAGCGGGCCGGTGGTGACCGCCCGCACGGTCGGCGTGGGCCCGTCGGGCAGACCCTGCATCTTGCGCAGCGCCGGACGGACGAACAGGACGAACGACACGAACGACGAGACCGGGTTGCCGGGCAACGCGAAGATCGGTATCTGGTCCTCGCCGACCACGCCGAAGCCCTGGGGCATGCCCGGCTGCATGGCGACCCGTTCGAACCGGACCGTCCCGAGCGGGCCGAGGGCCTCCTTGACCGGCTCGTACGCGCCCATCGAGACACCACCGCTGGTGATCACGAGGTCGGCCCGCAGCAGCTGCGCGTCGAGCTGGTCGAGGAACCCCGCGGCGTCGTCGCCGACGATCCCCGCCCGGTAGCCGTCGCCGCCCGCCTCGCGGACGCCGGCGACCAGGGCGAAACTGTTGGACTCCCAGATCTGTCCGGCCCCCAGGGGCAGGCCGGGCTCGACCAGCTCGGCCCCGGTGGAGATCACGACCACCCGCGGACGGGGCCGTACGAGAACCCTGCGGCGGCCGACACCCGCCAGCACGCCGAGTTGCGCGGGACCGATCGGGGTCCCCGCGGGCAGGACGACGTCGCCCGCCCGCACGTCCTCCCCGGACCTGCGGATGGCGTTGCCCTTCACCGCCGGGCGGCCGATCGCGACCCGCGCGGTGCCGCCGTCGGTCCACTCGACCGGGACCACCGCGTCGGCCCCGGCGGGCAGCGGGGCCCCGGTCATGATCCGCATCGTCATGCCGGGACCGATCGCCTGCAACCGGCCGTCCCCGGCCGCGATGTCGTCGACCACCGGCAGCGTCACCGGGGCGTCCGCGACGTCCTCGGCCCGCACGGCGTAGCCGTCCATCGCCGAGTTGTCGAAGGGCGGCATCGCGACCGGGGCCGTGACCTCCTCGGCCAGCGTGGTGCCCAGCGCTCGTTCCAGCTCCAGCTCCAGCGGGGCGAGCACCCGCACGGTGCGGAGGATGTCGGAGAGGTGGTCGTCGACCGATTTCATGGAGCTCATCGCGAGGCCAGGAACTCCTTGAGCCAGGGCATGAACTCGGGCGCCAGGTCGGGACGCTCGGCGGCGAACTGCACCACCGTGCGCAGGTAGTCGAGCTTGTTGCCGGTGTCGTAGCGACGCCCCCTGAACAGCACGCCGTGCACCGGGCCGCCCTGGTCGGTGCCGCGTCCGGCGAGGGTGCGGAGCGCGTCGGTGAGCTGGATCTCGTCGCCCCGTCCCGGAGGGGTGTTCTCCAGGACCTCGAAGACGGCCGGGTCGATCACGTAGCGGCCGATGATGGCCCAGTTGGACGGGGCCTCGTCGGCGGGAGGCTTCTCCACCAGGTCGGTCACCCTGACCACGTCGTCCTCGGCGGTGGCCTCGATGGCGGCGCAGCCGTACAGGGAGACCTGCTCCTGGGGGACCTCCATCAGCGCGATGACGCTGCCGCCGTGCGTGCCTCGCACCTCGATCATGCGCTTGAGGAGCTCGTCGCGGGGGTCGATGAGGTCGTCGCCGAGCAGGCAGGCGAAGGGGTGGTCGCCAACGTGCTGCTTGGCGCACAGGACGGCGTGGCCGAGGCCGCGAGGCGTGCCCTGCCGTACGTAGTGCAGGATGGCCAGGTCGGAGGGCTCCCGCACCTGGGAGAGGCGCTCGTCGTCGCCCTTGGCGACCAGGATCTCCTCGAGCTCGTGGGCCCGGTCGAAGTGATCCTCGATGGAACGCTTGTTCTTACCGGTGACCATGAGAACGTCGAGCAGCCCGGCGGAGACGGCCTCCTCGACGACATACTGGATCGCGGGCTTGTCGACGATGGGCAACATCTCCTTGGGGGTCGCCTTGGTCGCCGGAAGAAAACGGGTGCCCATACCCGCCGCGGGAACGACTGCTTTCGTCACAGCTTCGAAGTCGGCCATAACGAAACCTTAGTGGAGGGACCTGTGGGCAAGCTGACGCTGCGTGCCACGATCGAGGCCGCACGCGCCTCGATCCCCGGCGAGAAACGGCACGCGGCCTCCGTCCAGATCAGGGAATCCCTGCTGGACCGGCCCTGGGTCCAGATGGCCGGGCTGGTCGCGTGCTACTGGTCGATCGGTACGGAACCGGCGACCCACGGGCTGGTCTTCGCCCTGTGGAAACACGGCGCGACCGTGATCCTGCCCGTGCTCCGCGACGACGACGATCTCGACTGGGCGGTGTACGACGGCCCCGACACCCTCGCCCCCGGCCGCTTCGGGCTCATGGAACCGGTCGACACCCGGCGCGGCGTCGACGCCGTCAGGACCGCGGCCCTGGTGATCGTGCCCGCGCTCGCGGTCGACAGGACCACCGGGGTACGGCTGGGCCGGGGCGGCGGCTCCTACGACCGGGCCCTGGCCAGGGTCGGCCCGAACGTGCCGACGGTGGCGCTGCTCCACGAGGGCGAGCTGATCGACGGGGTGCCCGCCGAGCCCCACGACCTCGCGGTTCGCTACGCGGCGACCCCTGAGGGGATCTTCAAGACCGCTGTCGCGGAGGCCTGACCGACCGGCGGAACCGGGATGTGACCGACCGGCGGAGCGTCGGCGTACGCGGGATTGAAGCGGGACTGAAAGCGTCAGGATCGTGACAGGGAGTGGGCGCCGCCCGCGCGTGGCAGCCCTCTCGAATACGACACAATGGTCCCCGGAGTCGGAGAGGGGACCAGATGGGACTGGACGTCTGGCTGCTTCTCGGTGCCGGAATCGTCATCGCGGCCATCGTCGCAGTACGTGTCGCCCATCGGAGCGGGCTGCCCAGCCTCCTGATCTTCCTGGGCTTCGGGCTGCTCGTCGGCGAGTCCGGGCTCGGGCTACAGTTCGAGAACCCGCAGCTCGCGCAGCAGATAGGCCTGATCGCGCTGGCGATCATCCTGGCCGAGGGCGGTCTGACCACCACTTGGAGCCACGTCAAGGGAGCCATTCCCACCGCCCTGGTGCTCGCCACCGTCGGCGTGGGGGTGAGCATCGCGGCCGTCGCGATCCCGGTGCACCTGATCCTCGGCATGGACTGGCGGACCGCGTTCCTGCTCGGCGCGATCCTCGCCTCCACCGACGCCGCCGCCGTCTTCTCCGTACTGCGGCGCCTGCCCCTGCCCTCGCGCCTCGCGGGCATCCTGGAGGCCGAGTCGGGGCTCAACGACGCGCCCACGGTGATCGCCGTCATGCTGCTGAGCGCGGCCACCTCGCCCAGTCTTGGGGTGGCGCTGTTCGAGGTGGTCCTCGAACTCGTGGTGGGCGCGGCCGTCGGCCTGGCGGTCGCCCCGCTCGGCGCGTACGCGCTGCGCCGCATCGCGCTGCCCGTCTCCGGCCTGTACCCCATCGCGGTGCTCGCGCTCGCGTTCGTCGCCTACGCGGGAGCCATGCTGCTGCACGGCAGCGGCTTCCTCGCGATCTATCTCGCGGCACTGGTCATGGGCAACTCCCGGATGCCGCACCGCGCGGCCTCGCGGGGTTTCGCCGAGGGGGTGGCCTGGCTGGCGCAGATCGGCCTGTTCGTCATGCTCGGCATGCTGGCCAGCCCCTCGGAGATGCCGTCCGCGATCGTGCCGGGCCTGGTGGCCGGGCTGATCCTGGTCGCGGTGGCCCGCCCTCTGTCGATCATCGTTTCCGCGCTGCTGACCCGGCTGACGCGCATCGACCGGCTGGGCTGGCGGGAGCAGGCGTTCCTGTCGTGGGCCGGACTGCGCGGCGCGGTGCCCATCGTGCTCGCCACCATCCCCTGGGCCGCCACCTCCGTTCCCGACGGCACCGCCAAGTTCGTGTTCAACGAGGTCTTCGTGATCGTCATCGTCTACACCCTGTTGCAGGGGCCGACGCTGCCGTTCGTGGCGAAGCTCCTCAAGCTGACCACGCCCGCCGAGGCCCGCGACCTGGAGGTCGAGTCGGCGCCACTGGAGGAGCTCAACGCCGACCTGCTCCAGGTCAAGGTGCCCCCGACGTCCATGCTCCACGGCGTGGAGATCTTCGAACTGCGACTGCCCTCGGACGCCCAGGTGACGCTGATCGTCAGGGACGGCCGTACGTTCGTCCCCACCGACTCCACCAGGATCAGGG
The DNA here is from genome assembly GCF_040295985.1 of Streptosporangium sp. NPDC002524. NCBI lineage: Bacteria > Bacillati > Actinomycetota > Actinomycetes > Streptosporangiales > Streptosporangiaceae > Streptosporangium > Streptosporangium sp. NPDC002524. The sequence goes on along the minus strand of NZ_JBEOWK010000008.1, from coordinate 261,865 downwards.
TCGACGACCAGCTGCTGGTCGTGACCACGGCCGCCTGCCGCGACACGGTCGAACGCCGGATGCGCGCGATCAGCCGCAAGGGCAAACTCGCGGGCTGGTTCGGCGAGCGGGGCACCTGATCGGGGGCCGACGCGGCGTCCGGGTGGGGTACGGCGTCTGGGCGGGGGGCGGCGTCCGATCAGGGGCCGGCGTCCGATCAGGGGGCGGCACCCGGCTGAGGTCAGACACCTGAGCGACGTCCGGCACTTAAGTCCCTTAAGTTACTTAAGTGACGTCGTCCGGCACCTGACCTGAAGGCGGCGGTCCCCGATCCGAGGACGGCCCGCATCCGAACCGGGGTCCGGCCGTACCCGATCCAGGCCCCGGCCACGTCCGAAGCGGGGTCCCGCCAAAGCCGGGGCGAGCATTTGGACACTGCCGAATCGGGGGCCGGGAACACCCGATCCACCAGGCCGGGCCACGTACGAGGCGGGATCCGGCCCCATCTGATCGGGATCCGGCTACGGAATGCGAGGACTCCGACTCGCGTTTAAGCTTGTCGGCTGCGTACCATTAGCAGTCGCGCCACTAGAGTGCCAATCGGCGCGGATCATACGAGGAGGAGCGCGTGCCCACCTACCAGTACGCCTGCACAGCCTGTAACAACCAGTTCGAAATCGTCCAGAAGTTCTCCGACGACGCTCTCACCGAGTGCCCGAGCTGCGCGGGCGACCTGCGCAAGGTGTTCTCCGCGGTCGGCATCGTCTTCAAGGGCTCGGGCTTCTACCGGACCGACAGCCGGTCTTCGTCGTCGAGCACGGTGACCTCCGCGAACGGTTCGTCGAGCTCTTCCGGCTCCTCGGACTCCTCCGGTTCGTCCTCGTCGAAGTCCTCCGACTCGTCGAGCTCGTCCGACTCGTCCTCGTCGAAGTCGTCGAGCTCCTCGTCGGACTCCAAGTCGACGAAGACCACGAGCAGCACGGCCGCCGCGGCCTCCTGAGCCACGTCGCCCGCCACTCCCACCCTCCGGCCGTTCAAGGGCGGCCACCCAACCGGCCGCCCCGGACCGTAGCCCCCATCGGCGGAAGACGGGTGGGTGACAAGCCTCAGCCTCTCCGTCCGCCGTCGGTATCGCGAGACATTCCCCGGTCGGCGTCCCGCCCGTTTCACCGAAAGCGATCGAGCGGCCACCCGCGGACGTAGTTATCCACAGGCTGTCACCCGGGCTCCTCAGGGACCGGTCCGTGGCGCTAACCTCTGCTCCATGGTCACTCGCGCGGACATCGGAGTCATCGGCGGCTCGGGCTTCTACTCCCTGCTCGACGACGCCACAGAGGTCGAGATCACCACGCCGTACGGCCCGCCCAGCGACGTCGTCACGGTCGGCCGGATCGGGTCGCGCTCGGTCGCCTTCGTGCCCCGCCACGGCCGCGACCACCGCTTCCCCCCACACCGGATCCCCTACCGGGCGAACCTGTGGGCACTGCGTTCCCTCGGCGTCCGCCAGGTCCTCGCCCCCAGCGCGGTCGGCTCGCTGCGCGCCGAGATCGGCCCCGGCGCCCTGGTCGTCCCCGACCAGATCGTCGACCGCACCTCGGGCCGGGTGCAGACCTACTACGACGCGGGCGGGGTCGTCCACGTCGCCTTCGCCGACCCCTACTGCCCCTCGGGTCGCGCGGCGGCCGTCTCCACGGCGCGTTCCGCCGACTGGGAGGTGACCGACGGCGGCACCCTCGTGGTCATCGAGGGCCCGCGCTTCTCGTCCCGCGCCGAGTCCCGCTGGTTCAGCGGCAACGGCTGGTCGATCGTCGGCATGACCGGCTTCCCCGAGTCCGTCCTCGCCCGCGAGCTGGCCCTCTGCTACACCTCGATCTCCCTCGTCACCGACCACGACGCCGGGGTCGAGGCGGGCGAGGGGGTCACCCACGACGAGGTCCTCGCCTTCTTCGCCACCAACGTCGGCCGCATGCGCTCCCTCGTCGGCGACGTCGTCGCCGCCCTCCCCGAAGAGCGCACCTGCCCCTGCCCGAACGCGCTGGACGGCCTCAAGCTCCCCTTCGACCTCCCCGGCTGACCCTGCGACCGGCGCCCTTGCACCACCATCAAGCAAGTCCCCCGACGAACCCCGAAAACGACCGAATCCCTCTCCCGTCCAAGCCACCCGGACCCGTCGAGAGTCCCCCGCCCCGCCCATCGACCGGCCATCCCACCCACCACGGGCACCGCCACTCGGCGAGGCAGCCCCACCCACTCACGGGCACCGCCACTTGGCCGGGCGTCCCACCCACCCTGGACACCGCACCGCCACGCGGCCAGACATCCCATTCACCACGGGCACCGCACCGCCACTCGGCGAGGCCGTCCCACCCATCACGGGCACCGCGCCGCCCGGCTCCCATCCCTGGAGTCAGCCATGCGCGCTCTGCGCCGCTTCCTCGACCGCCGTCACCGTCTCATCGCCACCGCCGTCGCCGCCCTGGCGATGGGCTGCGCCGTACTGGCGCTGCGCCCGGACACCGCCTCGGTGACCGTCCTGACCGCCTCCAGGGATCTTCCCGGTGGCGTGCTGGAGCCGTCCGACCTCGTACCGGCCCCGCTGAGACCCGGTACGGTCCCCGACGGCGCCCTGAGGCCCGGCACGCCGTACGCGGGAAAGATCCTGACGGGTCCCGCGCGGCGCGGGGAGCCGCTGACCGACGTCCGCCTGCTCGGCCCCGGCCTGCTGGCCGCCCACGGCGAGGGAACGGTCGCCACCCCCGTACGCGTCGCCGACCCCGAGACCGCGGGCCTGCTCTCCCCGGGTGACGTGGTGGACGTGCTCGCCACCACCTCGGCATGGGACGGCGATGTTCCGGCGACCGTCGCGGCCGAGGACGTCACGGTCCTGGCCACCCCGGGCGGGGAGTCGGAGCGCGGCGCGCTCATCGTGCTGGCCACCACGTCGGCCCAGGCGACCGAGCTCGCCTCCGCCCAGGCCGGCGGTCGGCTCTCCATCACGATCGGCCCGCGCACAGGATGAATCTCACGGCGACCGATGAAAGACAGCGGCCAGAAGCCGGGAAAGCTCTGGCCGCCCTACCCTCCGCTCACGCCGAGCACCGACTACAGAGCTACAGCGCCCGCGAGGCCGCGACCGAGCGAACCCCCTTACAGCAGGGAGCCGATCTTGGGGTCGTACTCCCAGTGCCAGGGCTCGAAGGGGCTGACGTACGCCCACTTGGGGTGGATCCAGCCGAACTTCTTGCCGTTGGTCTCCAGCCAGTTGAACTCGGCCGAGCGGAAGCGTTCGACCCCCCCGCACAGGTCGACGGCGAGTCCCAGGCCGTGGTTGCTGCGGCCCGGGACCGCCGCCAGGCCGGGACGGGTGTAATAGACCGACTGCTGCTCGGCCAGGCTGCGGTAGCTGTCGGTCACGCACATCGGCCTGCCGAACTGCCGTTTGTACGACTCGTTGAGGCTGATGAACGCGAGCGCGGCGTCCCCCCGCAGCTGGTTGCCCCGCTGCTGGAGCGGGCAGAGGTACGCCTGCGGGATGAGCCCGTTGGGAAACTCGTCCATCGAGGTCGCCCTGGTCGGGTCGCACCCGGCCGCGGGACGTCCCCTCTTGTCGATCTTGACGCCCAGTTTCACCAGCGCCTTGGTCAGGGACTGGACGATCTTCTGCGAGCGCACCCTGAGCGTCTCGATCTCGGCGCCCATCTGCGCCTCCGCGAGGAGGTTGCCCGCCCGGAGCTCCTGCGCCTCACCCGCCAGGCGCTCCCGCTCCAGTTGCAGGCGGCTGCTGTCCTCAAGGATCAGGTCGCGCTCAGCGACGATCTGGGTGAGACCGGCCATCGCACGCAGGGTGTCGGTGTCGGACTCACCGGACAGGAAACCGGCCACGTCACCACCGGTCGGCTGCTGATAGAGGACCCCGACGAGGTCCGACAGCGGCTGCCGTACCTGAGCGAAGGCCCTCTCGGCCCCCTGCAGCTCCCGCAGCTTGGTGGAGAGCTCCTTCTCCGAGGTACGGATCTGAGCCCGCCGCTGCTCCAGCGCCTTGGTCGCGGCCTCGAGATCCTTCGCGGCCTTCTCCGCCTCACGACGCAGTTCTGTGAGATTCACCGGCTCCGCGGCGACGACGGCCTGAACCTCCGCCGGCGCCCGCTGCGCGGCAGCGGCTCCCGGCAGGAAGGAAGTCATCGTCGCGACGACGGCGATCAGACCCGCTGATCGACGAGGTGGCACGTTCGACCCCTCCGTTTGCGAACTCGTGACCTGGGTCAGGCACGCACGCTACTACAGCTGACCAAGTGCACGGGCCAGCTCTCCACAGCCGTTATGCGCCGAACACCCCTTTTTGCGACCGGACAAGTCAGACTTCTTGCCGCCCCCGCTTCTTGCAGACCTCCCAGAGCCACGTCCCCTTCCACTCCGCCGAACACCCGTCGCGGGGCTCAGGTGGCGCGAGTGGCGGCGTTCGCTCCCCCCGGGACTCAGGCGCCACAGGGGGCGGCAATGCCACCTTCCGTGGCTCTCTGGAGCCTTGCGGACGGGTCTTTATGGGAACGACCACATCTGGCTCGTCCACACCATCCATCCCGTTCGCCTCACGGGCGTCATCCAGCCGGCCGGATGTGCTGGGGTTCTCCTCCGTACGACGCACTCCCGATTTCGCCGCGACAGGCACCCATCCCCCGTACACCCGCTCCGGCCGCAACGGCGGAGGCACCAGCCTCGCCTCGAACACCCGGCTCCGTACGGGCCCGACCACGACCGGCACCACGGCCACCGCGTTCCCCGGCGGCTCCTCGTCCGGCGACCCGCCGGGCCCCCCCGCCCCCAGCCGTGCCGCCGAACCGGTCCAGGCTCCCCCGCCCCCCTGAAACTCCCGCCGCTCCCCACCCTTCGCCCAGAGACCCCCATCTTCGCGAAGCGTCTCGGCATCTCTGAGTCTCTCGGCCTCTTCTGCCTCCGCGACTTCCTCGGTTTCTCCAGATTTACCAGGCCTTTCGGCCTCTCCGTATCCCTCAGGCTCCCCAGGCTCCGCATCGGCATCGGCCATCCGTACGGCCGCCTCGTAGCCGGTGAGCTCGGCCACCAGCAACCCCCCGGCCAGAAGCGCGGGCGCCAGCATCGCGCCACACAGCACCACCGGCCGCAGGGCGCGATGCCCGCGAATGCGCTTCCGTCGCCTGTCGATCACGGACCGTGACACTAACCTCGCCCACCACCGCACACCCGCCCACTTGCCGCCCTTTTACTCCAGGCCAGCGAAGCGATAACCCATCGTCTGTCCCCAACTCCCCCTCGGGGCGCGCAACCACTCGCTACTTTCGCTACTCTTACTAGGAGCCCCTGCCTCCGTAGCTCAGGGGATAGAGCACCGCTCTCCTAAAGCGGGTGTCGCATGTTCGAATCATGCCGGGGGCACCTAGTTGATCTTGTAGTCTGCCGTGTGACCTGGGATTTCTTTCCGGATACGGCTTCCGTCACGTGCAGCCGTAGGCCACCACGCGCAGACCCGACTCACTGGTCACGGTCTATTCACGAGATGATCTTGTAAGCGTCTGGCCGGTTCACACTGAGACGAGAACGCCTCAGATCCCCATGAGTCTCCTATCCCGACGGCTCTGCTTCATGACTGATTGCGCCTGCGACAGCTAACTCATCCCATTGATGTGGAGAAAGGCTAGATGTATTGACCACAAAGGTTGATGGTCTGGGTCAATTGGGATCAGCGTGCCGTCCAGAATCACGTACGCCAGCCCTGCGTCGTGGGCACGGTCAAACGCGTCGTGTAGATCTAGTACTTGAGCTGCGAGAACCTCGACTCCTTCGCGGATGTAGCGCTAGGCGGCGGCCCAGGAGACGCGGTGGTCGCGGCCAAGCTTGCGGATGTCGCGCTCGCCGCGAAACCAGCGCAGCACCATGATCGCCTGTCGGAACGAGGTCAAGGCTCGAGCTGTCGGCGAGAACGCCGCGCAGTCGGCGTTCTTGGCGCAGGAATCGGGCGACGCACTGAACCAGTGCGCGGAAGACGTCGAGCGTGGCACGATGAGCAATCACGTGGAGCCTTCTGGCCAGTTGAGCGTCTTGCGATGAGGGCTCTTTCGCCAGGGGCTCCATGTCTGTTTCCAGCCTTCGACGACTCCCCCAAAGGCCCGGAACGCCCCCATTTGGGCCCAATGCCCCCATCCCGCCGAGCTATTTCACTGAGGTCACCTCAGTGGAGATCCTTTCGGTAAAAGCGGTTCATAGCTATGATCCCGAAGGCTGCCGGAAGCTGACTCTGAGGATGCCCATGCGTGTTCTTCGCTTTGCTCCTGCTTTGCTTAGCGCCGTCCTGTTGACCGCGTGTTCGAGTGCGACGACAGACAGTAAGGCGGCAGGTGAAATGGCGCAGGCTGAGCCTTCAAAACCATCGTATGCGGGGCCCGTTGTTCCTGGCCTTGAACCTCAGCCGCTTTGGGCCAAGGGAAGCGGAATAGTGAATTTGGCGATGGGTGTTGGCAGATCGATCGCCTATATTCGCGAGGATACCCCAGGCGGTGCGCTGGTTGTTGTGAATGCCGCATCGGGCAGGGAACTTGCGAACATTCCTCTTTCCGCGTCACAGGAGGGCCTCATGTCCTCATCTCCGCAGTTCCGGCGGGACCGTATGAAGGGGAAGCCCGTTGCTGTCCTCAGATACACACGGCATGTTCCGGCGTCAGGCATGCAGTCGGCGCACGAACAGCCTATGGATCTGGTTGTGAGCGAGGACGGCGGGGTTGTCTGGCAATCGCCATCGGATAGAAGCGACTTCTTCGAAGGCGGCTATGTAATCGAAGCAGAGGTGCGTTCCGCTGGCGCGTTTGTGAACGGCTCGGGGCCTGATGAAGGTAACCTCTCTCGACTCGTCTCCATTAAGGATGGATCCGGAAGGGAGATCGTGAAGCTAGCGGCAGACAGTTACCCGACAGACGACACGTTGTATCAGGTAGTGGACGATACGGCCATCATGACCTTCTCGGAAGGCATCACCGAAGGAAAAGGAGTCAAGGCTATCGACCTCCAGCGGGGTGGTCGTACACTCTGGGAGTTGAAGGACAGTGAAGTTCTCGGCGTGTTCGGGTCGACTTTGGTCACTCTCAGGAGGACTCCGACCTCATCCTGGCAGAGAGAATATTCCCTTGAGTTCCATGACGTGAAGACAGGGAAGGCGAATGGGGTCATAAAAAATCCGCCGGATTTCGACTGCCACACCTCAATCTATGACTCGGGGAATGGGGTGGCCCTGTGCGCCAGCAATCGCGCCGCAAATCCTCCCGTAACTGCGCTGGACGTGCGCTCCGGGAAGATTGCATGGCAGCAGCCTGGCCCCCATGCTCGAAATCTCGCCCCTGTCTTGGCAGTTGAAGGTAGCGCCTATTTTCTAGTGAAGCCAGAATTCGAAAACAGAGGAACAGCTTACGTGGCAGTGAATTCCATAAACGGGAATGTACTCTCTGACAGCTTGACCGTAACTCCCATCGCTGTCAGCGATGATGGAGTTGCTCTCATACATGAAGGCAGGATGCTCTACGGATTTCGCCTCAAGTGATGCACCCCTCCATCCGCTACCCCGTCTTTCATAATAAATAATAGAATAAACATTTTCGTCATGTACTCCCATATTGGCATGGGTGTCAATGGTCGCGTGGTTGGCTTAGTCGCGCCTTTGTGCTGAACTAGTACTCCAGCCGTACTTAGTGATCTCTGATGCGTTGCCGCTGGTAGTGAGCTCGTTGAGCCCGTGCCTGGTGGCGTAATCGCCACGCTGACCAGTGTTTGATGCGCTGCTCGTCGAGGGCTGGTCGAGTCAGCGACGTGAACAGGTGGCGGATCTCGTTGGCGGAGACCACGGTCGGCAACCTGACCGGTTGCGCGTCACCTGCCCGGGCTGCCACTGACGTATCCGCAGCCGAGCCGTATGGTTCGTCGGCCAGGTCGGCGCGGGTGACGGCCAGGAAGGCCAGCGCGAGCATGGCCAGCGTGATGTAGCGGTACCAGGCCGGATAAAGCCGGACCTGGTAGTGGTCGAAGGCGGTCTCGTTCTTGGCGGCCTGGAAGCATTCTTCGATGCTCCAGCGGGCTCCGGCTACGGCCACCAGACGCGACAGCGGGACCGGCGCCGAGGTGTGGCAGCGATAGAAGGCCAGTTCCGAGGGCCTGCTGACCGAGCGGCGGATCAGCAGCCGGTGAGCCGGGCTGGTGGTGGCCACCAGCGCCCAGTCATAATGCCGCTGCCCTTTGGCGCCTGGGCCGCACGAGTGGCGCTGCCAGGCGGTCTTGGGAATCTTCGCCGCGACGGCGTCGGCGCGGACCTTGCCCGCGCCGGTGGTGATCTGATGGTGGCGGGCCACGGCCAGCACATAGCCGAGTGAGGTGCCTTGCAGATTCCGGACAGCCGTCTTATGGGCGTAGCCTATGCGGCTGTTTGGGTGGAAAGAGACTCGTTGAGTACTTCCAGGGGTGGCCGGTAGCCGAGCGCGGAGTGCAGGCGCCGACATCCTGTTTGTCCCCTGGAAACGTGGAGATCCGGCCTGAGGGGGCGGGACCTGGGAGAGGGCTTTCGAGATCTCTGAACCCTGCCGGAGATCAGGGACCGCAGGCCGACCGCGACGGCCACATCCTGTATGAGCTCCTCACGGAATGATCTCTCGGGGCGTCGCGACGGTACGGTGTGCCGATGGGGGACATCTACGAACTCGTGCTGTCGGTGGACGTTCGTGCTGACGTGACCGACGACGAGCTCGCTGAGCTGCGGTGGCACGTGGGGCAGGGGCCGCGACCTGAGCGGCTGCCGATCGGCACTGACAGGTACGTGGAAACCTATCCGCTCGGGGATCCCGACGACCCCGATTGCGAGTGGGAGGACGCGGAGGCGGAGCCCGTGTTCGCGCAGCGCGGTGCTGCACTGCGGGTGGGGGGTGCGCTCGTCGCCGAGTTGGTCGCGCGAGAGCGATCGGGCGGCTGGGCGCTGACGGTACGCCAGGAACTCCATCCCGACGACTTCTACCGACTCCGGACACTGCTGGACTGGCTCGGCCGACGCTCGGTCAACGCATATGCCGGCGGTGCCGAATCCTTCGTCGGTTACCTGCGTTTCCACGAGAGCGCTGAGATCGCGCCACTCGTTCTCGCGAACGGGCGGATTCGCGTGCCGGAGGACATCGAGTCGCATACCCCGCACTGGGAGGACAGCACGTTGTGACCGGCCCGGCCCGGTCCGGTCCGATCCGGGACATGTCGGAGAAGGCAGATGACCGAGAAGGCTCCGGTGAGATTCGGGTTGGTTAGGAGCACCTCGTGCAGGCGTTGCCGGACACCGGGCCCAGTGCCACTCGTTCGGCCGCCACTGGCACGTCATGTCTGCGCCGTGGCAAGTTCTCACGGCAGATGCTCCCGGGCGATCCCGGTGTGCGGCACGAACAAGACTCCCTGCGGGGACAGGCGGTCATCGGGCCGCTCACGTCCTGGCCCAGCGGGTCGGCGTTGGTGTTTCGGCAGGGGCAGCTCGATGACCGCCCACGACTCGTCGCCGACCTCCTACGGCCTCAGCCGCGCCGCCCGTTGCTCTTCTCACCGTCGCCACAGCGAGAGATCGGAGCACGGCGGAACTCATTCTGTCAGGCGCTTTTAGACGCGCCAGGGCATGTGCTGGAGGGTCCAGGTGTTGCCGTCCGGGTCGGCGAAGGCGGCGTAGTAGACGCCGCCCAGGTCCTCGACCGGGCCCACGTCGGCGCCGCGCTCGATGAGTGCCGTACGGGCCTCCTCGATGTCGCTCACCACCAGGTGCAGGCCGCGCAGTGTGCCGACCGGCATGTCGAGGGACTGGACGCCCTCGCTCAGGGTGATCGAGCAGGCCGAGCCCGGTGGGGTGAGCTGGACGATTCGGACCCCGTCCGCGGGCCGTACGTCGACGTCCACGTTGAAGCCGAGTCGGTCGGCGTAGAAGGCCTTGGCCCGATCAATGTCCTTGACGGGCACCGGGACGAGTTCGAGGAGGAACGTGCCGGGAGGGACGGGCGGGTTGGCGGGGTTGGCCGGGATGTCGGCGACGTCGGCCGGGATCTCGGTCTGCGTGGGCTGGGCATCGGTCATTGCGGCTTGCCTTTCAGGTTGGTCGTCGCGACTCGTCATCTAAGACGGTCGGTGATTACGACTCGCCCTTCGCGAGCGGTCAGTGCGGTCCGCCCTTCACAGGCGGTCAGTGCGGCTCGCCCTTCACGGGCGGTCATCCCGGTTCGCCCCTCACGGGCGACCGGTGCGTGGGCATCACGGCTGACCGGTGCGCGGGCATCGTGGCTCGCCTTCCGGGGCGGTCTCACGGGTCGGCGTTCGCGGTCGTCTCGTCGAGCATCTCGGCTAGGCGGTCGTACGCCTCGCCGACGCCGCGTTCCATGGGGGTGCGGAGGATGCTGTCGCGGGCCTCGCGTGAGGGGTAGCGCGCCGTGGTGGTCATCGCGGTCCGGCCGTCTCGCTCGTCGAAGACGGTGGTGACGAGGGCCTCACCCTCTTCCCAGCCGTCGTGGACCTCGCTCTGGACCAGCCGGCCGGGGGCGTCGATCTCGTGGAACACCCCGCTCTGGCCCAGCTCGGCACCTCCAGGCCCGCGTGACACGAAGCGCCAGGCGCCGCCTGGGCGCAGGTCGATCTCGCAGACGACGAGGTGCCAGCCGCGTGCGCCGTGCCATCGCCGGAGCAGCTCGGGCCGGGTGAACGCGTCGAAGACGAGCCCGCGGGGGGCGGCGAACGTCCTGGTGAGCACGAGGTCGGTGTCGGACACCGCTCGCACCTTCAGACCCTCGGCCTGGTCTTGCCGTGACATCACGGGGTCTCTCGGCTCTCTCTGCTCTCTCGGCTCTTCCGTACGGCGGCGTTCGCCTCTCCGGGTGACGGGATCTCCCGCTCCGCGGCGTTCGCTCCGCCGGGCCACGAGCTCTCCCCCTCGACCGCGTTCGCCTCGCCGGGCTCCAGCTCGCCGAGGAGGACGTCCAGCTTCTGGTAGCTCTCCTCCCAGTAGGAGCGGTAGTCGGCCAGCCAGTCCATGGCGTCCCTGAACGGGCCGGGCTCCAGCCTGCGGGGTCTGCGTTGCGCGTCGCGTCCGCGCGAGATCAGGCCGGCGCGCTCCAGCACCCGCAGGTGTTTGGAGATGCCCGGCTGGCTCATCGCGAAGGGCGCGGCCAGCTCGGTCACCGTGGCCTCGCCCTCCATCAGCCGGGCCAGGATCGCTCGCCGGGTCGGATCGGCGAGCGCGGCGAACGTCGCGTCGAGAACGTCGGCAGCCACTTTGATTACCTTTCGGTTCTATAACTAGGTGGTTTTCTACCCTGCTAGGTTCACCCCTGTCAAGGACTCCGGGCCTGGTACGACAACGACAAGGCCGCGAGGTCGTACGGCAGACGCGGCCCACCGGCACTCCGGGACCGCCGGACGGATCGACGACCGCCGGACCGGGCGGCGTACGCGCAGAGCTGCTGATCAGGATCTGGAAGGGTGCGGCATACTGCCCGGATGACGACTGACACCCCCGCGACGCTGGGGTCGATCACCTGTCCGTCCGGGCGGTTGGTGATCGCCGACACCGGTTATCTGGGGGCGTGGTCGGGGAACGCGCCACCGGTGGCGGACGAGTTCGCGCTCTCCGCCGTGGATCCGGCGTTGCGTGAGAGCGTTCGCGCGGCGGCCGACCTGGCCGTGGCCGGGCCCGACGCCGAGCCGGCCGCTCGGTCCTTCGACCGCCAGTCAGGTACGTGGCTCTACGACATCCCCGGACACGGTGTCGAGCAAATGACCGACATCTTCGCCGACCACTGCCGGGCACATGGTTTCGCGGCCTGGCTCGAACGTCAGGAACCGCGGGTGGCGCATCGTGAGCGTGCCGAACGCGCGGCACGGGCCGGCGGCTCGGAGTTCATCATGAACGGTGTTCCGGTCGTGGCGATCGGTGACCTGCCCACCGACCGGGAGATCACGGTGACGGCGACGCCCCGGGACTACGGACGAATCGGTGTGCGGTGGGAATCGGTCTCCCTGAACGTGCGCTCCACGCACCCCGCATCGACCAGACTCCTTGGCCACGTCGGGGTGGACGCGGGACGGCTCAGCCTCGTCGACGCCGACGCGCTGGGAGCGTGGTGGCACGAGGAGCCGCTCGACGGCATGGCCGACGTCGCGTTCTGGGGACGATCGGTGCGGGAGGCGGCCGTTCGCTTCGGTGCCTCGCCCCTGGCCGGTCCGGGCGAGGACGGGGTGTACGGGTGGGCGGATCTGCCCGTTGACGAGGCCGCCGGTCGTGTCGTCGCCCTGCGGGAGTGGGGGCAGGCCGTTCCGGAACGGATGATCGCGGTCGACTTCCGGCCGCACTCCCACCACTGGCAGGTCATGGCCGAGGTCAGAGCCGCGGAGCACGAGGCCGGCACGATCGAGATCGACGGCAGCCGAACCATGTGCTTCATGACCAGTTGGGGGGACGGGCTCTTCCCCGTCGCCGCCGATCATGACATCGACGGACACGTCGTACGAATTCAGATCGTGCTTGGAGATCGGCAACGCCAGGAGCGGCTTGAGGCGATGTACGACCGGTTCAAGCTGGACTGATCACGACACCGTGGTCGTTCAGCCTGGACTGAGCGGCTTGGATCGACCACAACAGCGTCGATCACGACACCGTTCGATATCGCATCGTCCAGCCGATCTGCCGTTTCCGCCGTTCTGGTGCGGCAAGGTCCTCTTCGACGAGGCGAGGTGGCGTATCGGGACGGCATCTGGGCGGGGACGACTGGGAAGGACGCGGCCAGGAAGCCGACCGACAAGGCCAAGGGCGTGTGAGGGACATCTCGACCCGTGGGGCGGCTGCTGCGACACGATCCTGCAGGCCGATGGGGCGATCGTCAACGGCGAGGGCACCGCGTCCGGCTTCGCGAGCCCGGAGAGCGTCGCCGGGCTGAGGTTCTGGACCGGGCGGCGGGCCGCTGGTTCGTCGCCGACGCTGCGGCAGCTGCCGGGCACCGAGGCCGTCTCGATGTCCGAGAACCAGAAGGTCGCCGTGTACTTCTCCGGCGCCTACCGAGCCTTCCGCCTCCCCAAGAACGCGGACCTGAAGGGCAAGCGCCGCTGCCGCGGGGCGTCGCACGTCATGCTCCCGATGGCGAGGCCGATGCTCGCCGCGTTCGCCGCGCTGGGGTGCCGTCGACGAACGTGCCACCAGCCCCGAACGAGCGGGATTTTCCCTGATCAGAGGTCCCGGAGATCAAGAGATCTCCGGTCCGAACAGGCGGTCCAGGTGGTAGTCGATGATTTTGGTGGCAGCCTCGTAGCTGCGCTGTTGGCTGAGGACGCTGGAGGTCAGGCCGTTGGCGAGGGCCAGAAGGCCGGCGACTTCGGTACGCGGGTCACGATCGGGGGTGATATCCCCGGCCTGCTGCGCGGCCGTCAGCCGTACGGTGAGGAAGTTTTCCAGCGCGTTGGGCAGGGTGAGCCCGACCGCGGCGAGCGCCGGGTCGGTGAGGGCGGCGGTGTAGTAGGCGGTCCAGGCCATGGAGTCCAGTGTGCTCTGCTCGTCGAAGGGCAGGATCGTGCCGAGGACGGCGGCGAAAACGCCTCGCGGCGTCAGCTCGCCCATGGCGGCGGCCCGCCGCTTCACCCGGCGGTCCATGCGGGCACCCAGCTCGGTGAGGCCGGACTCGAGCAGGGCCTGCTTGTTCGTGAAGTAGTACTGGACGACGCGCAGTGAGACCCCGGCCTCGGCGGCGATCTCACGCATCGACACCGCCCGCAGGCCGCGGGTGCCGGCGATGCGCAGCAGCGCCTCGGTCAGCCGGCGCCGCCGCTCATCATGATCCACCTGTCGGGGCATGCCCGTTTCCTACCTGTTGTTCGTGCTGTGCTTCGGAGGTGCGGTGGTCTCGGGCCGTGTCTGGCCGGGAAAGGTGAGGATCCGCTCGGCGACCAGTTCCGGAGCTTCGACGGGCAGCGAATGTCCGGTGCCGGGCACGATCTCCACCCGCCAGGACGGCGCGGTGTCCGCCAGCCGCGCGGCCAGCGCCCGCGCGTCGAGCAGTGCGCTGCGGACGCCCAGCAGCACCTGCACGGGCACGGACACCTCGCGTATCCGCTCGTCGGTGTAGGCGGGCGGGATGGGCACACGCCGACGGAAGAACCAGCCGACCCGCATCAGCTCCACCAGCCCGTCCTCGCGCAGCACCCCGTTGTCCACTACGCCGGCCATGCGGTGTCGCAACGTACGAGGAAGCGTGGAGGCGACGGCACCGGCAAGGGCCCAGCGGATGAACCGCCTGGGCAACGGCGCGAAGCCGCCCGGATCCACCAGCGTCAGCGCCGCGACCCGGCCGCCCCCGCCGAGTTGCTGTTCCACCGCGGCCCAGCCGCCGGAGGAGAAACCCGCCAGGTGCGCGCGCTCGGCTCCAACTGCGGCCAGGACGTCGGTGATCCAGCCACCGACCTCGGCGCCGGTCGCGAGCGTCCGCCTCTGGACCGAGCGGCCCGGCTCGCCGAGCGGGTCGACGGCGAGGACCGGGCGCGTGCGCGCCAGCGGCTCGATGTAGCGGTACCAGGCCAGCGCGTTCCCGCCGGCACCGGCCAGGAGCACCACGGGATCCCCCTCGGCGGGCCCGGCCCGGTAGACCCGCACGATGCCGGCTCGGGTCTCCACGTCGATGGCGTCCACCGGCACCGGCCACAGCTCGCCGAGCACTCGGTCGTAGACGGCGTAGTACTTGTCACGGGCAGAGTCGCTGGTGAAGGCGGACGGTCGGTCAGGCATGTGCACGGTGACCTCATCTCCCGAATGGATACAGCCGTATCCTAACGATGCGCGGGGCCGGCTGTCGCGGTGGAGCGCGGGCCGATCGCTCGACCGGAGCGACCGCATCGACCGCATCGACCGCATCGACCGCGAAGGAGCTATCCGGCTCAAGCGGCACGATCATCCACGCTCAGAGCTGGTGACACGTTCGTTGAGGGTGACACGTTCGTTGAGGGCACCCGGTGCTCGCCGTGGCGACCGGCCTCTGCTCGTGGAGCGGCCTCCGGTGGCCGCTCATCGTCTCGCCCTTGGGGAGAACCGGCCGCCGCCGGCCGGGGGCGGTTCGGTACGGACTACCCGCCCCGCTCGTGATCGTCTTCCTGCTCCTGCGGTGGCAGCCCTTCTCGGGCATCGCGAGCGGCGGGCTCAAGGGATGACGGACAAAACGGGGAACGATCGGACGGTGAACGACACCACGAACGATGTACCGGCGCATCTGCGCGCGGGGGGCACCGGCCTCGTCGTCGCCGTCGACGGCGGCCGGCTCCCGCGTGTCCTGCACTGGGGAGCGGACCTCGGCCCGCTGGGAGACGGCGCCCTGGCGGACCTGCGGCGGGCCGCGCTCCCGGCCGTCGGCGACAGCGCGGTCACCTGCCCGCAGCCCGTCCCGGTGCTCCCCCAGCTCGCGGAGGGCTGGCTCGGGCGCCCGGGGCTCGTCGGCGACAGTGACGGCCGCCGCTGGGCGCCGAGGTTCCGGCACGCGACGTACCACCTCGACAACGAGGCCCCCGGTGGCCCGGTGCTGCGCGGCACGGCGCGCGACCCGGAGTACGGGCTCACCGCCGAGATCGAGATCCAGGTCCTCGCCGCCGGTGGTCTCGTACGGCAGCGGGCCCGGATCACCAACGACGCCGAGGCCCCGTACCGCGTCGGTGGCCTGGAGACGGCCCTTCCCGTGCCGTCGGACGCGTCGGAGGTCCTCGACCTGACCGGCCGCTGGGCGCTGGAACGCGTGCCGCAGCGGCGCCCGTTCCACGTCGGGGAGTGGGTCCGGGCCTCGCGGGGCGGCAAGCCGGGGCTCGAACACACGCTGCTGCTCGTCGCCGGTGAGGAGGGGTTCGGGTTCCGGCACGGGACGGTGTGGGCGACCCACCTCGCCTGGAGCGGCAACCAGGTGCTCGCCGCCGAGCGGACCCCGGCGGGCACCAGGCACCTCGCGGCGGGAGAGGCGCTGCTCGCGGACGAGGTCGTGCTCGGGCGGGGCGACTCGTATCAGAGCCCGTGGCAGTACGGCTCGTGGGGGGTGGGGCTGGACGAGCTCGCCTCGCGGTTCCACCGGTACCTGCGGTCGCGCCCCGGGCATCCCTCCTCTCCCCGGCCCGTCGTGCTGAACACCTGGGAGGCCGTCTACTTCCGGCACGACCTCGCGACCCTGGCCGCGCTCGCCGAGCGCGGGGCGGAGGTCGGCGCCGAGCGGTTCGTGCTGGACGACGGCTGGTTCCTCGGCCGCCGGGACGACACCACCTCGCTGGGCGACTGGACGGTCGACCCGGCCGTCTGGCCGGACGGCCTCGAACCGCTCGTCGCCCGCGTACGCGAGGCCGGGATGGACTTCGGGCTCTGGTTCGAGCCGGAGATGGTGAACCTCGACTCCGAACTCGCCCGCGAGCACCCGGAATGGATCTTCGACGCGGGGCACGGCCCCGGGCTGCCCTCCCGCCACCAGCACGTCCTCGACCTCGGCCATCCGGACGCGTACGCCCACCTCCTGGAGCGGATGAGCGCCCTGGTCGGCTCGCTCGGCATCGCCTACGTCAAGTGGGACCACAACCGGTACCTGCTCGACGCCGGGCACGGCCCCGACGGGCGGCCGGGGGTGCGCGAGCAGGTCCGGCAGGCGTACCGGCTGATGGCGGACCTCAAGGCCGCCCACCCGGGGCTGGAGATCGAGTCGTGCGCCGGCGGCGGCGGCCGTATCGACCTCGGCGTGCTGGAGTACGCCGACCGGGTCTGGCCGAGCGACTGCAACGACCCGCACGAGCGGCTGGAGATCCAGCGCTGGACCGGGCTGCTGGTGCCCCCGGAGACGCAGGGCACGCACATCGGAGCCGGGGAGACGCACACGACCCGCCGCACGCATCCGCTCGACTACCGCGCGGAGAAGGCGCTGTGGGGGCACCTCGGCGTCGAGGCCGACCTGCTCGCCATGGACGACGGGACCCGCGCCGCGCTCGCGAGGTGGATCGCGTTCCACAAGGAGCACCGGGCGCTGCTGCACTCGGGGGACGTCGTGCACGCCGACCTCGCCGACGCGGCGCTGCGCCTCCAGGGTGTCGTGGCGGGCGACCGGAGCGAGGCGCTGTACGCGTTCAGCGTCGTCGAACGCCCGTCGACCTGGCCGCCGGGACGCGTCCGGCTCCCCGGACTCGACGACGAGCGGACCTACACCGTCGAGACCGTCCACCCGGGCACCCCGCCCGCGCCCGGCGCCGTGCTCCCGCCGTGGCAGCGCGACGGGGTGACCCTGCCCGGCCGGGTGCTGCGGCTCGTCGGCGTCGAGGCGCCGTCACTGGACGTAGACCGCTCGGTGCTGATCCGCGTCGTGAGCCGGACGGCGGCGTCGTGAGCCGGAGCCGTTCCACCGTCCTGAGCCGGGTCCGCTCCCCGGGCTCAGCCCTTGGCACGGTCGCGGTGTTCGGTGGGACCGGCCGCGCACAGGACGAGTACGGTCTCCTCGGTGCCGTTCGGCCTTGTCATCAGGTGGTCCGCGGCCTTCTGGAGATGCGGATCATGGGGCGGGGACCGCTGTCCGGGAAGGTGGCCGTGGTGACCGGCACGGCCTCCGGGATCGGCGCCGCGTTGGTTCCCGTCCGGGGGCTGGTACCGGCGGCGGGGCGGATGAGCGACGGCTGGGCGCCCTTCGCGGACACTCTCGGGACCGGGGGACGGGCTCCTCCGCTCCCGCGGTCACTGACGCCAGGACTTCTCGTATTTGCGGCGGTACTTGAGGTCGTCCTCGGTCTCGATGAGCGCCGCCGCCCGCCGCGCGATCGTCTCGTCGCCCGTGGCCCTGTGGAGATCGCGCAATCCGACGACGATGTCGTTCCTGATGAGCGTGGAGTTCTTCTCCGGCCCGCACTCGCCGAACCGCGCGGCGAGCGCGTCGACCACGGCCGCTCGCTGCGCGGGCCCGGCGAGCCCGATCCTCCACAGCGACAGCAGGCAGTGCCGCGCCGTCACGAACCGCTTGTCCCTGGTCACCTCCACCAGCGGGACGAGGCCCTTCAGGATGCGCTCCTCGGGGTCGCTGACCGCCAGGTTGCACAGGATCTGCGCCGCGATCGCCCGGTTGTGGTTGTCGTCGTGGGTGAGGTTGCCGACCACCTCGTCCCACACCTCATAGGCCCAGGGGACCGGGGCGCGGGTCTCCCCCATCATCTCCTCGTACGCGGCGTTCTGTCGTGCGCGGTCCTTCGACCAGAGGTCGCCGAATCCTCTCGGCGCCGAACTGCTGCTCACAGGCCTCGACTCCAACCTCGCCCGGCGATGATCTGGACGCGGTCACCCGCGTCCCGGCCCGGGGTCCCCGAGATCCCGGCATCGTACAAGGACCTGCTGGGATTTATCGGGACCTGTCGGGACCTGCCGGGAGATCCGGGTCGTTCCGGCGTCCGGCCGGCACCTGACGGATTCCCGGCGTGGAACGACGGGCGAGCGCCGCGAAGCGGGCGGCGATGACGAGTGACCACCTCTCACTAGCCAAAGGTCACCGGTCGTCGGCCGAAGGGCACCGGTCGCCGGTTACGGCAGAAAGTCATCGGCCATCGATCGAAGGCCACCGGCCACCGGCTATCGGCAGAAAGATCACCACCGGAAAGACCGGCCTCCCGGCGGCTGGGAGATCATCAGGCTAGGGCCAGGGACAGAGCCAGGGCGAGGGCCACCGGCTGCCCGGTCAGTGTGATCGGCCGGGTGTGCCCGTCCCGCGGGCCGGTCTCCAGCAATCGCTGCAGCCGGGATATCTCGGCGTGCTGGGTGTCCCGCAGGCCGCGGGCGAACGCCGCGACCTCCTCGTGCCGTACGGGTCCGTTCCTGAGGAGGTGCTGGGACATCATCACCGCCGCCTTGTGGTGCGAGATCATGTCTTTCAGGAACGCCCTGTCCAGCGCGTCACCCGACAGCTTCGACAGGTCGCGCATCATCGGCTGGTGTCCGGCCGCCGTGGCGCACCTTGGGTACCACCTGGCCAGCCACCCCTTCATCCTGACGATGTCGGCGGCCTGCGTGGCCGCGATCGTCGCGCCCAGCCGGCGCATCCTCGGGGTGCCGGAGCGCCGGAGCCGCTTCGCGGCGGTGACGGCCTCCTGATCATGGGGCACCATCCGCGTCAGATAGTCGAACTCGCTGATCTCGGTCACGTCGCTCACCCCGCCCGTGGACCGCTCGTCCGGGTCGGCCGGAGCGTCGGACCCCTGGGGCTGCGAAAGCCGATCCTCGATCGCGGACGCCACGGCGACACCCACCATCGCCACGATCACCAGGATCGATCCGAACAGGATCCTCTGTATCACCGGCCTCATATTCTTCTCCCCCGACAACCACGCAGCTCCCCCGCATCCCAGGATGGCCCCGGCCCTCCGGCGGGAACAGGGCTGTTCGGCGCGCCGGGCCGGGACCAAAGTCCTTTCCGTGGCGGCCGGTCAACGTCGCCGCCCAGGTCAGAGCCCTGGAAAGGTCATCTCACGGGACCCTGGGAAGATCATCTCACCGGGCCCTGGGAAGGTCATCCCACGGGCGTTTCCCTGACCGCGCGACCGTGCGGCCGTGCGGCCGTACCGCCGTACGCCGGACGGCCCGCTCCCGCCGGATGTTCTCTAGGCTCTCGGATGTCTTCGCAGGAAAGGACCCCCATGACCGACCACACCCTCGTCGACGCGCTGCACGAGGCCGAGCAGCGCCTGCAGGCGGCACAGCTCTCCGGAGACGTCGAGATGCTGGACCGGCTGCTCGACGAGCAGCTCGTCTTCACCGGACCGCCGGACGGCGAGTGCCACCCGGGGGCGAAGCAAATCGATCTCCACAACCATCGCTCACGGACCCAGATCATGACGAAACTCGTCCAGGAGGACCTCACCGTGATCGTCGAGGGCAGCACGGGTGTCACCTGCTTCCTCGGCACGCTGGAGGGCACGTTCGCCGGGGAGCCGTTCGCGGGACGGATGCGCTACACCCGGACCTGGGTGCACACGAACGAGTACGGCTGGCGCGTCCTGGCCGCCCACGCCGGCCTGGCCTGAGGGCCGCGGCCTCTCCCCCGCGACGAGTCCCGTTTGTTCGGGAAATTCAGGAAATTCAAGGAATCGGGAAGTTCGGGAAAGCGGCCCGGGAGGCCGCCGCTCGGGTACGTTGGGGCCGATGAACGATCAGCGCGCGGAGGTTTCACGGCCGGAGCGTGGCTACCGGCCGAGCGGGCGGGCGACGCCCGCGCAGCCGGACGTCTCTGACATATCGGATGTCCCAGGCATCCCAGAGGGCAGGGCGCGGGGCACGCGCGCGGGCCGGTCGCGCGGGAGGCCGGTGATCGCCTCGCTCGTCGGCATGGCCATCGCGGTCTCCGGCTGCGCCACCTCACAAAGCGCCACTTCACAAAGTGCCGCCGCGCAGGACACCGCCTCACGAACCGGTGCCGCGCAGGACACGACCGAACGGGACACGACCGCACGGGACACAACCGCACAGGACACGACCGCGCAGGACACCGCATCCGCGGCCTCCACCCCCTCGACGGCACCGTCGACGGCGGCGGAGCCCGAGGGGCAGGCCCCCGCGGGGCAGGCGGCACCCGCTCTGCCCGCCCCGGACGCGGCGATCCCCGCCGACCCGACACGGCTGGCCCGCGCCCTGACCACCACCACCGCGCGGCTCCAGAGCGCCATCGACGACTGGAGACGCGACGGCGACCCCGCCAAGGGACAGCCCCCCGAGCCGGTGGTGCTGCTGGCCCTGCACCAGCAGCGCATCTACCGCTACCTCGTCGTCAACCCGAAGATCGCCTCCCGCACCTACGCCAGGCTGCCGAAGGCCCTGGCCGGGCAGGCCAGGGACAACGTGACGGCGGGCCGGGGCCTGCGCTCCCTCGTCAAGCCCATCAGCGGGGCGGCGAAGTTCCGCGTCCAGCCGGCCAAGCCCGCCGACTTCCTGCTCGGCCACTTCCGGTACGCCGAGCGGAAGTTCGGCGTCGACTGGGAGGTGCTGGCCGCGGTGATGTTCGTCGAGACCAAGTTCGGCCGGGTGCGGTCACCGAGCCACACCGGCGCCAAGGGGCCCATGCAGTTCATGCCACGCACCTGGGACGCGTACGGGATGGGCGGTGACATCCAGGACACCCGCGACTCCCTGCTCGCCGCGGCCAACTATCTGCGCGCGTCGGGGGCGCCGCGCGACTACCGGCGCGCGCTGTACGCCTACAACCACTCCTACGCGTACGTCGACGCGGTGCAGCTGCACGCCCGCCAGATCAAGCGAGACATCAGGAACTACTACGCGTACTACAACTGGCAGGTGTTCGTGGTCACCACCCGTGGAGACCGGCGCCTCACCGGCCCCTGACCCCACGCCCGGCGCGGGGTTCCTCACCGGGTCCATCACTGGGTCCCTCACTGGCGGTCGCGGCTCCGCCGGAGTTCGGTGTTGATCCGCAGGGCCTCGGCGAGCTGGTCCTCCAGGATGATGATGCGGCAGGCCGCCTCCAGGGCGGTGCCCTGGTCGACCAGTTCGCGGGCGCGGGCGGCCAGGCGGAGCTGGTAGCGCGAGTATCGGCGGTGGCCGCCCTCGGAGCGCTGCGGCTCGATCAGCTTGGCGGTGCCCAGGTTGCGCAGGAAGGCCGGGGTGACGCCGAGCATCTCGGCGGCCCGGCCCATGCTGTAGGCGGGGTAGTCCTCGTCGTCGAACCGGTGACCGGAGACGTCACCCGAGCCCATCGGCCCTCCTCACGATGGTGACCCGGTGGGCCGTTCCAGTCCTGTCGGCGGTGTCGCGGAGCCTGGGCTCGACGCGGACGGCCACCGTCGTCGGTGCTTGATCCATACAACCTTCCTGTAATGCCGACAGGGGCCCCGGCGCCTTGAAGCGCCGGGGCCCACGAGGTTCAACACCATCTATCGGCCCTGGGGGCCGATCCGTTTCTTCCGCACCGGCCGTCCGATGGGACGGGGATGCGGGGATCGCGTATGCGTGACCGTAGACCACCTTCCAATCCGTGGGACTGCGGTACCCGTGCGGCGGAACATCAGCCGGCGACGGGCGATCCTGATGGCGTTCAACACTCCCTTCGCTATGCGTACTTCTTCGACCTCATCTGCCATGCCGCGCGTCCACGGCCGGGACCTTTTCGACTGCGCTGGCCCTGGCACGTCCGACGTCGCACTTCTTTCACCGTTACCGCTGTGGCAGCGCGTCCACGGCCGGGACCCTTCACCTGCTCGGCCCTGGCACGTCCGACCTTCTGCCGTCTTTCCACGTCGTCTTCCACTGTCCACGCTCGTCCGGGCGACTCGTCGTGATGCCTGAGTCCTGCGTCGCCCTCGTGGATCCGTTCCTTGCGATGTCAGAAACCATACCCCCGCTCCACACGAATGTCTACACCGGCGACTACAGGTTTTCCGTCCTCGTGAGAGTAGGAGTGGTGCGTCACTCCGAGGGGAGCAGCTCGGTGACGGCCTCCTCGGTGTCGTCGCGCAGCTCGAAGCGGGGCAGCAGGCCGGTGCGGCGCAGCAGATGCCGCAGGCCGTCCGGGACGCCCGCGAACAGGAGCCGTCCGGTGGCGGTGTCCTGGATGCGCTGCCGGGTGTTGGCCAGGATCCCCAGCGCGGTGGAGTCGTAGAAGGTCAGCTGCGACAGCTCCAGCACCAGGCGGGGACCGGCGCTCAGCTCCCAGACCTCGTTGACGTGCCTGGTGAGCGTGGGAGCGGTGATGAAGTCCAGGTGCCCGCCCACCTCCAGCACGCTGCAGTGCCCGCGATGGGTCACCCGCACCCACAACGCCTGCTTGTGACGATCCACCTCAGCCCTCCCTGGCCGCGTACCGATGGCGGACCCCCGCGATACCCCGATAACGGGCGGCAATGCGGCTTTCGGCGGACCAAACGCGGAACCGCCTTCGGAATCGTTCCCGGACGTGACGGCGGACGCGACGGTGGACGCGACGGTGGACGGGGCCGTCTCGGCGGCGACGGGCCCGCTCCGGGCGGGGACGGGCTGTATAGGCTTACCTGGCACGTACTACGAAATATCCGAAATATCCCCTTTCCTCGAAGAGCTCGTGATGGGTGACGTGATGCGCCATGTCAAGGACGTGAAGCTGGGCGATCACCTGTGCCTGGCGTTCTCGCACGAGGACGAGCAGCGCGAGGTGGTCTCCGCCTTCGTCTCCGCGGGCCTGGAACGCCGGGAGAGGGTGGTGTACTTCACCGACGGCCCGGCGTCCGGCCGGGTACGTCACTGGCTGGAGGACGCCGGGATCGACGTGACCTCGGCGATGCGGACGGGCGGGCTCGACATCGTCTCCAGCGACGACGGCTACCTCGCCTCGGGCCGGTTCGACGCCGACGAGATGATCACCGCGCTACGGCGCGAGATCGAGGCTAGCCTGGAGGCGGGGTTCACCGGGTTCCGGGTCAGCGGGGAGATGAGCTGGGCCCTTCGCGACGTACCGGGCGCCGAACAGCTCGAACAGTACGAACGCCGCGTCACCGCCCTGTTCGCCGAGGGGCTGTCGGCGGCGATCTGCCAGTACGACACGCGCCTGTTCCCCGCCGGCCGGCTCGACGCCCTGACCGGCAGCCACCCGGACGACGTGCGGATGAACGCCCTGTTCCACGACGGCCAGCTCCGGGTCGTCCCGTCCTTCGACGCCGCCGGCGCCCGGGTGCTGCGGGTGATCGGCACCGTCGACCACAGGAACACCTCGGTGCTGCGCACGATCCTGGACGCCGATTCGAGCGCGGACGTACGCTTGGACATGGCCGGCCTGGAGTTCATCGACGTGGCGGGCCTGCGCGACCTGGCACACACGGCCGCCCGTCTCCCGCGAGGACGGCGCCTCCTGGTGCTCAACCTGGCTCCCATGCTGGGCGAGGTCGTCCGCCTGGTCGGCTGGGACCGGACACCCGGCCTGATACTCGACTCGGAGGCCCTCCCCGCATGAGCGGCGTCACCGCCCGGCCCGCCGACGCGGCGTCCGGGCTGATCCACCAGGCACTGGTGTACGGCACCGACCAGGCCTTCCTCTCCGCCACCACCCCCTTCTGCCTCGACGGCCTGGCACGCGACGACAGGGTTCTCGCGGTGACCACCGAGGCCAACATCGAGCTGCTGAGAGCCGGTCTGGGCGACGCGGCGGACCGGGTGGAGTTCGTCAACGCGCGGCGCTGGTACGACGCGCCCGGCCGGACGCTGGCCGCCTACAACTCCTACGTCACCACCTACTCGCCCGCCCACCGGCGGATCCGCATCATCGGCGAGCCCGTCTGGCACGGCCGCGACGAGCGGCAGGAGGCGGAGTGGACGCGTTACGAGGCGATGCTCAACGTCGCCTTCGCCGGCAGCCCGGCCTGGATCGTCTGCCCCTACGACACGCGGACGCTGCCCGGCCGCGTCGTCGCCGACGCCCGCCGTACCCACCCGGACCTGCTGGTCGACGGTGACTCGCGGGCGAGCCGGGAGTACGGCGACCCGGCGGCCTTCACCCACGCCGCCGACCACCGTCCCCTGCCTCCGCCGCCCGCCGGGACCGGGGTGACCGTCCGGTTCGACGCCGACCTGTCCCGGATGCGGCGGCGGGTGAGCGCGTGGGCGGTCACCTCCGGCCTGTCGGGCGAGCAGGTCGAGAAGCTCCTGCTCGCCGTCAACGAGGTCGTCACCAACGCCGTCGAGCACGGCGGCGGGCACGGCGAGATCCGGCTGTGGACCGAGGGCCCGGCCATCGGCTGCGACGTCACCGACCCCGGGCACATGGGCACCCCGTTCCCGGGCTACCTGCCGCCCGACCTCGCCGGCCCCCGCGGCCACGGCATGTGGGTGGTCCGCCAGGTCTGCGACCTGGTGGAGATCCGCACCGGCCCGCCCGGCACCCAGGTCCGCCTGCACCTGACCCGCGCCTGACCCGCGCCTGACCCCGGCCCGGCCTCCCGGGATCGGGTGCCGGGCCTCGATCGGGGGTCAGGGGTTCGGCGAACGCCACATCGGGAACATCGGCGGGCCGCCGGGCAGGTCCAGCGGGTCGCCGAGGTCCCGGTAGCCGTGCCGCAGATAGAGGCTGCGGCTGCGGGTGCTGCTGGCCTCCAGGTACGCGGGGATCCCCGCCTCGTCGAGCCCGCGGTGGTACTCCTCCAGCAGCCGGGTCCCCGTCTTCCGCCCCTGGTGCCCGGGGAGCACGGCGAGGAACGCCAGATAGTGGTGCGGCTCGTGGGGATGGCGCCTCTCCATCTCCTCGCCCATCTGCTCGATGCGCTCCGCGTGGGGACCGGCGAACGCCTTCACCCGGTCGGCCCGGCCGGGGACGTCGGGAAGCGGCTCGACGCCCTTGTGGTACCAGACGGCCACGGCGGACATGTCGGCCGTCGCGTGGATCTCGCCGTGGGTGAGGGCGCCCTCGCTGAGCATGGAGAAGAAGGGGGGCATCACCCGGCGGCGGTCCTCGTCCGGCGGGATCATCCAGGCCGAGACCTCCTGCTCGTGGAAGGAGGTGGCGATGATCGCGCCGACGGTCTCGGCGGCCCCGGGGGTGTTCCGGACGCGAATGATCTCGGTCATTCGTTCCCTCCCACGGCCGCCTGGGCGCCCAGCCCGATGTTGGCGTACACCTTCGGCCGGTTGCGCCGCAGGGCGAGTCCCCACATGACGCCGAAGCCCGCGGCGACGAAGTAGATGGCGGGCATGATCCAGCGGAGCGGGGAGTCGGGGGCGACGCCGAGCACGGTGTCGAAGTTGAGCAGGACGAGCACGATGACGACGAGCAGCAGGACGGAGGAGATGGCCGGGGCGATCCGGGTCCGCCAGGCGTTCTCCTCGTTGGGGTTCTTGGAGAAGAAGACCAGCACGGAGACCGAGGTGGCCGCCAGCATCATGAGCAGCCCCAGGCCGCCGAACGATCCGACGGTGAAGAACAGCTGGACGACCGGGTCCAGGCCGAGGACCGCGTAGACGACGATCGTGGCCAGCCCGATGACGCTCTGCGCCACCGAGCCGTTGACCGGGGCGCCGGTCCGGGGGGAGGTGCGGCCGAAGGTCTCGGGCAGGACCCTCTCCCTGCCGAGGGCGAAGACGTAGCGGGAGATCGTGTTGTGGAAGGCGATCAGCGCGGCGAAGAGGCTCGTCACGAAGAGGAGGGAGCCGATGGTGGCGATGGTCGAGCCCAAGTGCTGTCCCGCCAGGTTGAACAGGAGGTTCGAGCTCTGCTCGCGCGAGGTCTCGACGATCTTGTCCGAGCCGATCGGCACGGTCATCGCCCAGGACGAGACGGCGTAGAGCCCGGAGATGACGGCGAGCGCGACGTAGGTCGCGATCGGCACCGTGCGCCTGGGGTCCTTGGTCTCCTCGGAGAACACCACCGACGACTCGAAGCCCGCGAAGGACGCGATGCAGATCGCGACCACCGCCCCGATCCCGGGGACGAAGAGGTTCGACGGGTCGAAGACGTCGAGGCTGTACCCCGCGGCCGACGGGTTGAGCAGGTCCGCGATGTCGAACAGGACGACGACGGCTATCTCCGTCAGCAGCAGGACCGACAGGACCTTCCCGTTCACGTCGACCCGCATGAGGCCGAGCGCCCCGGTCAGCACCCAGGCGACCAGCCCGATGACCCACCAGGGCGGGGAGCCGCCGAACCAGCCGGCGATCAGCGGCTGGGCGGCCGCGCCGATCATGCCGTAGAGCCCCACCTGGAGCGCGTTGTAGGCCAGCAACGCGACCCACGCGGTCGCCACCCCCACCGGCCTGCCGATCCCCTTCGCGGTGTACGCGTAGAACGCCCCGGCGTTGACGACGTGACGGGCCATCGTCACGTAGCCGACGGCGAACAGGCCCAGGATGGCGCCGAGCAGGATGAAGGCGAGCGGCACGCCGGTCACGCCGGTCGCGGCGTAGGCGGCGGTCACCGAGCCGCCGATGACGGTGAGCGGCGCCGCCGCAGAGATGACGAAGAAGACCACGGAGGGCACGCCAAGGCGGTCCTGGGCCAGTGCGGCGGAGACCGCTCCGGTTCTCTGCTCTGTCACGGACATCGGGGGGACTCCTTGGAGATGAGGGGGGTGAGCTCAGCGGCGGGTGATGACGGCGTCGCCGACGGCGGCCTCGGTCTGGGCGATCAGTTCCTGGAGCGGCGCCGGGAGGGCGGCGACCGTGCCGGAGAGATACGCCGGGTTCTGCTCCCACAGGACGAGCTGGTCGCCGCCGGTCGCGACGAGCAGCCCCAGCAGGACGCCGTCCTGGACGTTGAGTGGTTCACGGCGCTGGATCGCCAGGTTGACGCGTCCCACGGGCCAGCCCGCGACGTTCACGTCGACCGGTGTCCGCCGCCGCGACGGACGCCGGCCGGGCGGGCGCAGCAGCCCGTCCGCGGTCATCCGGTCCGCCACGTCGGCGACCGCCGTACGGGCGAGGAACTGCAGCCAGGTACGGAAACGGTGCGCGGGTTCGGCGACGATGTGCCCCAGGGCGGTCCGGGTGAGCGCGTCCTGGGGCGGCGCCGCGTCGAGGACGACGAGACGGATCTGCCCCGCCGCCGACCCCACGGTTATCCGCCCCGCGAGCATCAGTTCTCCCAGTACGGCGGCGGCCAGTCCCAGACCGGTCAGGCGGGCGTGAAGCCTCATCCGGCCGGTCGCGTTGTCATGCATGACAAAGAACAGGTCGTTGGCCAATCGGGTTCCTGAAAGATCAACTCCAACCACGAACGGCGATCGTATAGCTAAATCATTAAATTTGTCATTATTTGAACGAAGTTCTAGCGCCAAAAAGACGAACCCGACGGGAATCGAACAAGTGGACAGATGGTCCAGAAGATGGGGTTATACCGGCGAAGATCCGAAGATCGCCGCGAATCCAGAAATTTACTTATTTTTGGCCATCTGGGAGAGAGTGTCAAGAAGCGTCCGGGCAGGGATCCCCGCGGCCGGAACGACCCCGGTCAGGCGACCTCCCACGGCGGAGATCCGCCAATCACGATGAATCCTCGCATGACTTTGATACGGACATTCCCGGTGTTTTGGGACCGGCGTAATGCCGTGGCGGCTTCCGCGTTCCCGTCGGGGATGGTAGGAGCGGCTCAGGCCAGGGCGGCCGAGCCCCCGGTCACCCGGTGTCCTCCAGTTTGATCATCAGGTGTGTCACCAGCCGGTCCTGCGGCGTGGTGGCGGGGTCGGAGACGTACACCTCGCGCAGCGGGCCGTGCGGCGTGTGCCCGCGCTCGCCCACCCAGGCGAGCAGCGCGTGCGCGGTGAGGGGGATCTGGTCGTACGCCCCGACATGGGTCGCCGACGCGTACCGGCCACCGGGAAGGACGCCCGGAGAGGTCCCCGGGACGTCCCCGGACGTCTCCAGCGCGACGGCCACGGCCACCTCCTCCGCCATGTCGAGCGGGAAGAGACCGGCCAGCAGCCCGTCCGGCGGGCCCGCCGCCGCGAGCAACCGGGCCACGCACGCCGAGGTGACGGGGCCGATCCGCTCCTCGGGCGCGGTGTCCCGTACGACGGCCACCCGCCGGGCTGGCTCGCGGACGACCGTCACCTCCGGCCGGGGCAGGCCCTCGGACAGGATGCGTTCGAGCGCGGCGACGTTGCGCTCGCGGCGCGCGAGATCGGCCTCCATGCGGTCGCGCACGCCGCCGAGCACGCCCGTCTCGCCGGACAGCACCCGTCCGATCGAGGGAAGGGGTACGTCGAGCGAGCGCAGCAGGCCGATCAGCATCGCGGCGCGTGCCTGGTCGGGCCGGTAGTAGCGGTAGCCGGTGTCCGGATCGACGTGGGCCGGGGGCAGCAGGCCCAGCTCGTCGTAGTGGCGCAGCCGCTTGACGCTGATCCGGCACAGCCGCGCGAACCGCCCGATCGGCAGGTGTTCGTCGTTCACGCCATCAGCATGACGGCTCCCACGGGGGGAGGGGCCGGACCCGTCGAGGGGGGGCCGGGGCCGGGACGGCGGTGTCGCGGTCCCGGAGACGGCCGGACAGCGGACATGGCCGGGACGGCGGTTTCCGGTCGGGGAGGCGGCCGGACAGCGGACATGGCCGGGACGGCGGTTCCCGGTCAGAGAGACAGCCGGACAGCGGACACGGCCGGGACCCGGGTCGCGGGTCCCGGCCATGCCGAGGTTCCTCACTGGCCGGGCCGCCCTCACCTCGCGGTCGGCGGCGGCACCGGCCGGCCGGTGCTATCTCAACGGCCGTCGCAGCCCCGGGCGGCGAAGGCCAGGAACTGGGTGGCCTCGTTGGCGTCGAAGTTGTCGTCGGAGCCGACCACCAGCGTGCATTCGCCGTTGCGCAGGCGCGGCCCCCAGGCGAGGCTCTCCAGGTTCTGCAGCGGCGGCCGCACGGTGCCGAAGTCGGTGACGAGCCGCTTGGAAACGGGGCGGTACGGGCGTCCGGCGGTGAGGCTGTCGCGGTCCAGCACGTTCGTGGCACCGCGCAGGTCGATCTCGTACAGCTTGGCCTTGTAGTTGACGCCCTCGATCCAGGAGCGCTCCAGGGCGAGGTAGCGGTTGTCGTCGATCGCCAGGATCTCCGAGACCCCGCTGTCGGACTTGCCGTTCGCCGGGATCGGCGCCGCCGGGAGCTTGTCGATCGGGTAGGCGTACTGCCCGCGCGGCCGGCCGTCGCGGCCCCAGACGGTGATGCGGGCCGTGGCGCCCTGGGTCACGGTCGGCGGCGCGCCGTCCTCGTACCGCGGGCCCTCCGTGACGGCCGCGATGCTCCGCTGCGTGAAGGTCACCCCCTCGAACCCGAAATTGCGCCGGGGACCGCTGGTGGTGGCGGTCATCTTCAGGTTGCGGGGAACGGGCAGCTCCCCGAGGTGGCGGCCCTCGCCGTTGGTCCAGCGGACGGAGAGGTCGGACACCGGGATGTTGGGGTTCGCCGTGTCGGGCCGATCACCCTCGTTGGCCCACAGCAGCCTGCGGCTCCACCGGTCGTAGCGGATCGACTCGGGATCGGCCGACCTGGGCTGGCCGTAGGCCGGGTAGGGGCTCCCGCCGGGGCGCCGCAGGGTGGTGACGCCGGTGAGGTTCACCCCGGTGAACGCGCCGGTGACCGGGTGGATGTCGAGGCGGCCGGTGTAGAAGCGGGCCGGGTTGTAGCGCCACCGGTCGTCGGATATGAGGTACCAGGTGCCGGTGCGGGGGTCACGGTCGAAACCCGAGAAGCCGCCCACGGTCGTCCCCCGGAACCGCATCCTGTGCGGCAGGCGCTGCTCGCCGAGGAAGCGGGTGATCCGCAGCCCCTGCGCCGGAGGCGCGGCCACCACCGAGGACTCCGCGGCCTTCGCCGACGCCTGCGCACCGGCCGCCCCGAGGCTGACCGCCGTCGCGAGCGCGGCCGCGAGTGCCGTTATTCTTCGCGAATTGGTCATATGACTCTCCTCTTTCCAGTAATGATCCCGAAAGAACTGGCTGGAATATGAGACCGCGGATTGCGGAAAATTTCCACGAGAATCAACAATTCAATGCCCATTGGCCGCTCAGTGACAGGACAGAAAAACCATTTGTCATGCATTTCAATTACTAACTCGACGATCAGGGCAAGCCATTTCAAATCACGCGGGCGGGGACGCCGGGGACAGCGCCGTACGGGCGGCTCGCACCCCCGAACGCGGGCGCGCGGGGATATCCGGCGGCGCCCGCGACGCCGTGTCCGGCACGGATCCGGCACGCATTCGGCGGGGATCCGGCAGGGGTCTGGCGGGGGTCTGGCGGGGGTCTGGCGGGGATCCGGCCGGGATTCGCCACAGGTCCGGCTCGGGTTCGGCGCAGGTTCGGTTCAGATTCGGCTCGGGTCCGGCGCAGATCCGGCTCGGGTCCGGCGCAGATCCGGCTCGGGTTCGGCTCAGGTCCGGCGCAGATCCGGTTCAGGTCCGGCTCAGGTCCGGCCGGGCCGGGGAATCAGGGATTGTGGGGGGCGTTCGCCCGGCCGGGGTGGTTTCCGGTGCGAGGAGTACGCTCGATGAGACGCCGACAACTCCGCCGGGTCTACGCATATGGACATCTGGACGGCGAAACATGGCGGATACCGAGCCCGCGTGCGAGTTGCACCTGCGAATAGCCGGGCAGCCACACGACCTGATGCTGCGCCTGCACGGGCACGAGCCCACCGAGGACGAGGTGGCGGGCTGGATGCGGGACGGGTCGGTGGTCAGGCTCCAGGTCACCGAGACGGCCGGTCGGACACCTCACACCATGCTGGTGAATTTCGACAGCGTAGTTTTTGCCTGGCTCTGTCCTTACCAGTCCGGCAGAGGAGTGAATCTGTGAGGTCTCGGGAGGGCCGGAGACGGGGACGCCCCGGGTCCGGTGACCGGTGAAGGCGGTTTCGCCGGGAGGTGCCGCGCCCGAGGCGGCTCCGGTGGAAGCGGCCCCGCTGAAGGTGGCCCTGCTGGGACCGGTCGCCTGGCGTACGCCGCCGCGCCACTACGGGCCGTGGGAGCAGGTCACCAGCCTGCTCGCCGAGGGACTGACCGCCAGGGGCGTCGACGTGACGCTCTTCGCCACCCTCGACTCGATCACCTCCGGGACGCTCGACGGGGTCTGCCCCACCGGGTACGCCGAGGATCCGTCCCTCGACGGGCGGGTGTGGGAGGCGATGCACGTCGCGCACGCGCTGGGGCGTTCCGCCGAGTTCGACCTCGTGCACAGCCACCTCGACTGGCTGCCCCTCGCCTTCGCGGGCCACTGCCGCGCCCCGCTGCTCACCACGGTCCACGGGTTCTCCGGGGCGGGGATCCTGCCCGCGTACGCCCGTGCCCGGTCGGCCTACGTCTCCATCTCCGACGCCGACCGCTCCTCCGAGCTCGACTACGTCGCCACGGTTCACCACGGCATCGACCTCGGGCTCCTGCCCTTCGACCCCCGGGGCGGCCGGGGGCTGGTCGTCTTCGGGCGGGTCCACCCCGACAAGGGGACCCACACGGCGATCGAGATCGCGCGGCGGGCCGGGCTGCCGCTGACCGTCTGCGGGATCGTCCAGGACCAGCGGTACTTCGAGGAACTGGTCGCCCCGCACGTCGACGGCGAGCGGGTCAGGTTCCTCGGCTCGGTCGGCCCGGAACGGCGTGCCGAGATCCTCGGCGGGAGCGCGGCCCTGCTGCATCCCATCGCGTTCGACGAGCCCTTCGGCCTGTCGGTGGTCGAGTCGATGGCCTGCGGCACCCCCGTGGTCGCCTACCGGCGCGGGTCGATGGCCGAGGTCGTGGACCCCGGCGTGACGGGCTTCCTGGTGGACACCGTCGAGGAGGCCGTCACCGCGGTTTCCCGCGTCGGCGAGATCGACCGGGCGGGTTGCCGTGCCCAGGCCGAACGCAGATTCGGCGTGGAAAAAATGGTGACCAATTATTTACGCATCTACCGCGACATAGTGGACCGAGCGTAATCCCCTGATACTGTCGGAGTGACGTAGCCCCCGCGATCCTCTGCGGGGTCGCGGCAGCCGGGCCCCGACGAGGACGGCCCCCGGCGTCAGGCTTCAGCTCCATCCGCCACCACGCTGGCCGATGGACGTCTTCACCGCGTGAGGTCCGCACCCGTGAGACGGGGCGGCCGATGACCGGAAGGCTTGGCAGTGGCCTGTACATACGGATTTCTCAGCACCCACCCGCCCACACAGTGCGGGCTGGCGACCTTCAACTCCGCCCTGGCCGCCCACCTCACCGAGGGTGGCGCCCGCGGCGGGATCGTCCGTGTCACCACGGACGCCGACGACGAGCGCCCCGGGCCCGGGGTCGTGCACACCTGGGCCCCCGGCGGGCACGAGAGCTGGAAGGCCGCGGCCTCCGCCCTGGAGCGGTTCGACGTCGCGGTGGTCCAGCACGAGTACGGCATCTATCCCGGCACGGACGGCCAGGACGTCCTGCCGCTGTTGCGGCACCTCATGGTGCCCAGCATCGTGGTCCTGCACACCGTGCTGACCCGGCCGACCCCCCGGCAGCGAAGGCTGCTGGAGCAGATCGTGGAGGCCGCGGGCGCGGTGGTCACCATGACCGGCACCGCCCGCGACCGGCTGCTCTCGGGCTACCACGTCGACGCGGGCAAGGTGTTCGTCATCCCGCACGGGGCCGCCGACCACATGCGCGTCCCGGCCCAGCGCCGCCTGCGGCCGCACCTGCTCACCTGGGGGCTGATCGGCCCCGGCAAGGGCATCGAGTGGGCGTTGCGGGCGCTCGCCCGGCTGGGGGACCTGTCTCCCTCGCCCACGTACACGATCGCGGGCAAGACCCACCCCAAGGTGCTCGAACACCACGGGGAGGCCTACCGCGACGGGCTGCGGCGGATGGGTGAGCGGCTCGGCGTGGCCGCCTCCGTGCGGTACGACCCGGTCTACCGCGACCAGGCCTCGCTGATCCGGCTGATCCGCTCGGCCGACGTGGTCGTGCTGCCGTACGACTCGCACGAGCAGGTGACCTCCGGTGTCCTGATCGAGGCGGTGGCCGCCGGGGTGCCGGTCGTCGCCACGTCCTTCCCGCACGCCGTGGAGCTGCTCACCGGCGGGCCCGGCCTGCTCGTACCGCACGAGGACCCCGCGGCGCTCGCCTCTGCCGTGCGCCGGATCCTCACCGAGCCCGGCCTGGCCGAGGACCTCAGGAACCGCACCCACGCCCTGGTCCCGACCCTGCTGTGGCCCGCCGTGGCGGCGCGCTACGAGGAGCTCGCCCGAGGGCTGCTCACCGGACGTCCGGCGGCCGTGGCGGTGGCCCTGCCGTGACCTCCACAACCCCCGCCCCCCACGCGTCCCCCACGGTCGCCCCCGCCACCCCCGGCTTCCGGCACCTGGAGCGGCTGAGCGACGACACCGGCCTGTTCGAACACGCCAGGCACGCCGTCGTCCGCCGCCAGCACGGCTACTGCACCGACGACGTCGCCCGCGGGCTCGTCGTCACCAGCCGCGAACCGGCCCCGGCCCCCGAGGTGCGGCGGCTCGCCGAGTGCTACCTGGCCTTCCTCACGCACGCGCAGGACGGCTCGGGCGCGTTCCACAACCGGCTCTCCCACGACCGGCGCTGGACCGACGAGCCCGGTCTCGGAGACTGGTGGGGCCGGGCGCTGTGGGGCCTGGGCACCGCGGCGGCCCGCAACCCCGCCCCGTGGATCCGCGACGAGGCCCTGATCTCCTTCGCCGTCGGCGCCACCAGGCGGTCCACGCACCCGCGCGCGATGGTGTTCGCCGGGCTCGGCGCGGCGGAGGTCCTGCGCGTCCTGCCGGGCAACGCCCCGGCCGCGGACCTGCTCGCGGACGCCGCCCTCGCCGTCGGCGTCCCCTCCGCCGACCCCGGCTGGCCGTGGCCGCAGCCCGAGCTGACGTACGCCAACGCCGCCCTCGCCGAGGTGCTCATCTCGGCGGGCCACCTCGGGGGCGACGGCGCGACGCTCGCCGACGGCCTGCGGATGCTGGCCTGGCTCCACGAGATCCAGACCAGGGACGGGCGGCTGTCGGTCGTGCCCGTCGCCGGCTGGCGGCGGCACGGGCCGCGGGACCGCTACGACCAGCAGCCGATCGAGGTCGCCGCGCTCGCCGACGCCTGCGCCACGGCGTGGGCCGTCACCGGCGACCCCTCCTGGCGGGTGGGGGTACGGCGGGCGTCGGCGTGGTTCCAGGGCGCCAACGACCGGGGAGCGGCGATGTGGGACACCGCGACCGGCGGCGGCTACGACGGCCTCACCCTGTACGGGCCCAACCTGAACCAGGGCGCGGAGTCGACCCTCGCGCTCATCTCCACCCTGCAGCACGCCGAGCACCTGGCGGGCGAGCGGAGTGAGGACGTCTGAGGGGCGTCCCGGCCTGGTCACGGGACCGGCGGGGTGATGTCATGGGTGTCATGACGGGATATGGCGCGACCCTCACCCGGCGTCGCGCCCCGGCCGCGCCCCCCGGAGACCGCCGCGCCCCGGCGGGCCTCGCGGATCTCGCGGATCTCGCGGATCTCGCGGATCTCGCGGATCTCCTCGTGGGGTACGACGTCCCGGCCGCCTCCAGAAGACGTGGCTTCCCCGCCGCCTCCCCCGCAGGGGGCCGTGTCCCGGCCGCTTCCGGAAAACGCGGTCTCCCCGCCGTCTCACCCGGACGGTGCCGCGTCCCGGCCGCTTCCGAAAAACGCGGTCTCCCTGCCGCCTCCCCCGCAGAGGAGCATGTCCTGCCCCCGAGACCCCCCGGTGAGGTGTCATGACCGTTCGGGACCTGGCCGTCCGGCTCGGCCAGACCCTCGCCCCCGACCCGCGAAGAGTGATCATCAAGCTCTTCGTGCCCGGTGAGGACGCCGCCCTGGCGCGCAGCAGGGCCGCCGCCCTGATCGACCGCATCACGCTTCTCGGCCACGACGAGACCGCCGCGCTCCTGGAGGAGACGCTGCGGGGGTTCGGCGACCGGCACCCCGATCTCGCGACGACCTTCCTGCACCACTACGACCTGGTCCGCTACCGGGTCCCGAGCCATATCGACCTGCGACCGGCGGCCCGCCTCCTGGTCGGCGCCTACTTCAGCCACGAGTACGCGGTCGAGGGCGCCGCGCTGTGCAACCCCTCGATGGTCGCCCACCCCGACCAGTCCGGCCTGGGCCCGGAACAGCTGCGCGTGGTGATCAGCACGCGGCAGATCGGCGAGGGCCACCTGTCGTCCATCGGCTTCGCCACGGCGGTGCTCGGTCCCGGCGACGAGCTCGTCGTCGCCGGTCGCTCGGGGCCGCTGACCACCGGTCCCCGGCACGCCGTCCCCCACCGGCGCGACCTGCTCGCCGCCGCGCTCACCGACGAGGGCCGGGACGACGAGGTCTCCGTGACCGTGCTGGGCTCGCTGCCCGAGCTCTTCGACGACGACGACTTCGAGCGGGCGGTCGCCCGTCTCCCCGCCGACCTGCTCACCCGTACCACCACGCACGGCATCGTGGAGGAGTTGCGCCGGGCGACCACCGCCGACTACGCCGTGACCTTCCCCGCCGACGTCCCGATCGAGCGGCGGGTGCTCTGGCCCGCCACCCCGGCCGAGAGCAACGGGATGGAGGACGCCCGTTTCGTGAGGATCGTCGACGAGGACGGCAGGCCCTCGTACCGCGCCACCTACACCGCCTACGACGGGCGGCACATCCGCTCGCGCATGCTCGCCAGCGACGACCTGCGCACCTTCGAGATCACCCCGCTGCGCGGGCCCGCCGCCACCAACAAGGGGATGGCGCTGTTCCCGCGCCCGGTGGGCGGGCGGCGGCTCGCGCTGTGCCGCTCCGACGGCGAGACCATCGGCCTGACCACCCTCGGCGACGACAGCAGGTGGCAGCGGCCGGTGCCGCTGCACACCCCCCGCAGCGGCTGGGAGCTGATCCAGGTCGGCAACTGCGGATCCCCCCTGGAGACCGGGTCCGGCTGGCTCGTCCTGACCCACGGCGTCGGCCCGATGCGCCGCTACGCCATCGGCGCGCTGCTGCTCGACCTGGACGAGCCGCACCGCGTCGTCGCCGAGCTGCCGGGCACGCTCCTCACCCCCGGCGACACCGAGCGGGAGGGGTACGTGCCCAACGTCGTGTACTCCTGCGGCGGCCTGCTGCACGCGGGTGCCCTGTGGCTGCCGTACGGGGCGAGCGACGCCCGGATCGGATTCGCCCGCGTGACCCTCGACGTCCTTCTGGGGGCGATGCGGCCGCCTCCGGAAGACAGGTGAGCCCCGCACCGCCCCTCTCCTGACCGGTGGCCTGCGAGCCCGGCGCCGTCCATTGACAAAAAATAATTTTACGTACAAGATTGATTTTGCGATGAGAGACGTCCTGTACCTGGAGCAGATCGAGCAGGCCGAGGCCCTGCTCAAGCCGCAGCGCATCGAGGTGCTGCGGCAACTCGCCGAGCCGCGATCGTGCACCGAGGTGGCGGCCCTGCTCGACCAGACCCCGCAGCGGGTCTACTACCACGTCAAACGCCTGGCGGAGGCGGGCCTGGTGACCCAGGTGACCGAGCGCAGGGTGCGCGGCATCCACGAGGGCGTCTACCAGGCGAGCGCCCGTTCCTACTGGCTCTCACCCCGCCTCGTCGGCCGGATCGGCCTGCGCACGACCCGCGACGAGCTGGGCCTGGGCTACCTGCTGGACCTCATGGAGGAGGTCCAGGCCGACATCGGCGCCCTCGACCGGACCGCGCCGGAGCTGCCGTCCGTCGGCGTGTCCGGCGAGATCCGCATGCTTCCCGAGCGCCGCCAAGAGTTCCTGAACGACCTCCAGGCGGCACTACAAGATCTTTTCACCCGTTACGGCGGCGCCGAAGGGGACGCCTTCAAGATCGCCGTCGCCTGCTATCCCAAGGGAGAACCCCGTGAGTGACCCGATGAAGCTGCGCGCACGCGTGACCGCACCGCTCAAGGCGGTCCACCACGCTCTGACCGACCCGGGCGAGCTGCGCGCCTGGCTGGCCGAGCACGCCGAGGTCGAGCTGCCGCACCGGTACGCGTTCTGGGGACGCCACACCCCCGAGGGGGACGCCCCCCACCAGCGCCCGCTGCACGTCGACGACCACACGCTGCGCTTCGCGTGGCTGCTCGGCGGCGAGGAGACGACCGTCGAGATCACCCTGGAGGAGGAGAGCGCGGAGTCGACCGTCGTGTCGCTGACGCAGACCCACTTCGACCGGGAGGCCGCGCTGGCCGACCAGGGTGTCCTGGGGACCACGCAGACGTTCTGGTGCCTGTCGATCGCGAACCTGGTCGACCACCTGGAGGGCCGCCGGCTCACGCCGAAGGCGGACTTCACCTCCCCGGTCATGCGGGAGGAGATCGTCGTCGGCGGCTCGCCGCAGGCGGTCTTCGACTCGCTCGTCGACGCGGAGCAGTTCAGCCGGTGGTTCGGCTACAAGATCGACATCGAGCCGTACGTCGGAGGGCGGTTCGCGATGGGCGGCTTCGAGGCCAACGACACGCCCGCGAAGGTCGTCGCGCTGGAGCCCGGCCGCAGCCTCTCCCTGGAGTGGCCGGGTCTCGGCGTCTCCAGCTGGGAGCTGGAGGGTTCGGGCGGCGCGACGCGGCTCACCTTCGTGGAGAGCGGTTTCGACCCGGACAACCCTCCGTACGCGGGCTGGATGGGCTGGCTCAGCGGCCTCGCGGAGCTGCGCCGCTTCCACGAGCTGAGCGACTGGCGCTCGATCTGGCTGACGTGAGCGCGCCCGGCCGCCCGGAGGGGACGACGGCAGGCGGCTGACCGCGCGGGGCGGGATCGGCGGGACGCCGGTCACGCCCCGCGCTCACCGAGCCCCGTCGAGCGGTCGCGGTCACGGGACCGGGTCGATGTCACGCGACTCCGTGGGACTCGCCGCCTTCTTCGCCCTCGCCCTCATGACGAACACCCCCGCCAGGAAGAGGGAGGCGAGCACGATGGAGGCGATCAGCCATTCGTCCGACCAGTCCAGCACCCGTGGCAACGCCGTCGCGACGATGGCGAGCGCGAGGAACAGCGTCGTCCACGCGTGCGGCCTCAGCGGCGACGCCGGGTCCCCCTTGGAGTACAGGGGAGGAAACCGGCCCGTCACCAGCGCGTAAACGCTCTGCGCGATCATCACGCATCCGACCGCGAGAAGGGCCCAGCTAAGCACCGGCAGAATCATGTCCTCGCTCATCAGGATCGCCCCCAATTCCCGTCGCCCACGGACGGAACCCGTCTTTTCCGGCCGTCGGCCACCTGCCCGGGAATATGTGGGGAAAACCATTCATTCGAAGGGCGACGCGCGAATACAGCCCGCCTTTCCCATTCCGGAAGAACGAGCTGCGGAAACGCCGAAACAGTTAGCTGACGCGGAACTCGTTTCCCTCGGGATCGAGGGTCACCCGAAACCTGATCGCCATGGTCGCCTCCGTGCCGCCGCCCCACCGGCACGTCGCCGGCTCACCGGCTCACCGGCACGTCACCGGCGCCGACGACCCTGCACCACGCGTACGACAGTTCCCGTGCGCCCGGCGCTCACCAGCACATGACGGCGGCCTGGCCCGGCCCCCAGCAGGAGTGGACCCGCGCGCGGAGGACGTAGCGGCGGTCCCTGAGCAGGTGGACGCGCAAGGAGGCGTTGCGCGGGCGCCCGCCGTCGTCGTCGCCCGCCAGGTAGCGCGGGTCACCGCCGACCTCCTCGAACAGCACCAGCACCGCGTCACACTCGCCGAAGACCCCGACGGTGTAGTCA
Source organism: Streptosporangium sp. NPDC002524 (assembly GCF_040295985.1). Lineage (NCBI taxonomy): Bacteria > Bacillati > Actinomycetota > Actinomycetes > Streptosporangiales > Streptosporangiaceae > Streptosporangium > Streptosporangium sp. NPDC002524. The sequence continues at coordinate 222,723 of NZ_JBEOWK010000008.1, read as the reverse complement.
CGGGTGGCGCGAGGTGCGATCACGAAGTCGCGCTGCTCCCCCGCCCCGGTGCCGAGCGGGGCGGAACGGAACGGCCGCAGCTCGGGCGGCGGCCCGTCACCCGGGGGCGGGTACCAACGGCGGGCGAACGCGGCGTCGGGCCCGGAGACAGTGCCCGGCGGCATGATCCCCGCCCGGTGGCACGAGGGTTCCAGGATGAGCCCCGGCCCGAACCGGTATCCCATCACGGACAGCGGATCCCACACGGGGCCGTTCGCCTCGCTCTCGTCGAGCCTGCGGATGACGTTGTGGAACGTCCGCGACCTCGGCCAGAGGTTCGGCGGTCCCGCGAAGTCCTCGTAGACGGCCTCCTCGTCCCAGAGGATGCCCGAGTACGGGCTCTGATGCTCGTGGACCATGCCGATGACGTGGCCGATCTGGTGCAGCACGGCGCCCCGGCCGGAGGCCCCGGTGAGGTCCCAGCCGAAGTTCACCGTGCGGGAGGCGGTCCCGACGCGGAGCGCGTCGCGTCCCACGGCCGACCACGATCCGGCGTCCCGGCGGAACCCGATCCGCACCTCGGCCTCGGTACGGTCGGCGACCTCGGCGAACCCCAGCCCGATACCGAGGTCCTTCCACTCCTGGAAACCCCGGCGCACGGCGTCGCGCTGCCCGCCGTCACGCTCCCCGTCGTCGCGCTCCCCGTCCGGGAGGTCGTGCTCCTCGTCCAGGAAGCAGTAGTGCAGGACCGTGCCGTTCAGCCACGCCCGCCGCCCCGAGAGCAGGGCCGCGCGCCGCCTCCCCTCAAGCCCGTCAGGCGGCGCGTAGGCGGGGTGCGGCGGGAGCGAGCAGTGCCGCACGCGCTCGCCGTCGCCCGCCCTCATCGAGATCCCCGCGAGGTGGCGGCCCTCGCCCGCGGGCATGGTGAGGAGATCAAGGAAACCGTGTCCACATGCCACGAGAGTGGGGACGGAACGCCGGGCGCGCATGAGTAGGGCCTACTCAACTTCACGTGTATCACGGGCGGGCGGCCCGGCTCATACCGCTGTGAGAAACCCAAGGTCCCCCTGGCCGTTCACGGCCAGGACTGAGGAACTCGATCGCGTACGGCGGAACCTGGCGGCCGGCCGCCGGGGCGTCGTCGTGACCGGCGCGGCGGGAAGCGGCAGGAGCCGCCTGGCCGCCGAGGCCATATCCGTTCTCGATACCGTGACCGAGACTGTGACCGGGCCCGCGACCAGGCCCGCGACCGAAACTGTGACCAGGCCCGTAACCGAGACTGTGACCAGGCCCGCGACCAGGCCTGCGACCGAGGCCGTGACCGGACCGACGACTGGATCGACGACTGGATCGACGGCCGGGCCGCTGACCGGGCCGACAGCCGGGCCGGTGACCAGGCCGCTGACCGGGCCGCTGACCGGGCCGGTGCACGCGCGGGTCGTGGGGACGGCGAGGACCATGGACGTCCCGCTCGCCGCCTTCGCCCATCTCCTGTTCCGCCCCCCGCGCCGCGCGGGGCTCCCCACCGGCCGGGACGCCGCGAGGCACCCCGGCTCCCCGTCCCTCACGGGATCCTCCCCTCGCCCCTCGGGACTTCTCTGCCCGCCCGACCCGGTCGAGGCACTGGAGGGGGTGCGCGTGCTCGTCGTGGACGACGCCCACCTCCTCGACGACTCCTCGGCCGCGCTCGTCCACCGCCTGGCGCTCAGGGGGCGTACCCGCCTGCTCGTCACGGTCAGGGAGGGCGTACCCGTGCCGGAGGACGTCTCCAGGCTCTGGAGGGAGAACCTCCTGCCCCGCGTGGCGCTGGCCCCCATGACGGAGGGTGAGTGCGGCGAACTACTGTCCCGGGCGGTGGGCGGTTACGTCGACACCCTCACCGTCCGGCGCCTGCACCGGGCGAGCCGCGGCGACCTCCGCCTCCTGCGCGAGCTGGTCGTCGCCGTCCACGCCGGAGGGGACCTGAGCAACGTGTCGGGGACGTGGACCTGGCGGGGCACCCCCCCGATGACGGCGCGCGTCAGGGAGCTGGTCGAGGACACGATCCGCGACGTCGACGGGGAGGAACGGGAGGCGCTGGAGCTCATCGCGTCCGGCAGGCCGCTGAGACTCGTCATGTCCGGCGACCCCTCGGCATCCACCACTTCCAGCACGCTTCCAGGCCCCACCACACGTGGCACACTTCCGGGACCCACCGCCTCCGGCACGCCCTCGGGGCCCACCACACCTGGCACGCTTCCGGGACCCAGCGGCTCCGGTACGCCCTCGGGGCCCACCTCCCGTACGCCCTCGGGGTCCGCCGTCTTTGGAACGCTCCCGGGACCCGTCGCGCCGGGCGCCCGGGGCGTGCCGGACGCCGGGACGGCCTTCGGGGTCCTCGAACGCCTGCGGGCGAAGGGGCTGGTCGTCGTGGACGACGGGCTCTCGGTCCGGCTCGCCCACCCGCTGCACGGCCCGGTGCTCCGGGCCGCCGCGAGGCGTCCGGGAACGGGCGGGCCGTCCGGCGCGCCCCGGCTCTCGCGGGCCTCGGCCACGGCCACGGCGCTGGCGGGCGAATGCGAGGAGCTGGCCGACCGCGCGTACACGGGACGGCTCTCGGGGATACCGCGCGGCACCGGCGAGCGGATGGCCGAGGACGACACCGGCTGGGACGAGCCCGCGATGCCGGAGTTCTGCGCGCGGCGCGCCCGGGTCGCCCGGCTTCGCGGGGAGACCCGTGAGGCCGCCGCCTGGAGCCGCGAGGGGCTGCGCCGCTCCCCCCACCACCGCGCCTGCCTGGCCGAGCTCGCGCACGCCTCCGCCTACCTCGGCGACCTGACGACGGCACGGCAGGCCCTGTCGCGCGGCCCGTCTCCGGGCGGGGACACGCGGGCACGCGTACGCCCCTCCGCGTCCTCCGCGTCCTCCGCGTCCTCCGCGTCCTCCGCGTCCCCCGCGTCCCCGGTGTCCTCCGCGTCCTCCGCACCGCTGGGGCCCGCGAGGGACGCGCGGTCGTGGGAGCTCGCCGCCGAACGGGCACGGACCTGGACGCTCGCCGCCGAGGGGGACCTCGACGGGGCCCTGCGCTCCGCGCTGCGTGCCGCCGGGGACGACCCGCTCGACGACGACCTGTTCGCCCTGCACGACGTGGTGCGGCTTGGGACCCCCGAGCTGGTCGTCGAGCGGCTCGGGGAGCTGGCCGACCGCGCGGAGGGAGACCTCGCCCCCCTGCTGGCGCGGCACGCGCGGGCGCTGGCCGGGCGCGACGGCGAGGCCCTGGACAAGGTGGCGCGGGGTCTCGCCGACCTCGGCCTGTCGCTGCACGCGGCGGAGGCGTTCGCGCACGCGGCCCTCGTCCACGAGGACCGGCGCGCCTCGCAGTCCTCCAGGAACCGGGCCTCGGCGCTCGCGGGCGCCTGCCAGGGGGCGCGCAGCTCCGCCCTGGTCAACCTCGCGCTGCCGAGACTCACCGCGCGCCAGCGGCAGATCGTCAGCCTGGCCGCGGCGGGCCTGACCAACCGGCAGATCGCCGAGCAGCTCACCGTGTCGATCCGTACGGTGGCCAACCACCTGTGCGACGCCTACGCGCGGCTCGGCAGCAGCGACCGCGCCGGCCTGGGGAGGCTCTTCACCGTCGGCTGACACGACGGCCCGGCCGGGCGCCCCGGGCGATCCGACCCGGCGCGCCGGAGTGCCCGGCCGGGTGCTCCGGACGACCCGGCCGGGCATTACGACCGATCCGACCCTGCGCGCCGGACGGTCCGACCGGGCACCCCGGACGGTCCGACCGTCCGGGGGCCGGACTCCACCCGGCCGTGGGCGTCGGGCTCCGCCACGCCAGGAACGCCGGACCGCACCCGACCGCACCCGAACGCACCCGACCGCAAAGGCTCCGACCGGCCGAGTAACGGACCGCCCCGGCCACAAAGGCTCCTCCGGCCAAGAGCACCGGGTTCTCCCGGCCGGAGACGTCAGGCTCCGCCGATGGCGGAGAAGGACCAGCCGGTGGCGCGGTTGAGGGCGTCGCCGGGCATCGCCAGCCTGGCGTCGCGCAGGGCCTCGGCCATGCTCAGGCCGCGTCGCAGCCCCTCGTGCAGGGCGAGCATCAGCGGCACCACCGCCTCGTCGTCGACGGGCACCGAACTCGCCACGATCCCGGCCGTGCCCAGCGGCAGCAGCGCCGCGGCGAGGCCGAGCAGCTCGTTCGCGCCGACCGGCTGCAGCCTGCCGGAGTCGCAGCTGGACAGGACGATCCGGTACGGGGCACTGCGCAGCCGTTCGAAGTCGTGCACCGTGAGCGGGCCGTCGTCCATCCTCAGGGAGGAGAACATCGGGCTGTCGGAGCGGAAGGTGCCGTGCGCGGCGATGTGGGCGAGCCTGCTGCCGTCGAGCGCCGCGAGCACGGCCGGGGCGACCGCGGTGCCCGACCCCAGCACGGTCGCCTCCCCGTACCGCGCGGCCAGCAGCGGGACCTCGGCGCCGCCCGTCGCCAGCCCCGGCCCCCTGACCAGCACGACCCGCTCGTTCGACGGCGACGGCTCGATCCGCCGGGCGCGGAGCCAGGCGCTCGCGGACGGCGACACGCTCAGCACCCGCTCGCCCAGCGCCGGCAGCAGCGCCCAGGGAACGCCGTGCAGCCTGCCCGGTGGTACGACGACCACGGGGCCGTCCCCGAGGTGGCGCACGGCGGGGCCGAGCAGCGTCTCCTGGAGGCGGCGCCCGCCCGCCTCCAGGACGGGCAACCGGCCCTCAGAGCCCCCGTACGCGATCCGCCCGAGGCCCGCGCGGGCGTGGTCGGCGTCGATCGCCGCGTCGGCCAGCCGTCCCGCGGCGAACCTGCGCACCCGGCCCCGGCCGCAGAGCAGGACGTGCAGCTCGCCGTCGACGGCGACGATCTCGATCAGCCACCCGTCGCCGAGCCCGTCGAGCAGGGGGCCCGCGTCGAAGCGGTGCCCGTCGAAGCCGCCCGCGCTGCGGGTGCGGAGCGTCCGGGCCCGGATCGCCCTCTCCAGCCGCCGCTGCTCGCGTTCGAGCGCGGGGACCGGCACGCCTCCCGGCCTCGCCGTGTCGACCCGGCTGCTGATCTCGCGGAAGGCCGTCACGTCGCGCAGCAGCTCGGGGTCGTCCGGGGGCCGGGTCGGCGGGACCGCGAGCGCGGTGGCCCGCCAGCGCTCGCTCCAGCCGAGGAACCTGCGGGGGCTCCCCCCGGCGAGGGTCGCCCGCTGCGCGAGCACGGCCAGCTCCGCCCCCTGCGCGCTGGCCCGCGCCCGCAGCTCGGAGGCGCCCAGCGTCATCCGGTGCTCGTCCAGCAGGTCGAGCCCCCTGCGGCAGGCGTCCAGCACGCCGCGCGTGCGTCCCGCCGCGGCGGCCCTGAGCGCCTGCGCCACCCAGCCGTCCACGCGGGCGAACGCGGGCCCGCGGCCCCTGGTCCTGGCCGCGGCGGCGAGGTGTCGTTCCGCGTCGGCCTCCCAGCCGAGCGCGAGGGCGGTGCGCCCGGCCAGCAGCGAGGCCTGGACCGCCTCGGGGGAGCGCAGCTCCGCCAGCCGTACCGCGACCTCGGCGGCGTCGCGCACCGAGCGGCCGGAGACCTTTCCCGCCGCGAACCTGGCCTGGACCAGCACCAGCCGGGCGTGGGCCTGCCACCAGTCGCGGCGCTGGCTGGAGAACAGCCGGATGGCCGTGCTCGCGCGGGCGATCGCCGCGTCCGGCTCGCCCGCCGCGATCGCGGCCCGCGCGGCGATCAGGAGGAGTTCGGCGCTGCGGGTCGTCTGCCCTCCCATGCGGTTCAGCTGTTCCGTGGCGGCGTCGGCCTCCTCCAGCGCCTCGCGCGCCAGCCCGGCCGCCAGGAGCACCCCGCACCGCCGGATGTGCAGCACGAACATGGGCGTGCCCAGGGCCTCGTAGCGGCTCGCGGCCTCGTCGAAGAGACGCAGCGCCGCGGGGAGGTCGCCGGACCTGAACGCCGCCAGCCCGCGGCTCTCCACGGCGTCGGCCTTGTCGTGCTCCTGGTCGGTGGTCTCCCACAGCTGCTCGGCGGCGACGAAGTCGGCCTCGGCCCGTTCGACGGCGCCCATGGCCAGGTGGACGGTCGCCCTGAGCGTGAGCGCCCGCGCGGTCCAGATCGTGTCCTGGGCGCGGCGCAGGGTGGGAATGGCCCGCCGCAGGTCGTCGAGCGCCTCGCGGTGCCCGCCGAGGACCCACCAGGCGTAGCCCCGGCGGAACAGCACGCGGGCGCCGGTGACCCCGCTGCCCCTCTCGACGGCCGCCTCCAGCGCCGCCATCCCCTGCCTGGTGCGGCCCGCGTGGATGAGGGCGGCGCCCAGGGTGGCCAGCACGTCGGCCTCCCGGTTGGGCGAACCGGACCTGGCCGCGAGGGCGCGGGCCTGCCGGAGGTGGCCGATCGCCACCATGAGGTCACCGAAGTCGCGGTGCCAGATGCCGATCACCTGGTGGGCGACGGAGGCGTCGTGCGGGGAGGGTGCGCCCGACTGCCCCGGTGGCCCCGGCGGCCCCGACAGCACGGCCCGCGCTCCGGCCAGCGCGTCCGCGGGGCGGGCGAACACCAGGGGCAGCAGGGAGAGCGGGTCTCCCGCGGGCGGCGGGATCCGCGAGCTTCCCCCGGTCACGGATCGATGTTAGACGTGGTGTGTTCAGGGCGTCCATGCCGTGGAGCCCTCCGAGGACGCCCCCGTCCGGCTCCGGCCTCCCGTTCCCGCCACGGGACCCGCCCGGGGGGTGTATCAGTGGGGCGTCGAGCGACTCTTAACCCGTGGCGACGTCAGGACTTCCCAAGACCCAGGACTTTTCCAAGACTCAGGGCATCTCCAAGACCCAGGACTTTCCAAGACTCGGGGCACCTTCAAGGCTCGGGGCATCTCCAAGACAAGGACGGCGGATATGGCACCAGACAGGTTCCAGGAACAGTTCGACCAGATCCAGGACGCCATGGGGGACGACGTCGTGCTCGCGGCGGGCTTCGAGGGCACCGAGCGCATGTTCCTCTACCAGAAGGGTTACGTCCTCGCCCGCGCGGAGGACGCCGACGAGGTCGCCTCGGTGGTCAGGGACGCGTTCGTCCGGGATCGCGGCGACGACTACCAGGCCGAGAACGTGAGGGTGGAACGGGACGACAACCCGGGCGGCGTGTTCAGGATCCGGGTCGGCGAACCGGACAGGAGGGAGCGCTCCGGCGACAAGGACGTGTCCGACGCTCTGAGGGCCGTCGAGGGCCTGGAGCGTGACAACAGCCGTCGCATGGTGTCCAGGAACCACATCGTGTCCATCGCGGTGAACTGCTGCCCCGGCGACGAGCCGGTGCCGGTGCCCCGGCACATGCCGCCCAACCCGTCGGTGGCCGAGTTCTCCGGCGAACCGGACGTGCCGGTCTCCGTCCTCGTGGTCGACACCGGGCTGGTGGAGAACTACAGGTCACACCCGTGGATGCACCGCGTCGAGGGGTACGGCAAGGAGGTCGAGTTCGACAGGGAGGGCATCCTCAAGCAGTACGTCGGGCACGGCACCTTCATCGCCGGGCTGGTCGGTGTCGTCGCGCCCGGCGCCGACATCACGGTGCACGGGACGCTCGTCAACGCGGGTGCCATCTGCGAGAAGGACCTGGGTGACAAGCTGCTCGGCGGGATGCCGAAGACGGGCAGGTGGCCCGACATCATCAGCCTGTCCGCGGGGACGGCGAGCACGTGCGAGCAGACGCTCATGGGGCTCGAAGGCTTCATGGACGCGTTGAAGGCCCACACCGAGACGCTGCTCGTGGCGGCCGCGGGCAACAACGGCAATGACATCAGGTTCTGGCCCGCGGCCTACGCCGACCACCCCGACTACGCCGGCGTCGTCGTGTCGGTGGGGGCGCTGAGGAAGGACGGCGAGGACCGCGCCTGCTTCAGCAACCACGGGCCGTGGGTGACGACGTACGCGCCCGGTGAGCGGCTGGTGAACGCCTTCACCGCGGTGGACCCCACTCCCGCGGCGTACGACTACCAGCACTCCACCTTCTCCGAGTGCCGGTACGACCAGGAGTACGACTGCACCTGCCAGTTCCCCCCGCACCGGGGTGAGCTCACCGAGAACAAGAAGTCGTCGTCGTCACCGTCGTCACCGGCCGCCCTGCCCGAACGCGTCATGTTCGACGGCCTGGCGGAGTGGAGCGGCACCTCCTTCTCCACGCCCCTGGTGGTCGGCATGATCGCCGACTACATGATGCGGAACAAGGGGACCTGTTCCCGGGACGCCGTCAGAAAGCTTCTGGACGAGACCTCCGTCGGCATACAGCGCGTCCCCGGCCCGGTCCTCATCCCCCCCACCTGGACTCCGGCGAGCGTGCGAAGTGTTCCGGCCACGCGCTGAAAACCACTGCGGGCGGATCGGCCCTCCGGCGTACGATGACAGTCCCGAAAGCAAGGGGACGTCACCGTGGACCGAGACTCGATCGGCATCCTCTTCCGCGCCGCGGTGGACACCGACGACGCAGCGGCGTGGAAATCACTGGTGGAAGGTCTCAGCCCCCTCGTGTGGTCCGTCGTGCGCGCCCACGGGCTGAGGGACGCGGACGCGCAGGAGGTCTACCAGACGACCTGGTTCCGGCTCGCGCAGAACCTCACGCGGATCCGCGAGCCGGACAAGGTCGGCGCGTGGCTGGCCAGCACGGCGCGCAACGAGTGCGTCAAGGTGATCAGGGCCGCCCGGCGGGTCTCGCCGAGCGGCGACCCGGAGATGTTCGACCGCGCCGCCGACGACCGCACCCCGGAGCAGGCGGTGATCGACTCGGAGGACGCCGCGAGGGAGCGGGAGCGGGCTCGGGCGACCTGGCAGGCCTTCCAGGAGCTCGGTGAGAGCTGCCAGCGGCTGCTGCGCCTGCTCACGGCGTCACCGCCGTTCAGCTACCAGGAGGTGTCGGCGACGCTCGGCATCGCCGTCGGGAGCATCGGGCCGATCAGGCAGCGCTGTCTGCGGCGGCTGCGCGTCCTTCTGGGCAGGCGGGGTTTCCAATGAGCGCGGGGTTCCCGATGAGCGACGACGAGCTGGAGACGGAGCTGCGCCGCGCCGTCGAGCTGTTCGATCCCGTCCCCTCGCATCTCATGCAGGCCGCGGTCGAGGCCTACACGCTGCGCACGCTCGACGCGGAGCTGGCCGAGCTGGTCTTCGACTCCCTGAGCGGGTCCTCGCAGGTGCGGGGCGAGAGGCAGCCGCGCGTGCTGACCTTCCAGGGCGTGGGGCTCACCGTCGACCTGGAGGTCACCGTGACCGCGACCGGCGGGCGGGTGGTGGGCCAGCTGATGCCGCCGCGCCCCGTGGAGGTCGAGGTCCTGGGGGGTCGTCCGGTCACGCTGACGGCCGACGACCTGGGCAGGTTCATCTACGACGAGGTTCCCGCCGGGCCGTTCAGCCTCCGCTGCCGCCTCGGGGACGCGACGGTCGTCACCGAGTGGATCACCGTCTGACGGCGGCTCACCGGGCGCGCCCGGCGCGCCCGGGTCGCCCAGGTCGCGGTCGCGGGGTCCGGGGTGCGTGCGCTCGTGGGATGTCCGTGTGACGGGCGCGGCTCCCGGCGTACGCGCCCGTGACACCGCCGCGTCCGCGTCCCACGAGGGGCCTCGGGTTTCGGTGCCCAGGTGGGGGTACCCGAACCTGTAGACGACAGGGGGATTCATGAGTGACCGCCAGACCGTGCCCGAGCTGATGGGTGAGAACGACGTCGTGGACCTGCTGGTGCGCCAGCACGCGATGATCAGGGATCTGTTCGACGAGGTCGAGGAATCCCGCACCGGGGCACAGCGGGCCGATGCCTTCGAGCGCCTCGTACGGATGCTGGCGGTGCACGAGACCGCCGAGGAGGAGGTCGTGCACCCCTACGCGCGCCTCAAGATCGAGGACGGGGACGAGGTGGTCGACGAACGCCTCGCGGAGGAGAGGGAGGTGAAGCAGATGCTCGCCGACCTGGAGAAGCTGGGCACCGACCATCCCGGCTTCTCCGGGCACCTCCAGATGCTGCGGGCGGCGGTGCTGGCCCACACCCGTGCCGAGGAGCGCTACGAGTTCGCCCAGTTGCGCGCCCGGACGAGCGTGGCCGAGCGCCGGGCGATGGCGGCCGGGGTGAAGGCGGCCGAGGCGCTGGCCCCGACCCACCCGCACCCGGGTACGGAGTCGGTGGTCATGAACCTGCTGTTCGGGCCGCCCCTCGCGATCGTGGACCGGACGCGCGACGTGATCCGCCAGGCCATGCGGGGGCAGGTCGGCTGAGGTACGTGTCTCCCCGCCGCTCTTGTCGGTGACGGCCGGTCGCGGGGGGCGGGGGTGAGGCTGGTCGGTGGGGGCGAGACCGGGGATCGAGGTCGGGTAACGGGAACGAGAGCGAGGGCGAAGCCGGGTAGCGGGGAAAAGGACGAGACCGGGGCGCGACCGGGTAACGAGGCCGGGTAGCGAGGCGGGGCGGGGGTCGAGGCCGGAGTGAGGTCTCGGTCACGGCCTCGTCGCCGCGCCCGCCTCCCTCAGCGAGGAGGCGCCGCGCCGCCAGTGACTCATGACGTGCTCGGCGAAGAGCCGGTCCAGGGCCAGGGCGCAGGCCGCCCCGTACAGGACGTCACCGGCCCGCGAGGGATACCGCGCCGCGAACGCACCGCACATGTCGTCGGCGGTGATCCGCTCATGCACGGCGTCAGTACGCACCTGCTCATGCATGGCGTCAGTACCGACCTCGTGCACGGTGTCGGTACGCACCTGCTCGTGCACGGGGTCGGTCCATGTCGGCTCGTGCACGGTGTCGGTACGCACCTGCTCGTGCACGGGGTCGGTCCATGTCGGCTCGTGCACGGTGTCGGTACGCACCTGCTCGTGCACGGTGTCGGCGCGTGCCTGTTCGTCGTAGAAACGCCTCGCCGTCTCGTCGCCGCCCAGCCTGCGCAGCCCCAGGGAGTACAGGTGGCTGGACGCCGAGGAGGTCATCTCGAACGCCGCCAGGTGGCCCAGCAGCGCCCCGAGGTGGCGCCGGTGCAGCCCGAACAGCGACATGGCGTTGGAGACGGCCAGCGTGATCGCCGGGACCCGGTCGAGATAGGCGCCGTAGGAGTCGTCCATGCCCAGCCCGCGCATGGTGGCCCGGAACAGCTCCGAGCGCGTCCGCCCGGCCCGCCCGCCGTACGCGTCCGCCTGGATCTCCACCAGCGCGGCCGTGGGACGACCGCTCAGCCGGGGAGTCGCCAAGGTGTGCGGGCCGGCCTCCCTGAGGTGGTGGATCGACCGGTGCGCGACGAACTCGCGGAACTGCTCCAGGTCGGCCTGCCGCCGGAGGAACCCCGCCAGGTCGGGCCCGTCGACGGCGGCGGCGACCAGCTCGGCCAGGGCCTGGCGCGTCTGCTCGGGGCGTGAACCGGGCGGGTACTGCACGGCCCGCGCCAGCCCTTCCTCGAACCGCGCCTCCAGGATCTCCCGTACCTCCAGCAGGGAGGGGTTCCACTCCCACCGGTCGTCCACGCCGTCGAAGCCCTGGTAGTGCAGCTCGTAGCAGACGAAGAGGGCCAGCTGCACGTCCTCGTCCACGAGGACCGGGCCCGCGAAACGCGCCGGGAACGACAGGAGCGGGAGCGAGAGGAGGCCGAAGCGGTGTGGCGGGCGTACCAGCCGTTCGAAGAGCAGGGAGGTGATCGGGCCGCGCACGGCGGGCAGCGCCGGAGCCCTGCCGGGAACCCGTGAACCCTGCGGGCTCGGGACGTCCCGGTTCGAACGCGACGAGGACGACGGGGACGACGAAGACGATGGGGACGATGGGGACGACCGGGGCGACCGAGGCGACGAAGACGACCGGGACGATGAGGACAACGAAGACGACGAGGACGACGAAGGCGCGGGGAAGCCGGGAAGCGCCGGGGGCCCGCTCGCGGCCTCGGGGCGGCCCTTCACCGTGACACCGTCGTCGTGGACGTCGGCGATGCGCCGCCCGTAGTGAGCGGACGCGTCGAACCCGCGCGTCATGCGTCCCCCCGTTCGATGACCCCCAGACCGGTCCGATGCCCGCCCCGGAGCCCTCGAAACGCCCTCAAGATCACTTCTTCCTCCCGATGAACTGCAGAAACAACGAAATATGTTGATGTTCCAGTAGCCGTGACAGGACCCCAGCCGTCCGGCTCGGGCCGGTACGGCGTGCCCGGGGCCGGGGTCGCGCCCGGCGTTCCCGTACGAGAGGAGAATGGGTTCCTGATGAGAGTCGGGATCCTGGGGCCGCTGCGCGTGGACGGCGGGCCGCCGCACGAGCACGGCACGGAGATCCACGGCGCGCGGCTGCGGGTCCTGCTGGTCAGGCTCGCCCTCGACCCCGGGCGCGTGGTCACCGCCGAGCGGCTGATCGACGACCTGTGGCCGGAGGGCCCGCCCGATCACCCGGCGAACGCGTTGCAGTCGCTGGTCTCCAGGCTCCGCCGCCGGCTGCCCGGCGCGGTCGCGTCCCACCCCGCCGGTTACCTCCTCGACCTGCCGCGCGAGGCGGTCGACGCCTGGGTCTTCGAGCGGCTGGCCGCCGAGGGCCGTGCCGCCTCGGGAGACCCCGCCTCGGCGGGCTCGCTGCTGCGCGAGGCGCTGTCCCTCTGGCGTGGTCCGGCCCTCGCCGACGCGTCCGCCCTGCCCTTCGCCGCCGCCCCCGCCACCCGCCTGGAGGAGCTGCGCCTGTCGGCGCTGCGGGCCCGCTTCGACGCCGACCTCGCCCTGGGACGCGGCCCGGTGGCGGAGCTGGAGGAGGTGGTCGCGGCGCACCCGCTGGGCGAGCCCTTCCACGCCCGGCTCGTACTGGCACTGCTCGCCGAAGGGCGCCGCACGGAGGCACTGGCGGCGTACGAACGGATCAGGCTGCGTCTCGCCGAGGAGCTCGGCATGGACCCCGGCCCCGAACTGCGCGACGCGCACCTGACCGCCCTGCGCGGCGGATCTCCACGCGCGGCTGCGGGGGACCGCACGGAACGCCGGGAGCGAGCAGAACCCGGGGAACACGGGGAACCCAGGGAACACGAGGAGCGCGCCGGGCCTCGGGAGAACCTGCCCGCGCGGTTGACGAGCTTCGTCGGCAGGCGGGCGGAGCTGGCCCGGCTCGGGGAGCTGCTCGGGACCGCCCGGCTCGTCACCCTCACCGGGCCCGGCGGGGTGGGGAAGACCAGGCTGGCGATCGAGACCGCCGCGTCCCTCGACGTGCCGGACGGGGTCTGGCTGGTGGAGCTGGCCCCGCTCTCGCATCCGTCCGGGGTGGCGGCGGCCGTGCAGGCCACCCTGAGCGGGAGCGGCCTGCTCGCGGACCGCCCCGCCGCGCCCTGGACCGGGGCGGATCCCGGGGGTGTGCCCGGTGAGGCCGCCTCCGCGGACGTCCAGGGTGACCACGGCTCGCTGGAACGGCTCGCCTCGGCGCTTCGCGGCAGGGCCCCGGTGCTGGTGCTGGACAACTGCGAGCACGTGATCGACGAGGCCGCACGGGTCGCCGACCGGCTGCTCGCCGCCTCCGGCGGGCTGCGGATCCTCGCCACGAGCCGGGAGCCCCTGGACATCACCGGGGAGAGCCTCCACCCGGTGCTCCCCCTCGGTCTGCCCGCGCCGGACGCGGGGCCGGAGGAGGCGCTGGCGTGCCCGGCGGTGGCGCTCTTCGGGGACCGCGCGGCCGCGGCGCTACCGGGCCTGCGCGTCGACGGTGACACGGTCGCCGATGTCGTACGGGTGTGCAGGGAGCTCGACGGCATCCCGCTCGCGATCGAGCTGGCGGCGGCCCGGCTGCGTTCCCTCGGCGTCGGGCAGCTCGCCGACATGATCGGGGACCGGCTCGCGTTTCGCGGGAGCCGTACGGCGCAACCGAGGCACCGCACGCTGCGGGCGGTGATCGACTGGAGCTGGGACCTGCTGGGTCCCGACGAGCGTACGCTCCTGCGCCGCATGTCGGTGTTCTCCGGCGGCGCGACCGTGGAGGCCGTGGAGCGGGTCTGCGGGTACGGCGTGGACGTGGTCGCGTCGCTCGTCGACAGATCCCTGGTCGCGGTGGTGGCGGCACCCCGGGCGGGCGGGGAGGTCCGCTACCGCCTGCTGGAGACGCTGCGCCGGTACGCCGCGGAGAAGCTGGAGGAGGCGGGCGAGACCGGCCGGTCGAGGGACGGGCACCTCCGTTACTTCGTCGAGCTGGCCGAGGCGGAGGAGCCGTCGCTGCGGACCGGCGACCAGCTGCGCGGGCTCGCGGTCCTCGACGCCGCGCAGGGCGACCTGGACGCCGCGCTCGACCACGCGATCTCGTCGGGTGACGGCGACTCGGCCCTGCGGATGATCGTGGCCAGGCTGTGGTACTGGATGATGCGGGGCGGACGCGGGGAGGCCGGGGCCTGGGCGTCGGCGGTGCTGGCGGCCGTCGGCGACGAGCCGCCCCCCGGACGGGGACTGGCGCACGCGCTGTGCGTACTGGCCGCTCCCACCGGCACCCCGGTGACGGGCGCGCGGTCGCGTGCCCTGGAGACGTTGCGGGGGGCGGACCACCCCGCGGCCCTGGGGTCGTGGGCGATCGTGAACGGCTACACGGCCGGGACGGCGGAGGCGCACGGGCGGGCGATGGCCGCGGTCGGGAGGTTCGGCGGCCACCCCGACCCGTGGATGAGGGCGACCGCGCGGCTGATGGGCGGGATCGTCGAGTTCGAGTACGGGCGGGCGGGGGCGGCACGGGCCGAGGAGCTGCTGCGGCCCGCGGTGGACGACTACCGCCTGACAGGTGACCGCTGGGGGTTGTCGATGGCCTTCTACTGGCTGTCGCTGGTGGCGGAGAACCGCGGCGACACGGCCGGTGCCCTGTCGCTGCTGGAGGAGGCGGTGACACCGGCGACGGAGATCGGCGGCCTGGAGGCGGTCCCCGGGCCGATCATGGTGCAGGTGCGCCTCTGCCGGCTCCGTTTCCGGGCGGGAGACCTCGCCGGGGCAGAGGCGGAGCTGGCTCGGGCGGAGGCGACGGTGAGCCGCGCCGGGGACCCGGTCGCTACCGCCCGCGTCCGGCACGTCCAGGGGGAGCTGGCCCTGCGGCGGGAAGACACCGAGCGGGCCGGGTCCCTGCTCGGCGAGGCGCTGGGCCTGCTGCGAGGCCGGCCCACGGCCTCCCCGCAGCTGGTGGCGCTGATCAACGTGGAGATCGCCCGGGTGCACCGGGCACGCGGCGAGCCGGACGCCGCCCGCTCCCCGCTGCGCCGCGCGCTGGAGTCGGTCGCCCCGAGCGGCGACGAGACGGTACGCGCGTCGGTCCTGGAGGAGGTCGCCGAATGGCACGCCTCGACCGGCGACCTGGAGAGCGCGTCCGTCCTCCTCGGGGCGGCGCTCACGCTTCGCGGAATCGACCGGATCGACCGGACGGCCGACCCCGCCGTCCGCGCACTGGCCGCCCGCGCCGCGGAGGTCCTCGGCGAGGACCTCCGCCGTGCGGCACACGCCCGCGGCGCCACCCTGTGCGACCCCGAGTCGTTCGCCCTGGAGGGACTCGGCCACGTGCCGCGATGACGTCGACGCCCGGCCGTAGGCCGTCACGGTGACGTCGGCGTCCGATCGCGGGCCGCCACGACGACATCGATGCTCACGACGACATCGACGCTCGGGCGCGGAGCCCTGCGGCGACATCTGTACTCGGACGCGGCCCCTATGGCGACATCTGTGCTAGGGCAGGCCCCCTACGGTGACGTCAGCGCCCGGCCGCGGGCCGTCGTGACGACGCCCGCCAGGTAGTCCTTGAGACCGTCCTCGCCACCGTGGTAGCCGACGTAGCCGTCGGGGCGGACGAGCACCAGGCCCGGCCCGTAGTGACGGTGGATCCGGCCGTCGACGTCGAGCAGGCCGTCCAGCTCGTCCGGCTCGCCCGGCTCGTCCCCGTGGAGCACGGTGTACGCGCGCACCTCGGGCCCGTACGCCGCGTTGACCTCCTCGACGAGCGCGGCATGGGCCGTACCGACGGCCAGGAGGGTGAAGTGGGGCCCCCGCAGCACGTCGAAGAGGCGTCCGGCGGGAGTCCCGGTCTCCGGGCGCGTCCCCGTACCCGGTGTCACGCCGGAGACATCCTCGCCCGGAACGACGTCCGAAGGCGCCCCCGCACCCGAGACGCCGCCGGGACGCGGCCCCGTCGAGACCTCGCCCGGACGCGTCCCTGTACCCGGCGCGCCACCTGGACGCGGCCCCGCATCCGAGACGCCACCCGGACGCGGCCCCGCATCCGAGACGCCGCCCGGACGCGGCCCCGCATCCGAGACGCCGCCCGGACGCGGTCCCGTGCCCAGTGCGGCGTCCGGGACGCGTTCGCCGCCGCGCTCGCCGACGGCCAGCGAGCCGTCCCGGTAGCCGAGCAGGAGCTGTTGTGTCTCCTCGTCCCGGACGTGCGCGTCCCGTTCCCCCGCCCCCGCGCGGCGGTGGAGCCTGGTACTGATGCCGAGCACGTCCGCCGCCACCGGGAGCCGTTCCTCCTCGTAGGTGTCGAGCAGCCGTCCGGGAGCGCCGCCGAGGACCGCCGCGAGCTTCCAGCCCAGGTTGTAGGCGTCCTGCACACCGGTGTTGAGGCCCTGGCCGCCCGCCGGGGAGTGCACGTGCGCGGCGTCCCCCGCGAGGAGGACGCGGCCCGCGCGGAATCGTTCCGCCATGCGGATGTTCACCCGGTAGAGCGACATCCAGGAGACGGCGGTGAAACGGACGTCCGTCCGCCCCGACCCCTCGTCGAAGATCTTCTGGAAGGACTCGGGGGACAGCTCGGGCGTCTCGCCGGTGATCGGCGCGGTGAACTGGAAGACGTCGGTGCCCGGGAGCGGGCACAGCGCGACGCGCATCGTGCCGGTGGCCGTGTCGGCCCAGACGTGCCAGTACTCGCGGTCGAGGTCGGGGGTCCTGACGTCGCCGATGAGCATGCGTTCGGTCTCGAACGTCTCACCCTCGAAACCGATGGGCAGATGCCGACGTACGAAGCTGCGCCCGCCGTCCGCGCCGACGAGATAGGCACACCGCACCCGCTCGACCCTGTGCCCTCCACCCCCTCCGTCCCCTCCGCCCCCGATCCCATGATCGGATCCGGCGACCGGCCCCGGGCCGGAACCACTCCCGAAGCCACCCCCCGACCCGGAACCGGAACCGGTCCCGGATCCGAGTCCCGGTCCGGTGAGGGTGACCGTGACCCCGTCGCCGTCCTGCTCGAACCCCGTCACCTCGACACCGAACTCGACCCGCCTCCCCAGCTCGGCGAGCCGGTCGCGCAGGATCCGCTCGACCCGCCACTGCGGCTGCATGAGGACCATGGGGTACGGCACCTCGGCGTCCGGTTCCCTGATCTCGTGCATGCGGCCCTCCCAGACCACCTGGTCCCCCCGGTACGCGCGCATGGCCGGGTAGACCTCGCCGGTGGCGAGGACCTCCCCGATGACGCCGAGATCGTCGAAGACCTCCTGCGTACGCGGCTGGATGCCCTTTCCGCGCGACCCCGTGGGAGGTTCGGGTGACCTCTCCACGATCCTGACGTCCACCCCGCGCCGGGCCAGGTCGACGGCGAGCGTGAGCCCGGTCGGTCCCGCGCCGACGACGAGCACCTGGTTCTGGATCATCGTTGCCTCCTCGTTGGTGAGGAGGCGAGCGTCGCGGGCGACGCTGCCAGATCGCTGTCAGCGGCCTGCCTCCGCCCCGGGGGCACTGTCACGACACCGATTCGGGATGTTTGACAAGACCGTTTACGGTCATGCCATGGAGAACTCCGACGTCCCGCGGTTCCCGCCCGTCCCCCTACCGGAAGCGGTCCTGGTGTCTGCCTCTCCATCCGCGTCGGCGCCCGCCGACCCGCCCACCGTCGCGAGCGGCGGACCGCCCCCGGTCACGCCCACCCCCGGAGGCGAAACGGACACCGCGCGACCGGCCCGCGCCGACGACACCGCGACCGGACGACCGGCCCACGCAAGCGACGCCCCAGCCGGACGACCGGCCCACGCAGGTGACACCGGAACCGGACAACCGCCTCGCACGGACGGCACCGCAGCCGGACGACCGGCCCACGCGGACGACACCGAGAGCAGGCGGCTGGCCGCGCTGCGGCGGTACGAGATCCTCGACGCCCCCTCGGACGGCACCTTCGACGAGATCGCCAAGCTGGCCGCGACCGTGTTCGAGGCGCCCATCGCCACGGTCAGCGTCGTCGACGTCGACCGGGTGTGGTTCGCCGCCACCCACGGGCTGGACGGGGTGGCGGAGGTCGGCGTCGAGCCCGGCCTGTGCGTCTCGGCGGTGCTGGCCGACGGCCCGTACGTCGTGGAGGACGCCGGGGCCGACCCGCGTACCCTGGACCACCCGCTGGTCCGCGGGGAGCTGGGGCTGCGGTTCTACGCGGCCGCCCCGATCGTCACCGCCGGGGGGCATCGGCTGGGCACCGTGAACGTCATCGACCGGCGCCCGCGCGAGGTCACCGCCACGCAGACGGCGGTGCTGACCGGGCTCGCCGCGCTGGTCGCCCGGCACCTGGACCTGCGCCTGGCGACCATCCACGCCATACGCGCCGAGCGGCTGCTCCGCGAGGAGGCCGACGATCGCGGCACCGTGACCGCCGCGCTCGCCGAGCGGCTGCGCCAGGTCGCCTCCGAGGAACGCGAGACGGGCCACCCCGCGCTGTGCCAGCTCGGCGGCTCGGGACGGCAGTGCGCCGAACCCGCCGAACTCAAGATCGCCGACGGCTGGGGCGACTCGGCGTGGGCCTGCACCACGCACGCGGAGGAGGCCCTCTTCGTGGCCGCGGTGTTCATCGCCAACAAGGACCTCGGCGGCCTGAACGCCTACCTCGACCGCCCCTGACCCGCCCCCCACGCCCGTACCCGCTCCGGCCCGGCCCGAAAGACCCTGACCGCCCCTATCGCTCCCCCGACCCGGCCCTGACCGCCCACCGCTCCCGCCTGACCCGTCACCGACGCCCGTACCCGCTCCCGCCCGATCCGGCCCTGACCGCTCGTATCACTCCCGCCCGGCCCGGCCGAGAGACCCCGACCACCCGCGCCGCTTCCAGAAGAACCGGAGGAAGCGGTGCGGACGAGCCGTCGGGGAGTGCGGTCAGGCGTCCACCTTGACGCGGCGGGCCTCGATCGCCTCCAGTCCCACCTGGTCGTCGGGGAGGGCGTCGGGCATCTCGGTGTCGAGCCGCACCAGCCTCCTGACCCGCAGCGACCCGGCGACGACCAGCGCCATCCCGAGGGCGCAGACCAGGTAGAGCAGCCCGATGCCCCGGCCGGGTCCCACCCCGATCACCGCGCCGACCGTCGAGGCGAGCGGGCCGCCGGGGACGAGCAGCGGGTCGAGCAGGGCGGCCCCCAGCGGGGCCACCAGCCCCATGCCGATCGGCAGGGTCGACCAGGCGACCAGGGTGTTCAGCGCGAAGACCCGGCCGTGGTAGCGGTACGGCACCTTGATCTGGACGATCGTGGTGTAGATCGAGTTCATCACGGTGAGGAAGAAGGTCAGCGCGAACGCGCCGATCCCGATCGTCACCAGCGACGGGCTGAAGCCGACGACCACGCTCCCCGCGGCCATGGCCAGCGTCGCGATCAGGACCCCCCGGAAGCGCCGCTTGGGCGGCCCGCCCCACAGTGCCATGGTGAGCCCGCCGAGCAGCACGCCGAGGCCGCTCACCACCGAGACGCGGCTCACGTCGGCGAGGGTCGCGAAGGAGAGCACCAGCGGGGACACCAGCAGCATGAGCGGCGACAGGAAGATGTTGAGCACCGCGAAGAAGACGAGCATCGAGCGCAGGCCCCGCTCGTTCCAGGTGTAGCTGAACCCCTTGGCGATCTCGGTGGTCAGCGGCTCCCTCGGCCGCCACGGCAGCGTGTCGGGGAAGCGGACGAGGAGCACGACGGCGATCGCGAAGACGTAGCTGACCACGTCGATGGCGACGATGCCGCCCAGCCCGATCCAGGCCAGCAGACCGGCGGCGATCAGGGGCACGACCAGCTGCGCCACGCCGCCCGCCATCTGGGTGACCCCGATCGCGTGGCCGAGATAGTGCTTGGGGACGAGCTGCGGGACCGCGGAGTTGTACGCCAGCCGCTGGAAGCTGCTCGCGACCGACAGCGAGATGACCAGCAGGTAGATCTGCCAGAGCTGGAGATCACCGAACAGGATGATCCCGGCGAGCACCGCCTGGATGGCGGCCGAGGCGCAGTCGGCCAGCAGGATCACCCTGCGCCGGTCGCCCCGGTCCACGATCGCACCGGCGAGCGGCGAGATCAGCAGCCCCGCGAGGTTGAGCACGGCCAGGATCGAGAACTGTGTCACCGAGCCCGAGTCGACCAGCACCGTGAGCGGCAGCGCCCACCCGACGAGCGCGGAGCCGATCATGGATATCTGCTGGCCCGCGGAGAAGGTGAGGAAACGCGCCATGCTCGGCTGCACGGTCTCCTTCGCGGCCTTCGGGTCCGACGTCCTGGCGACCCCGTGCACCCACCAGGTGTCGTCGGGCCCGCGTTCCGGGGGCGCGTCCAGCCGGTCGTGGACCTGCAGGATCCCGGCCAGCTCCTCGGCCCGGTAGCGCAGGAAGAAGTGCCCGCCCTCGTCGAGGACGACCAGGGCCGCGGTGTCGGCGATGAAGTGCCACTCCTTGAACCGCTCCTCGTAGAAGTCGGTCGCCGGGTCGCGTTCGCCGATCACCGAGACGACCGGGGCGCGCAGCCGCACGCGGTCGGGGGTGTCGAACAGGTCGGTGAAGTACTTCTCGGCCGCCTTGCCGTCGTGGCGCATCGTGCGGACGATCCGGTCGGCCACCCCCGGGTCGAGTTCCTCCAGGTCGACGCCCCGCGCCTTGAGCCAGTTGATGTCGCCCTGGCTGCGGCGCAGGCTCTCGAACTCCCCGATGCGCGACAGGGCGCGCATCAGGCCGCGGGGACGGGCGAAGGGGAAGATAGCCCCGATGTAGACGGCCTCGACCTCGCGTCCGGCCGCCTCCACGCGCCTGGCCAGCTCGGTGGCGAGGCCCGCGCCGACCCCGCAGTGACCGTAGATCACGACCGGGCCCTCGACGGTCCGCAGGATCTCCTCGGTGCAGCGCCTGGCGACCTCGTCGAAGTCCTCGGGCTCCTCGTCCAGCCCGACGTCGTTGCCCGGGATCGCGACGGCGTAGAGCGCCTGGTCCGCGGGGAGCGCGTCGGCGAGCGGCTGGTAGACGATCGCGCTGCCCGAGCCGTACGGGACGCAGACGTAGCTGCGCGTCACCGTGCGGCGGGGAGTGAGCCGCTGGAGCAGCGGGCGGACCCCTCCGCCGCCGGGGCCGCCGACGAACCCGGCCAGCTCCCGCACCGTACGGAAGGAGAACAGGTCCACCAGGCCGACCTGCAGGCTGCCCTCGGGCAGGGCCCTGCGCAGCTTGGCCACGACCTGGATGGCGAGCAGCGAGTTGCCGCCCAGGTCGAAGAAGTCGTCGTGCGCGCCGACGCGCTCCACCGAGAGCACCTGCTCCCAGACGGCGGCGATCGCCCGCTCGGCGTCGTTCTCCGGCTCGACGTACTCGGCGGCGTCCGGCTTCTCCGGGGCGGGCAGGGCCTTGCGGTCCAGCTTGCCGTTAGGCGTGAGCGGCAGCTCGTCCAGGGTGACGAACATCGAGGGGACCATGTAGTCGGGCAGCGTGCCGCCGAGGGCGACCCGCACCCGCGCGGTCTCCGGCGGCTCGTCCGCGACGAGGTACGCGACGAGCCGCCGGTCCCCCGGCACGTCCTCCCTGACGATCACCGCGGCGTCGCGCACCCCCGCGCGCTCCCGCAGCGCCGCCTCGATCTCCCCCAGCTCGATGCGCAGGCCGTGCAGCTTGACCTGGTCGTCGAGGCGGCCGAGGAACTCGATCGTGCCGTCGGGCAGCCACCGGGCCGCGTCGCCGGTCCGGTAGACGCGGTCGTCGCCGAGGGCGAAGAACCGCTCGGCGGTGAGCTCGGGCCGCCGGTGGTAGCCGAGGGCGACGCCGACCCCGCCGATGTGCAGCTCGCCGGGTACGCCCACCGGCACCGGGCGGCGGTGCGGGCCGAGCACGTGCAGCGTGATGTTCTGGATCGGCGCGCCGATCGGCACGCTCGTCCGGCCCGCGAGCGCCTCGGCGGTGCAGTGCCAGGAGGAGACGTCGATGGCGGCCTCGGTGGGGCCGTAGAGGTTGTGCAGCTCGGCGCCCGGCAGGGTCGCGAGGCAGCGCAGCGCCAGGTCGACCGGGAGCTCCTCCCCGCTGCAGATGACGCGCCGCAGCGAGGTCAGGTCCCGTACGCCGTCCTCAGCCAGGAAGATCCCGAGCATCGAGGGGACGAAGTGCGTCGTGGTGACGCCCTCCGAGGCGACCAGGTCGCGCAGGTAGGCCGGGTCGCGGTGCCCGCCTGGCTCGGCCAGCACCATCCTGGCGCCCGTCATGAGAGGCCAGAAGAACTCCCAGACCGACACGTCGAACCCGGCGGGCGTCTTCTGCAGGACGACGTCGTCCGGCGTCAGGCCGTAGCGCCTCTGCATCCAGTCGAGACGGTTGACGATGCCG
This sequence comes from Streptosporangium sp. NPDC002524, assembly GCF_040295985.1. Taxonomy (NCBI): domain Bacteria; kingdom Bacillati; phylum Actinomycetota; class Actinomycetes; order Streptosporangiales; family Streptosporangiaceae; genus Streptosporangium; species Streptosporangium sp. NPDC002524. The sequence goes on along the minus strand of NZ_JBEOWK010000008.1, from coordinate 200,258 downwards.
CGATGGCTGTTCGGCACACCCTTCGGCCTGCCCGTCGACCCGGAGGTATAGATCATGTACGCGGCCGCACCGGCCGCATCCGGCTCGCCCGCACCGGCCGCATCCAGCTCGCCCGCACCGGCCGCATCCAGCTCGCCCGCACCCGCCGCGCCCGGCTCGCTCGTACCCGCCGCATCCAGCTCGCCCGCACTCGCCGGGACGGCCTCGGGCTCCCCGGAGGCCGCCCAGACGGCGGGGTCGTCCAAGGCGAGGACGGTGGCGCCGTGCCCGGCCAGCCGGTCCGCCAGGTGCCGCTGGGTGAGCGCCACGGCGGCGCCCGCGTCGGAGAGCATGAAGGCGAGCCGGTCGGCGGGATAGTCGGGGTCGAGCGGCACGTAGGCCGCCCCCGTCTTGAGCACGCCCAGCAGCCCGGTCACCAGCTCCGCCGACCGCTCCGCGCAGACCGCGACCAGCGACCCCGGCCCCACCCCCGAGCCGCGCAGCACGCGGGCCACCGAGGCGGCCCGCTCGTCGAGCTCCCGGTAGGTCAGCGACGCGCCCCCGAACGTGACCGCGGGAGCCTCGGGGCTCCGCGCCACCTGGGCCTCGACGAGCCCGTGCAGCGTCGCGCCGGAGGGGAAGTCGGCCGCCGTGGCGTTCCACTCCTCGGTGAGGAGACGGCGCTCGGCCTCCCCCAGCAGCTCCAGCTCGCTCACCGGGACGCCGGGCCTGGCGACGGCGTCCCGCAGGAGGTTCTCCAGGTGCCCGGCCATGCGCTCGACGGTCGCGGCGTCGAACAGCGCGGTCCGGTAGGTGAAGGTGGCGGTCATGCCGCCGTCGGCGGCGGGGACCAGATAGAGCTCGATGTCGTAGCGCGACGAGCCCGGCGCCATCGTGAAGTCCTCGGCCGCCAGGTCCCCGGCGGCGTCCGCGGCGACGGCGAAGTCGTGCATGGAGAAGAGCGCGTCGGCCAGCGGCTGCCTGCTCGGGTCGCGGGGCACGTCGAGCGCGTCGACCAGCCGCGTGAAGGGCAGCTCCTGGTGGTCGAGGGCGTCGACGACCACGTCCCGGGTGCGGGTGACGAGGTCGGCGAAGCCCGGGTCGCCGTCGAGACGGGCGCGCAGCACGAGGGTGTTGACGAACATGCCGACGACGTCGTCCAGCCCGTCCCTGGTCCGCCCGGCGACCGGCGTGCCGACGGCGAGGTCGTCCCGGCCGCTGTAGCGGGCGAGCAGCACCTGGAAGGCGGCGAGCAGGGTCATGAAGCGGGTCGCGCCGCGCTCCGTGCCCAGACCGGTCAGGGCGGTGACCAGCTCGGGGTCGAGCCGGTGGACGTGGGAGGCGCCGTCGACGGTGAGCCGGGGCGGGCGCGGCCGGTCCGAGGGCAGCTCGGCGCGGGGCAGCCCGGCCAGCTCCTTCCGCCAGAAGGCCAGCTCGCGCTCGAAAGGCCGCTCGCGCTGCCAGAGCGCGAAGTCCCCGTACCGGACGGCGGGCGCGGCGGGGGCGTCTCCCCGGTACAGCGCGAGGAGGTCGGCGAAGAGCAGCTGGGTCGACTGCCCGTCCGCGGCGATGTGGTGCACGAACAGCGCCAGGACGTGCTCGTCGTCGGAGATCCTGATCAGGGTGGCGCGCAGCAGCGGCCCCTCGGCCAGGTCCAGCGGCTCGGCGCTCTCCGCGCCGATCAGCTCGGCGGCCTGCGCGTCCGTGGCGGCCTCGGACAGGCGCAGCGGCACCGGCGCGGCGGGGACGACGTGGACCGCGGGCCGCCCGTCCTCCGTCGCGGGGAAGCGGTGGCGCAGGCTCTCGTGCCGTTCCGTCAGCGTGCCCAGCACCTCGCGCAGCCGGTCGACGTCGAGCGGCCCGCGCAGCCGCACCGCGACCGGGAGGGTGTACGTGGAGGTGCCCGGCGTGAAGTGCTCCATGAACCACAGGGGCTCCTGGGCCGGGGAGAGCGGCGGAGGCGTGCCCTCGGGCCTGCGCGGGATCTCCGGGCGCTCGGTTTCGACGGCCCCGCCCCGGAGCCTGCGCCTGAGCAGATCCCGCCTGGCATCGGACAGATCGGCGACGGACATGGCCTCATCCCCCTGTGACGACGTCTCCACGGGTACGCCGGGACAGCGCGGCGCCGGGGTGCGGGGGGCGCGGCGCGCTCACGATGAATCCACGGAAACCATCGGACGCGCACGCCAATGTGCGCGGAACAGGAAAGAAGGTATCCCAAAAGAATCCGCGGCTCCACCAAGGTCCACTGGCCACTTCCGGCGACAGGAAGGAGGTGGCGGCCCCCACCGCGAGCCGGCGTTCCCCCGGTCTTCCCCCGGCCTTCTTCCCGGTGCTCTCGCCGGCGTTCTCATCGGCGACGGCACCGATGGGAACGCCGGTGTTCGACCGGCAGGAACGCCGGTGTGCGGCCGGCGGGAACGCCGGTGTGCGGCCGGCGGGAACGCCGGTGCTCGACCGGCAGGAACGCCGGTGCTCGACCGGCAGGAACGCCGGTGCTCGACCGGCAGGAACACCGGTGTTCAGCCGGTGGGAACGCGAATGTTCGGCCGGTGGGAACATCGGTGTGCGGCCGATGGGAACACCGGTGTTCGGCCGGTGGGGCGCGGGGGAAAACACGGCACCCGGCGCGTGGGAGCGGGGGAACCGCCGGTCGCCCGGTACGGGAAGGTACGGTCAGCTCATGTCCGAGCGCAGCATGCCGCACGACCTCGCCGCCTGGGCGTGCCCCCACGGGCAGGACGCTCGCCGGGGTTGCACGACCTGCTACGAGGAATCCGGCGACCCCGACACCTCGAATCCCTTCTGGGAGGTCGCCGCGTGGTTCACCACCTCGCGGCCGATCCCGATCAGAACGCTCCAGGACGCGCACCACCACGGCCGTCATTTCGCCCTCGACCAGCCGTCCACGCCGCTGGTCTACCTCCTCACCGGCCGGGCCCGCGCGGGCGACAGCGTGCAGGCGATCGCGGGCGTCGTCGGCTTCCTGCTGCACAACCGGCACGTGGTGGCCGACTTCACCGTGACCGAGACCCGCGCCACCCGCCGCTCGCCCGGCACTCCCAGCAAGCCCAACGCGACCCGCCAGACCGACAAGTGGCTCCAGGACCAGCGCCGCCCCGACGGCCGCGCGCGGTGAGAGCCCCACGCGGCCTCCCCGGCAGACACGCGACCACCGCGCCGCGAATGACAAGGCGAGGCACCAGTCCCTAAGCTCGACAACACCATTGTCGAAGCAGCGAGCCGGGAGGCGATCGTGACGGCCGACCCTCCGGGCTTCGAGCTCCCGCTCCGGCTCTTCCTCGGCTTCCGGGTGCTCATCGACGACCTCCACGCGGAGCTCGCCCGCCAGGGGCACCCCGACATGCGGCCGATGCACGGCTTCGTCCTGCAGGCGATCGGCCCCGAGGGCACCACGGCCGTGGAACTCGGCCGGAGGCTGGGCGTTTCCAAACAGGCGGCGGGCAAGACGGTCGACACCCTGGAACAGCTGGGCTACGTCGAGCGCGGCTCCGACCCCGGCGACGCCCGCCGCAAGATCGTACGGCTCACCGAGCGGGGCGTCGACAGCCTCGTACGGTCGGCGCGCATCTTCGAGGACCTGCGCGCGGGCTGGGCGAGGACCCTCGGCGAGGACCGCCTGCGCGCCCTGGAGTCCGACCTGCGCGCCGTGACCCCGGAGGACGTCTTCCGCCTCGACGTCCCCGGCTGGTTCGGCGGCCACTGAACACTCACGAGAACGGCTAGCGTGCACGAAAGTCTCCATTCCAACGGAGTCTCCCTCCGAACGAGACTCCACCGAACGGGACACCACCGAAACGGACTCCACCGAACGGAACCCCGGCACGCGGGACCCCACCGGACAGGACCCCGGCACGGGAGTCCGGCGAGCGGAAGTCCGGCAGGCGGGAGTCCGGCAGGCGGGGCTCCACCGAAGAGAACTCCACCGGGCTCCGGCGATCGGAACCCCTGCGAGGGGAACACCACCGGGTGGGATTCTCTTCATCCGGGCAGCGACAGATGGAGACTCATGGACGACCACGCCTCCTGGGCGACCGGGCGCCTGCTCCTGGTCGCCGCGCGCCTGGTCGAGCGGGAGTGGAACGCCGTGCTCGCCGGGCGCGGCCTCACCCACGCGGGTTTCATGACGCTCAACGCGCTGAGCGAGGGCCCGCAGACCCAGCGGCGGCTCGCGGCGCGCACCTACGTGGAGGAACAGACGATCCGCCCCGTACTCGACCGGCTCGAACGCGACGGCCACGTCCGCAGGGAACGCGACCCGGCCGACCGGCGCCGCGTGGTGGTCACCCGCACCCCGCTCGGCGAGAGGACGTACACCGCGCTCATGACGAGCGACGTCGTGGAGAGGATCGTCACCGACCGCGTGGAGGACCCCGAGGCCCTGCGCGCCGAGCTCATCCGGCTGATCACCGGCATCAGGGGCGACGAGGCCGGGCACTGAGTTGGGGACAATGGCGGGTATGCGAATCCTGATCGTCGGCGGCACCCGGTTCGTCGGCCGGCACATCACCGGGGCCGCGCTCGCGGCCGGGCACGAGGTCTCCCTGCTGCACCGCGGCCGGTCGGGCCCCGGGCTGTTCCCCGAGGCCGAGCACCTGACGGCCGACCGCGACGCCGACCTGTCCGTCCTGCACGACAGGCGGTGGGACGCGACGATCGACGTCAGCGCCTACCTGCCGTCGCAGGTGACCTCGCTCTCCGGCGCGCTCTCCACCGGCCAGTACGCCTTCGTCTCCAGCACCGCGGTCTACCGGGCCCCCGAGGCGCCGGGCTTCTCCGAGGACTCGCCGCTGGCGGAGATCGACGGGCCGGTCCCCGAGACGGTGACGAGCGAGACGTACGGGGCGCTGAAGGTGTTGTGCGAGCGGGCGGCGGCGGAGGCGTTCGGGTTCCCGACGCTGATCGTGCGGCCCACGTACGTCATCGGCCCGCACGACCACACCGGCCGTTTCACCTACTGGGTCAACCGGATCGCGCGGGGCGGCGAGGTCCTCGCGCCCGGCGACCCCGACGACCCCATCCAGGTCATCGACGCCCGCGACCTGGCCGCCTGGATCGTCTCCATGGTCGAGGGGACGCGTCCGGGCACCTTCCACACGGTCAGCCCTCCCCCGCCGTTCTCCTTCGGCGACATGCTGGAGGCGATCGCGGCCGAGGTCGGGCCGCCGGGGACGACCCTGACCTGGGCCGGGCAGGACTTCCTGCTCGCCGAGGGCGAGAACGGGCTGTCGCTGCCCCTGTGGTCGGAGGGCGATCCGTGGATGTCGGTCAACACCGCCGACCCCGCCGCCGCCCGCGCCGCGGGGCTCGACCCTCGGCCTCTGGGACGGTCGATCCGCGAGATCCGCGAGGCGGAGTCGTCCTTCTCGAAGGACACCACCATCACCCCCGACAGGGAGGCCGAGCTGCTGTCCCGCTGGTCCGCGCGCGGCGCCTAGGACCGGTTTCCGGCCGCCCGCTCGCGGCGGTCGTCCGACGGCCGTCGAGCCACGACCGCCGGGCCGCGGCCGCCTGCTCCTGGCCGTTGGGCGACCGTAGGGTCGCGAGCGTCGGCTTCCGGCCCCGGGCCACAGCCCACGGTCCGGGATCCGGAGTCTGGGGTCCGGTGCCCGAGGTCAGCCTCCCAGCCGTGACGGCCGCAGCGGGTTGTGCCCGACCTCGAGCAGCGCCCGCCGCCGGTCGTCGTCGTCATCGTCGACCGCTCCCTCGGCCAGTGTGTCCTCGACGCGGTCGACGGCCTGCCGCATCGTCTCGACGTCGTCGGCGGTCAGGTCGGCCTTCCGCTTGCCGAGAACCTGGAGCACCTGGCGTCCGAGCGGCGGCATGGCCGCCTCGGGGCTCACCGTGTCGCCCCCGGCCGCCGACGCCGAGGCCAGGAGGAAGGCCCTCAGCTCCTCCGACGTCATGTTCACGACTTCGTGGAACTCCTGCCACACCAGGTCGAGGATCAGATCCGATTCGTCGGCCACCGTGCTCTCCTCTCATGCCGGGCCGGTACGGCCACGCCCCGGACACGAACCGGCCACCGGCGGATCGGAGCTCCCACGGGTGGGAGTGCGCGCGGCGACGGGCGCACGGCCCGCCCTACCCCGCCTTCCACACCGCTAACACGAGAGCCGGGACACGGACGGAGAAAGAGACCTTCGCAGCCGGATGAGAGCCACCCTCGGGCGGGGCCGCCCTCCGAGCGCACGCCGCTGTCCGGACAGCGGCGGCCGACCGGCCGGGGCCTCCGAAACAGAACCCTCTCGGACGGGCCTTCCGAAAAAGTCCTCCAAGGAGGGGAAGACGGCCCTGCCACAGAGTGATCTCATACAACCAAAGCCATTCCGCCACCATTTTCTTAAATGTCAGAATTTAAGATGAAATTTGTCGCCAGAGCCGAATCTGCGATTCCCGCTCCGGCACGACCTCGACCTTTCCCTTCGGCGGCGATCCCGGACCAAGGCTTTGTCTTGTGCGGGGTGAACGCCCGGATGCCCCTGAAGTAGCGTTTTGTGTGACATCGATCCCGCATATTGCTGAAAACCGGATTGGCGCCCTTCAGGACCAGGCGGCATGCCGGACTGAAAACATCAGAGAGGGAGTGACATGTTCAAGCACGTTCTCACCATCGGCACATTGGCGGCCTCCGGCTTCATCGTCGCCATGACGATGCCGGCTCAGCCCGCCGGGGCGAAGTCGACACCCCAGGAAGCCGTTCCGGTATCCGTACTTCCGAGTGATCCGTCCCCCGGCGGTCACCGACAGCACCGCTCCTCACCCAGCCGTTACCAGCACCGCTCCTCACCAGGCCGCCGGCAGCAACGACCCGAGGCCGACCGCCAGCAGCGACGACCCGAGGCCGATCACCAGCAGCGACGACCCGAGGCCGACCGCCAGGACGGCTCCTCGCCCGACCCCCGGCACTACTCCGTGCGCGGCAATCAGTACTACTGGCCCGGCAGCCCCTTCTAGTCGAGATGTTCCGACGCGGGCCGGTGGTCGTGGACGATCGGCCGGCCGGCCCTCCTCAGGCGGGGTTGTCCACCGTGAAGCGCACTCCGGAGAAGCGGCTCCGCCACTCGGTGACCTCCGGCGCCACGGTGGCCGGGTCGACGTTCTCGTCCAGGCCCCGGGCGATGAACGAGGCCAGCTCCGGCATGTCCGCCCCGGTCATCCCGAGCCTGACGAGTTCCGGCGTACCGACGCGCAGGCCGTTCACGTCCCCCTCGACCGCCTCCGACGGCAGGCCGATGCCGCAGGCGAGGAGGTTGGCCTCGCGCAGCCGCCGGGCGGCCCGCTGGCCGCCGCCGTAGCGGTGGGCCATGACGGCGAACTGGTGCGAGCGGGTGCATCCGCGCTCGGCGGCGAAGACCGGGACCCCGAGGGCGAGCAGCTCGTCCGCGAGCCGCCGCGCGGTCGCGACCATCTCCCGCGCGTAGGCGGGTCCCACGGCCTTCCAGTCGAGCATCGTCATGGCGAGCGCCGCGGTCTTGCCCGCGTCGAAGTTCGCGGTCAGCCCCGGGTAGGCGATCGCGTCGAGCCGCTGCGCCAGCTCGGCGTCGTCGGTCACGACGAGCCCGCCCGCGGGACCGCCCAGGCTCTTGTACGTGCTCATGGTGATCAGGTGGGCGCCCTCGTCGAGGGGCTGCGGCCAGACCTTCCCGGCGATCATCCCGCACAGGTGGGCGGCGTCGAAGAGCACGCGGGCTCCGACCGAGTCGGCGATCTCGCGGATCCGCGCCACGGGGTGGTGGAACAGGTTGAGGCTGCCGCCGATGGTGATCAGTTTCGGCCGTACCCGCGCGGCGAGCTCTCGCAGGGCGTCGACGTCCACCGTGTAGCCGTCGGACGTGACGGGGGCGGGGACGATCCGCAGCCCGTACAGCCCGGCCGCGCCCGGCTGGTGGTGGGTGACGTGGCCGCCGATGCTCGCCGGAGGGGCGATGATCGTGTCACCGGGTTCGCAGGTGGCCATGAACGTGTAGAGGTTCGCGAGCGCCCCGGAGCCGACCCGCACCTCGGCGTAGCCCGCGCCGAAGACCTCCGCGGCCAGCTCGGCGGCGACGATCTCGATCTGCTCGATCGCCTCCAGTCCCATCTCGTACTTCTCACCCGGGTAGCCCAGCGACGGCCGCGACCCGAGGTTGGCCGAGAGCAGGGCCTCGGCCCTCGGGTTCATGATGTTCGTGGCCGGATTCAGGTTGACCGACTCCACGTCGTGGATGCGGTGGTTGTCGGCCACCAGCCTTTCGATCTCGTTCTGGACCGAGGAGGCGGTCTGGTCCATCACGGCCTTCAGGACGGACTGGACGCGATCCTCGGTGGCGGCGGGCACCCAGGGGCGGTGGGCGAGGGCACGGGGCATCGGGTGATCTCCTGGCCGACAGGCAGACGGCTGTCGCGATGACGTCATGGTGTCTGCCACACGACGTTAGATCGCGGACGAAGCCCGGCGCATCGGGTGAAAGATGAGCTTTCTAGCTGCTTTTTCCTACATTTGCCGGAAAAAGAGCACGAACTTCCTCAGAAAAGATCACTTCTTCCACAGGAACCCCAGACACACCTCCCACCTCCCCGGACGGCCGTTCCACACTCCCGCCACTCCGCGACCGGGCCGCCCCAAAGCCTCGCGGCAGACCACCCCACGCCCCCTTGACCGAGCCACCCCCCAAAGCCCCGCGACAGACCGCCTCACGCCCCCCGCGACCGGACCACCCCAGAACCTCGCGGCGGGCACTCCAGGACCTCACGGCCGAACACCCCGAGCACCCCGAGCACCCCGAGGCCTCGCGGCCGGACACTCTAAGGCCCCAAGACCGAACCGCCCCGAAGCCCCGCGACCGCGCCCATTTAAATGAGTGAGCGACTCACTCACTCCTCCGCTAGGATGCCCGACGTGACCTCGACCTCGCCGCGGGCGGCCCCCCTCCCTCCCGACGAGCGGCGTGCGGCGCTCATCGCCTCCACCCTCTCCCTCGTGCTCGCCGAAGGCCCCGACGTGAGCACCCGGCAGATCGCGCAGGCCGCGGGCGTGGCCGAGGGGACGATCTTCCGGGTCTTCAGCACCAAGGACGAGCTCGTGAACGCGGCCGTGGCCAGCGCCTGCGACTCCTCCCCGCTGCTGGACGAGCTGGAGGCCGTCGACCGTACGACCCCCCTGGACGTGCGGCTCGTCGCGGCGGTCGAGATCCTGCAGCGGCGCACCACGCGCATCTTCCGCCTGGTGGACGCGATAGGACTGAAAGCCGTCGAGGCCGGCCGCAACAGCCAGAACCTCTCCGAGGAGAGGGCCCTCATCGAGCGGATACTCACCGACCTGATCGAACCCGCCCGCGAGCGGCTACGGTCCGAACCGCGCGAGACCGCGCGCCGGCTGCACCTGCTGACCTTCGCGTGCACTCATCCCCGGCTCGTCGCGAACGAGCCGATGGCCGCCTCGGAGATCGTCTCCATGCTGCTCGACGGCGTACGCCTGCGCCCCGGCCCTCCCGAGCCGCTCCCCTGACCACCCCCGGAACCTGACCACCCCCCGGAACCTGACCGCCTCGAACCCGACCACCGCGCCCTCGAACCCGCCCCCCGCGCTCCCGAACCGCTTCCCCGGCCCCGGCGGTCCCGGCAACCCGGGACCCCCCGCCGTCCCCGACCTCCCCGAGCCCTCTCCCACCCCTCGACCCGGCTCGACCGGCCTTGCCCCGCCCTGACCGGCCTTGCCCCCTGACCCGTCCTGACCGGCCCTGACCGGCCCCGATCCGATCCCCCGCCTCGGCGTCCTCCTTGACCTCAACCGAGGTTCACGTCGCAGGCTGATCCCCCGACACTCCCCTGGAGGAGATCCCCATGATCCCGGTTATCGGGGCGACGGGCGAGACCGGCCGGTGGCCGGATCCCCGGCACGACGCCCCTCGCCCGGCCACCCCACGTGAAGAGTCCCCATGCTGACCCGCCTGCTCCGCACGTACCTGCGCCCCTACTCGTGGGCGCTGACCGCCGTGGTGGTGCTGCAGCTGGTCGGCACCATCGCCTCCCTGTACCTGCCCAGCCTGAACGCCGACATCATCGACCGGGGCGTCGCCACCGGCGACACCGGCTACATCCTGACCGCCGGCGGCTGGATGCTGCTCGTCTCCCTCGTGCAGATCGCCTGCTCGATCGCGGCGGTCTACTACGGCTCCCACGCGGCCATGGGCTTCGGGCGGGACGTCCGCTCGGCCGTCTTCCACCAGGTCGGCGGGTTCTCCGCCAGGGAGGTCTCCCACTTCGGGCCCCCCTCGCTGATCACCCGCGGCACCAACGACGTGCAGCAGGTCCAGATGCTCGTCGTGATGACCTGCACGATGCTGGTCGCCGCGCCGATCATGGGTGTCGGCGGCATCGTCATGGCCCTGCGCCAGGACCTCGGCCTGTCCTGGCTCATGCTGGTCTGCGTCCCCGCGCTGCTGGTGTCGATCGGCCTGATCATCACCCGCATGGTCCCCCAGTTCCGCGCGATGCAGGACCGCATCGACCTGGTCAACCGGGTGCTGCGCGAGCAGCTCACCGGCATCCGCGTGGTGCGCGCCTTCGTCCGCGAGCGCGAGGAGACCCGCAGGTTCGCCGAGGCCAACCAGGCGCTGACCGACACGTCGCTGCGCGTCGGACGGCTCACCGCGCTCATCTTCCCGACCGTGATGCTGATCCTCAACGTCTCCAGCATCGCCGTGCTCTGGTTCGGGGCCGCGCGGGTGGACAGCGGCGAGATGCAGGTCGGCGCCCTCACCGCGTTCCTCATGTACCTGATGCAGATCCTCATGTCGATGATGATGGCCACCTTCATCTCGATGATGATCCCGCGCGCCGCGGTCTGCGCCGAGCGCATCGTCGAGGTGCTCGACACCGAGTCGTCGGTGACGCCGCCCAGCGACCCCGTACGGCAGGTGAGCGGGCGCGCCGAGCTGGAGATGCGCGACGTCGAGTTCCGCTACCCGGGCGCGGCGGCACCTGTGCTGTCCGGCGTCTCCTTCCGCGCGACCGCGGGGCGGACCACCGCCGTCATCGGCAGCACGGGCTCCGGCAAGACGACGCTGATCTCCCTGATACCCCGGCTGTTCGACGCCACCTCCGGCACGGTCTCGGTCGACGGCGTCGACATCCGCAACCTCGACCCCCAGACGCTCTGGACGCGCATCGGCCTGGTGCCGCAGAGGCCGTACCTGTTCAGCGGCACCGTCGCGAGCAACCTGCGGTACGGCAACCCGGACGCGAGCGACGCGGAGCTGTGGGAGGCGCTGGAGGTCGCCCAGGCCCGCGACTTCGTCGAGGCGATGCCCGAGGGCCTGGAGGCGCCCATCGCGCAGGGCGGCACGAACGTGTCCGGCGGGCAGCGGCAGCGGCTCGCCATCGCCAGGGCGCTGGTCAGCAAGCCGGAGATCTACCTGTTCGACGACTCGTTCTCGGCCCTCGACCTGTCCACCGACGCGCGGCTGCGGGCCGCCCTTCGCCCGCACACCGCGGACGCCGCCGTCGTCATCGTCGGCCAGCGGGTCTCCACCATCGCCGACGCCGACCAGATCATCGTCCTGGACGACGGTGTGATCGTCGGCCTGGGAACCCACGACGAGCTGCTGGATTCCTGTCCCACGTACCTCGAGATCGTCGAGTCCCAACTAGCCGCGGAGACCGCAGCATGAGCGACCGGCCCACGACGACGACCACGCGACCGCGCCCACCCGGCCCCCCGGCCGGAGGCGGCGGCTTCGGAGGGCGCGGCCCCTTCGGGGGTGCCGGGATGCCCGCGGAGAAGTCGATGACCTTCGGGCCGTCCGCGCGACGGCTGATCCGGCGCCTGGACCCCGACCGCCCGAAACTCCTCGCCGTGATCGCCCTCGCCGTGATCAGCGTGGTGCTGAACGTCGTCGGGCCGAAGATCCTCGGCTACGCGACGGACATCATCTTCACCGGGGTGATCGGCAGGCAGCTGCCCCCCGGCACGACCCAGGAGCAGGCGATCGCCGCCGCCCGCGCGTCGGGCAACGACAACTTCGCCAACCTGCTCTCGGGCCTGGACCTCGTGCCCGGCCAGGGCATCGACTTCGGCGCGCTGGGCACGGTCCTGCTGTGGGTCCTGGGGATCTACCTCGCGGCGTCGGCCTTCGCCTGGATCCAGGGGTACGTGCTCAACGACGTGGTGCAGCGCACCGTGTTCCGGCTGCGCGAGGAGGTCGAGGACAAGCTGAACCGGCTTCCCCTGCGGTTCTTCGACGGCCAGCCGCGCGGCGAGCTGCTCAGCCGGGTCACCAACGACATCGACAACGTGTCCCAGTCCCTGCAGCAGACGCTGAGCCAGCTGCTCACCTCGGCGCTGACCGTGATCGGCGTGCTGGCGATGATGTTCTTCATCTCGCCGCTGCTCGCGCTGATCGCGCTGGTCACCATCCCGCTGTCGATGGTCGTCACCGCGCGGATCGCGAAGCGCTCGCAGAAGCACTTCGTCGCGCAGTGGGCCCACACCGGCAGCCTGAACGCCCACATCGAGGAGGCGTTCACCGGTCACGAGCTGGTGAAGGTCTTCGGACGCCGCCCCGAGGTCGAGGAGGTGTTCAGGCAGCGGAACGAGGAGCTGTTCAAGGCCAGTTTCGGCGCCCAGTTCGTCTCCGGGATCATCATGCCGACGATGATGTTCATCGGGAACCTCAACTACGTCGCCATCGCCGTCGTCGGCGGCCTGCGGGTCGCCACCGGGTCGATGAGCCTGGGCGACGTGCAGGCGTTCATCCAGTACTCGCGGCAGTTCACCCAGCCACTCACCCAGGTCGCCTCGATGGCCAACCTGCTGCAGTCGGGGGTGGCCTCGGCCGAGCGGGTCTTCGAGCTGCTGGACGCCGAGGAGCAGGCCCCGGACCCCGCAGTTCCGGTGCCTCCGACCGTCAGGCGGGGGCGTGTCGAGTTCGAGGACGTGTCCTTCAGCTACGACCCGGAGCAGCCTCTCATCGAGGACCTGTCCCTGGTCGCCGAACCCGGGCACACGGTCGCGATCGTCGGCCCGACCGGCGCGGGCAAGACCACCCTGGTCAACCTCGTCATGCGCTTCTACGAGCTGGACTCGGGCCGGATCACCCTCGACGGCGTCGACATCACCGCGATGCGCCGCGACGACCTGCGCTCGCACATCGGCATGGTGCTCCAGGACACCTGGCTGTTCGGCGGCACCATCCGCGAGAACATCGCCTACGGCAACCCGCTGGCCACCGAGGAACAGCTCCAGGCCGCCGCGCGCGCCACGTTCGTCGACCGGTTCGTCCGCACCCTGCCCGACGGCTACGACACCGTGATCGACGAGGAGGGGAGCAACGTCAGCGCCGGGGAGAAGCAGCTGCTCACCATCGCCCGCGCCTTCCTCGCCGACCCGTCCCTGCTCATCCTGGACGAGGCGACCAGCTCGGTCGACACCCGTACGGAGGTCCTGGTGCAGCACGCCATGGCCGCGCTCCGCTCGGACCGCACCAGCTTCGTCATCGCCCACCGGCTGTCGACCATCCGCGACGCGGACCTCATCCTGGTGATGGACGCGGGGCGCATCGTCGAGCATGGCACCCACGACGAGCTGCTCGCCGCCCGGGGCGCCTACCACCGCCTGTACTCGGCGCAGTTCAGCGGCGCCGTCGTCACGGACGAGGAGGAGCCCACCGCCGTGCGCTGAACGTGACCGCGCGGCCCGGGGCCCTCCGATCCCGAGCCGCGCGGCCGTCCACCCCGTCGGACCCGCCGCCGATCGTGGCTACTCGGGCGACGGCGGGCCGCCGGGAGCCGGCGCCCCCTCACCGGAGATCCGTAGCCGCCACGCCGTCGGATTGGCCGATCCGGGAAGAAAATTCGGCCGCGTCCCGCCGGACCCGGCTCGCGGCCGTCGGCCGGAACCCGCCCGGCCCGGTCGCCGGTCGTTCTCCGTGACCCGCCGCCCCGCCCCGCCCGGCCCGGTCGCCGGTCGTCGCCATGCCCCGCCGCCCCGGCCGCCCGGCGGCTCAGGAGGGCGCGCTCCAGACCGGCCTGACCTCGACACCGGCACCCATCGGGCAGTGCGCGGCGATCTCCAGGGCCTCCTCCAGGTCGGCGCAGTCGACGAGGTAGAAGCCCGCGAAGTCCTCCCTCCGCTCGGCGAAGGGAGCCTTCGCGACCGACACCCCGTCATCGGAGGGGCGCAGCGTCACGGCCTCCCCCGCCGGCATCACGGCCTCGCCGGAGAACTCGATCCCGCGCTCCCCGAGGAACCGGGCGAACGCCCGGTGCTCGTCCAGCGCGGCTCCCATCTGCTCCTCGGAGACCGAGTCCCAGTAACCCTCGGGATCGAACAGCGACAGCATGAACCTCATGCGAACCTCCTCGTGCGGGGCGGTCGTGGACTTCCAGGTCCCGGCATGGTGCCAGAAGACGCCGACAGAACGGCCCCCGGAAGCAACCGGTCCCGCCCGGGAGAACGGCCTCCGGAAGCAACCGGTCCCGCCCGACAGAACGGCCTTCGGAAGCCTCCGGTGCCGCCCGGGAGGGAGCGGCCCGTATCACGTCTCCTTGACCTCAACTAAAGACGAGGTTGCAGGCTGGTCCAGAGCGTCCCACCGACGAAGGAGATCCACATGATTCTGGTCACCGGCGCGACCGGCAAGGTCGGCGGGCAGGCCGTGTCCCAGCTCCTCGACGCGGGCGCCGCCGTGCGCGCGCTGGCCCGCGACCCCGCGTCCGCCGCCCTTCCCGAGGGCGCCGAGGTCGTACGCGGCGACCTGGCCGACCCGGCCACGCTGGACAACGCTCTGGACGGGGTCGAGGCGGTGTTCCTCGTCTGGCCCACCCTCTCGGCCGACCACGCGGCACCCGCGACCGTCAAGGCGATCGCCGGGCACGCCCGCCGGATCGTCTACCTCTCCGCGCAGGGCGTCCCCGACCCGGCACCGGGCGTGCCCGAGCCGGACCCGGACTCGATCCTCGGCTCCCACGTCCTCATGGAGCGGCTGATCGAACGGTCCGGCCTGGAGTGGACGTTCCTGCGGCCCGGCGGGTTCGCCGCCAACACCCTGATGTGGGCCTCGCAGATCCGGGACACCGGGACCGTCCGCTGGATCCACGGAGCGGCTTCCAGGGCACTGATCCACGAGCGGGACATCGCCGCCGCCGGGGTGAGCGTACTCACCGGAACCGGAACCGGCACGGTCACCGGCCACGCCGGGGCGAGGTACGTGCTGAGCGGTCCCGAGCCCCTGACCCAGATCGAGCAGGTGACCGCCATCGGCGAGGCCATCGGGCGGCCGGTCCGCTGGGAGGAGCTCTCGCCCGAGGTCGCGCGGCGCGGGCTGCTCGACCAGGGCTGGCCGCCCGCCGTCGCGGAGGAGATGGTCGACGCGTACGCGCAGATGGTGACGTCCCCCGAGCCGGTCACCTCCACGGTGCGGGAACTCACCGGGAGGCCGGCCACCCCGTTCCGGCAGTGGGCGGCCGACCACGCCGACGACTTCCGCTGACACCCCCGGCCGGGCCGCGCCACGTCTCTTCGAGAGACGGTGCCGACGGGTCTCTCTTCGAGACACGGTGACGACGGCTCGCGCCGCGAGCCCCGGGCGGACGCGTGCGGGCGGCGGGTCAGCGGCCACGGGATCCAGGCGGTCGCGTGCGGGTCAGCGACCGCCCCACGGGATCCGGGCGGTCGCGCATGAGTGGCGGGTCAGCGGCCCCACGGGACCCGGGCGGGCGCGCACGAGTGGCGGGTCAGCGGCGCCGGGCGATGGTCACCCCGTCGCGCACCGGCAGCATCACCGAGTCCACCCGCTCGTCGGCCGCGATCAGGTCGTTCAGCCGCCGCATCACCACATGCCGCTCCTCCTGGTACGCGGGGTCGAGGACGCGTCCGCCGAGGAAGACGTTGTCCAGCACCACCAGCCCGCCGGGCCGCAGCCGGCGTACGATCTCCTCGTAGTACGCCGGGTAGCTTTCCTTGTCGGCGTCGATGAACGCGAGGTCGATGACCGGCTCGGCGTCGAGGGCGCGCAGCGTCTCCAGCGCGGGGGCGATACGCAGGTCGATCCGGTCGGCGACGCCCGCGCGCTCCCAGTACGGACGGCCGATCGCGGTCCACTCCTCGCTGACATCGCAGGCGAGCAGCCGGCCGCCGTCGGCCAGTCCACGGGCGATGCACAGCGTCGAGTAGCCGGTGAAGACACCGACCTCGACCGCGAAGCGGGCGCCGGTCAGCCGGGTCAGCATGGTGAGCAGCGTGCCCTCGTCGGGGGAGACCTGCATGCGCGCGGCGTCGGCGGTGGCCTCGCGGGTGGCGACGGCCAGCTCCCCGAGGATGTCGTCGGCCGGTGTGTGGTGGCCGAGCAGATACTCGCCGACGACGGGGGCGACGAGCTCCAGCTCACCGGCGTCGATCGGGGCGGTCCACTCGACGACGAGCTCCTCCTGGGTGGCGAAGCGCACCAGGTGACGGGTGATCACGTCCAGGACCCGGGCCAGCGACTCGGCGTCGGCCGCGGCGGCGGTCAGCTCCAGCCCGTCCGGGGCGGGCGTGAGGGTGCAGGTCCCGTCGGAAATCGTGATCGTGCCGCGACCGTCGGGGGCGAGGGCGGTGGTGGCCTTGTGGCCCATGTGCGAGACGAGCTGCTTGAGGTAGCGAGCGGAACGGGCGGTGGTGACACGGGCCGTGGCGAGGGGCATCGGACTCCTTGGGGTCTTCCGGATCAAGTGACGAAAATCCTCGCCACTTCTTCGATGAGGCGATTCTGGGCCGCCGCAGCGGAGTTGTCAAAAGTGTTTAGGATCCTGGACACTTCCGTCCATGGCAGAAGAACGGCCACCCGCGCGCGGGGGCGGCACCGACCCGGACCACCGGTCTCGCGACGAGCGGGACCGGCGGCTCCCCGACGAGCAGGACCACCTCGTGCTGCGCTCGGCCGAGCAGTTCAAGGCCCTCGGGCACCCGATGCGCCACCGCATGGTCAACGTGTTGCGCCAGCGCCCCGCGACGCTGCGCCAGCTCGCCGACGCGCTGGGGATGAGCAAGGGCACCATCGGCTACCACGTGCGCGTGCTGCGCGAGGCCGGGCTGGTCCTGCTTGCCGAGACCCGCCAGGTGCGCGGCGGCACCGAGCAGTACTTCGCGCTGGTCAGCCAGACCTTCAGGCTGCACCAGGACGCGGCGGGCGGCCCGGAGTTCCTGATCAACGCGGCACTCGGCGAGATGCTGCCGGCCGGGCCCGGCCAGGCCTCACACACCGCGCTGCGTCACCTCTGGCTCACCGACGCCGAGGCCCACGCGCTGGAGGCCCGGCTGCGCGCGACGACCGCCGAGCCGCGTTCGACGGATCCCGCGCACGGCGAGCCGTACGGGCTGCTGGTCAGCCTCTTCCGCGTCAACGTGCCCAGCCTGCCCCCGGACGACGGGCCCTGACGGCCCGCGCGGCTCACACTGCCCGCGCGGCTCACACTGCCCGCGCGGGCCGCGCGGCCCCGGAAAGATCGCTCACGACGACCGCCCCCATCGGCCCGAACCCCGATCCGGACGGTCTCCTCCCGTTCGGCGGGGGCCTGAGGTCGCCCGGCGCACGGGGTGGGGCAGCATGGAGGGGTGAGCGACGGTACGAGCACGCTGGCGGAACTACTGGCCGGGGGCGGCGTCCTGGTGCTGAGCGGCGCCGGGATATCGACGGAGTCGGGGATCCCCGACTATCGGGGGCCGGGCGGCACCCTGGCCCGGCACACCCCGATGACCTACCAGGCGTTCACCGGCGACCCGGTGGCCAGGCGGCGCTACTGGGCCCGCAGCTACATCGGGTGGCGGACGATGACCGGGGCCGCCCCGAACAGCGGCCACCACGCGGTCGCGTCCCTCCAGCGGCGGGGCCTGGTGTCCGGCATCGTGACGCAGAACGTCGACGGCCTGCACCAGGCGGGCGGCGCCCGGTCCGTCATCGAACTGCACGGCAACCTGCGGGAGGTGATCTGCCTGGACTGCGGCCACTCCAGCCCGCGCGAGGAGCTGGACCGCCGCCTGACCCAGGCGAACCCGCGCTTCGGCGCCCTGCCCACCGCGATCAACCCGGACGGCGACGTCGAGCTGCCGGACGAGGAGATGGACGCGTTCCAGGTGGTCGGATGCCGGGCGTGCGACGGAGGGATGCTGAAGCCCGACGTCGTCTTCTTCGGGGAGACCGTCCCGGCGGAGCGGGTTCGCGAGTGCTACGCGCTCGTGGAGAGAGCACGCCTGCTCCTGGTCCTCGGATCGTCGCTGACGGTCATGTCGGGCCGCCGGTTCGTGCTGCACGCCGCGAAGCTCGGCATCCCCGTGGCGATCGTGAACCAGGGCCCGACCCGGGGCGACGGCTACGCGACCCTCACCGTCGACGCCCCCCTGGGCACGGTCCTCCCGGAGCTGGTCCGCCTCATCGACACCGGAACGGTGCCCACCGGCTCACCTCACTGATCCACCGTACGGCCGACGAAGCCGAGAACGCGGTCGGTGACCAGCTCGGGGGCCTCCAGCGGGATCGCGTGGCCGATGCCGGGCACGATCTCCGCGTGGCGCAGCGGCAGGAGCCGCCGGGCACGGGCGAGGGCCCGTCGCGGCCGCATCAGCGTGGTGCGTGCCGCGAGGACGAGCTGCGTCGGCACGGTCACGCGACGGAGCTCGTCGTCGGTGAACCGCCGCGCGGGGCTGCGGTGCGGGCGGAAGGCGTGGGCGCCGAGCATGACGGGATTCATGATCTCGGCGCGCTCGACCAGGGCGTGCACGGCCAGGAGACGGGGCCAGCGGGGGTCGCCAGGACGCGGGCGCCCGTATCGCGAACACCGCCGCGAACAGCCCGAGGAGGAACCTCGCGGGCACCCTCTCCAGGCCGCCGGGGTCGAGCAGGGTGACGGAGGCGAGCCGTTCCGGCCGGTGGACGGCCTGGGCATCGCCGTGCTGGCCGGGCAGCGCGACGCGGAGAGCGCCCTGACGATCCTGCGCGGACGCCTCACCCGCCTCGTCCCCACGTGACCCCGCCCCCGTGACGTACGCCCGGCGAAAACCCACGGCGCACGCCCGGCGGAAACCCGTGACGCAAGCCCGGCGGAAACCCACGGCGCCCGTCTGGCGGAAACCCATGGCGCACGTCCGGCGGAAACCCCGTAGCGACCGCCCGGTGGAAACCCTGTGACGTACGCACGGCGGAAACCTCGTAGCCAACACCCGGCGGAGACTCTTGGGCGGCGGGCCGGTGGCTGATGCCAAGGGTCGTTACCGGCTGTCCCGGTCCAACGGTCGCCGCCCGGCCGGTCCGGTACTCCGATCTGGCACGCCGAGCACGGCCCGTACGACGGCGTCGGTGTCGGCGAGGTCCCCCAGCACCAGCTCGGGACCGGCCTCGCCCAGGACGCTCGCGTCGTTGAAGCCGGTGGCCACCGCGATCACCCTCGCTCCGCCCTCATGACCGGCGCGGACGTCGTTCGGCGTGTCACCTACCAGCACGGTGTTGCGCACGGTGAAGGGCTCCCCGTACTTGCCGGAGGCGCGCCGCTGCGCCAGGGCCACCAGCGCGGCGCGGTCCTCGTGGTCGGTGCCGTACGCGCCCACCTCGAAGTCCACGAAGCCGTCCAGCCCGAACACCGTGAGCTTCCCGATCGAGACCGGCTCGGTGTTGCCGGTGAGCACCGACTGCACCACGTCCTCGCGTTCCGCCAGCGCCGCGAGCGCCTCGCGTGCTCCCGACAGGGCTCGCCCGCGCTCCCGCATGACGGTCTCGCGCACGACGAACGCCTCGGCGAGGGCGACGTAGAAGGAGTCGAGAAGCCGGTCCGACACCTCGACCTCGTGCGCCTGGAAGATCTCGGAGACGATCGCCCGCTCGGTCCGCCCGGCCACCCGCACCGAGTGTTCCATCCGGCGGCCGGTGGTGGCGTGCAACGCGTGGTCGTAGGTGTCGGCGGTGACACCGCCGGCGTCGATCAGCGTGTGGTCGATGTCCCACAGCACGAGCGTTCTCGGGGAACTCACCGCCCGAGCATAACCAAGCCCGGATCGCCGGCTCCCGACGGCCCGTTCTCCCGTTCTTCCGTTCCCCTGTTCCCCTGTTCCCCTGGAAGGACGCTTCCCCTGGAAGGACGTGGCCCCGATCACCGGCGGAGGCCGGAACCCGGTACGAACGACATCGCCCGCGTAGACGCGGCCTCCCGCGGACGTCAGAGATCGACGCGGGCGATGAGCGGCAGGTGGTCGCTGCCGGTGGCGGGCAGGGTCCAGGCGGCGACGGGTACCGCCGTACGGGTCATGACGTGGTCGATCCGGGCGAGGGGAAAGGTGGAGGGCCAGCTGAGACCGAACCCCCTCCGCGTCGAGACCATCCGGGAGGTGAGCGGAGCCAGGCCACGGTCGTCGAGGGTGCCGTTGAGGTCGCCCAGCAGGACGACCCTGTCCAGGGGTTCCGAGGCGACGGCCGCCCCCAGCCTGACGGCGCTCTCGTCCCTGCGGCCGGACCCGAAACCGTCCGCCGGCCGGATGCGGATCGAGGGCAGGTGGGCGACGTACACGGCCACGTCACCGTGTGGCGTCCGCGCGGTGGCCCGCAGCCCGCGGTTCCAGTCGGGCCCGACGTCCGCGGGCCTGATGTCCACCGGCCGCGAGTCCGCCAGGGGATACCTGGACCAGAGGCCGACGGTGCCCACGACCGCGCGGTGGGGGTGGCCGGACGCGAGGGCCTTCTCGTAGACGGGCAGGACGTCAGGCGTCAGCTCCTCCAGTGCGACGAGGTCGGCCCCGGCCCGTACCAGGGCCAGCGCGGTCCCCCCGTGGTCGGGATTCTCCTCGCCGACGTTGTGCTGGAGCACGGTCAGGTCGCCCGGCGCCTCCCGGTCGGCGGGCAGCGCCCGTCCGCCGAAGACAGCGATCCAGACGGCCACCGGCAACACCAGGGACACCGCCGCGAGCGCCGAACGGCGCAGCAGCGCCAGCCCCAGCAGTACGGGAACGGCCAGGCCCGCCCAGGGAAGGAAGGTCTCCAGCAGGCTGCCGAGATTGCCCACGGCGTTGGGCACGACCGCGGGAAAGGCCAGCAGCCCCGCCACCAGCACGCCGACCGACGCGAGAACCCACCCGCGCGTCGGGGACCTCCCGGACGTCCGGCGCGACGCGAGAACCCACCCAGGCGTCCAGGACTTCCCAGACGTCCGGCGCGACGCGTCCCGGCCCCACCTCCGGTGGCCGGTACGACCAGAGCCCCTCTCCTCGTCGCCGACCTCCCGATCTTCGATGCTCATACGCCGACCGTACGGTCACCGCGGCCCGGCCGGGCTCCCTCCGGCGAACAGAACCCGAGCCCACGACCTCCGGCCCCGGAACGCCCTGCGGGAGGAGATCAAGTCGTCAGGCGGTCGGCGAGCCGCTCCAGGCCCTGCCTGATCATCCGCCCGTACCCGTCGTCACCGAGTGCGCCAACGGCGGCACGCCCGCGTTCGAGGTGGTCACGCGCCCGGTCGAGGTCGCCGAGCCTGCGGTAGGCGTCGCCCAGGTTGAGGTGCAGGGAAGGGTAGAAACCGCTCGCGGGACCGGCGACCCCCGCCTGCCGGGCCCGCTCGTCGGTCACCAGGTCGGCCGCCTCCAGGGCGCGAAGGTCCCAGAGCAGCTCCTCCTTCACCTCGTCCTGGACGTCGGCCATCGAGTGGGCGAGAGCGCAGCGGTGCAGGGGATCTCCCGTCGCGCCGATCTCCTCCCACAACGCGGAGAACAACTCCCGGGCGGCCTCTCGCTCGCCGCGCCGCCCCAGCTCGACACCTCGGCCGATCCTGGCCATCGTCACATCGGGCTCGGTCATCCGGTCTCCTCAACGGTCCCCAGCGAAAGATCGACAACGCTCGGCGACTGTAACGGCCACCACCGACACAAACCTGGACCAGCCGTACAGGCATCGATGTCGGCGCGCGGGTCTCAGCCGTCTCCGACCAGGCCGTCTGACGATCCCTGAGCTCTCGCCGGTGTGTGGACAGCCGGTGTGTCGACGTCGAAGAGGCGTCCCAGCAGGGCCCCCTGGCCGGACTGGAGGACGTGGCCGGTCTCCAGCGGGATCCAGAAGCATTCGAAACGGGTGGGTTCCCCCTCCCCGTCATGGTCCTCCCGGCTGCTCCACCGCTCCGGGGCGCCCCCGGTCAGCTCCAGGTGGAAGAAGTGGCGACGCTGGACCTCGAACCGGTACGGGGTGATGTCGTACTCGGTCGTGCCGAGTTTCCGCACGATCCCGAACCCGGTCAGGCCCGTCTCCTCCCGCGCCTCGCGCAGTGCCGCCGCCTCGGGGGTCTCACCGGGTTTGACGGTCCCGGCGGGAACCTGGATCCCGACCTCCTCGTAGCTCTCGTCGACGTGCCGGAACACCAGCAGCCGCCCCTCGCGTACGACATAACACAGCACCTTCTCGGTGCTCGCCTTCCCGGACAACGTCACCCCTCTCGCCGAGTACGGTTCACCCCGGCACCCCGCTCTCGACGCAGCAGCGGACGAAGTCCTGGACGACGGGGTCGGTGTCGGCGACGGGTGCCCAGGCGACGCCGACGCGGGTGGGGCTGACGCCGCTCACCGGCCGGTAGGTGACGCCGGGGCGCGCGTAGAACCGGGCGGCGGACTCGGGGGCGAGGGCGACGCCGTAGCCGTTGGCGATCGCGCTCAGCCAGTCGTCGGGCCGGTCGGTGACGGCGCCGACGCGTACCGGGTGGCCGTCACGCTCGTCGGCGGCCAGCCAGTAGTCCCGCCACCGGCCCGTCCGGGGCGGAGCCGCCACGAACGGCTCGTCCCACAGCTCCCGGAAGGGGATCAGGTCGCGCGCGGCGAACGGGTGTGCCGTGGGGAGCGCGACCCAGCGGGGCTCGGTGAACAGCACCTCCACCCGCAGGGCGTCCTGCCCGGGGAAGGGCACGCGCAGCAGGGCGACGTCGACGTCCCCGTCGGCGAGCCCGGCGGTCGGGTCCGACCACGCGGCCTGCCGCATCTCGGCCCTCCAGTCCGGCCGGCGGACGGCGAACGCCGTGACGATGCGCTGGGTGGCCTCGTTGGCGGCGCTGGCCATGAAACCGATCCGCAGCACGCGGGCCGCCCGGCCCGCCACGTGCCGGGTCTCCCGCAGCGTCCGGTCCCAGCCGTCCAGCAGGGCGGGCACCCGCTCCGCCAGGGCCCGGCCCGGTTCGGTGAGGGCCATGCCGGCCCGGGATCGCGTGAACAGCCGCACGCCGAGCAGGCTTTCGAGCTGCTTGACCTGTTTGGTCAGCGCCGGCTGTGACACGAACAGCCGTTCCGCGGCGTGGGTGAGGCTCCCTTCCTCCGCCACGGCGACGAAGTAGCGCAACAGCCGCGTGTCGACATCCATGCCGCCAGGTTATAGACGCAGGTATTGGACGCCAAGTCAGCACCCGGCAAGGCTTGACGCGGCAGCTCGCCAACATCCGCACGACCCGAGGAGAGACACCGTGCCCGTCATGATGATCCGTTACCAGGTGGCCTACGAGGGTGTCGCGGAGGTCGTCGAGGCGATCGAGACGGCCTTCGCGGAGGTGGAGAAGGAACGACCGGAGGGCGTCCGGTACGCGTACCTGCGCCGCGCCGGAACCACCGAGTTCGTCGCCCTGCTGGAGCTCGACGAGGGCGCCGAGAACCCGCTGCCCGGCATCGCGGCGGCGCGGCGGCTGCAGGCGACCGTGGCCAGGTGGGCCGTGGGCCCCGCCCCGGCACCCCAGCCCCTCGACGTCCTCGGCGCCTACCGCTTTTTCGGCCTCTCTGGCGTCTCCGGCTCTCCCGGCTCCCCTGGTTCCCCTGATTCCCCTGGTTTGTCCGGCTTCCCCAGCCTCGCGGGTACCTCCGACTCTTCCGGCTCGCCCGGCGCTCCCGGTTTGTCCGGCTCCCCCGGCCTCGCGGGCACCTCCGGCACCCCCAGCTCCCCCAGCACCCCCAGCTCCTCCGGCTCCTCCGGCTCCTCCAGTTCCTCCAGTTCCTCCGGCTCCTCCGGCTCCTCCGGCTTTTCCGGCTGAAGGCGGGCCGTACGAATGTTCGTCGCCTACGTCGTCGTCACCCTCGTCACGATCGCGGTCAATGTCTGGGCCGCCGTCGCCGACTTCTCACGGGCCGGATTCGTCCTGGCCAATTCGGCCGAGCTGGGCATCTCGCGCTCCTGGCTCCCGCCGCTCGCCACCCTGAAGGCCGCCGGAGCGGCCGGGCTCCTCTTGGGCCTGCTCGGTGTCCGCTTCATCGGCGTCGCCGCCGCCGCCGGGCTCGCCCTGTTCTTCGCCGGCGCCGTCGCCGCCCACGTCCGCGCCCGCGTGTTCCACAACATGGCTTTCCCCGGGGGCTTCCTGCTACTGGCCGTCGCGTCCCTCGCCCTCGCCCTCGCGCGGTGACCGCCAGGCCCGCCGCACGGCAGTCGGCACTCTCGGAGCAGGTTCCCTATGAGGCCACGTCGCGGGAGTTGTGACCCCGCAGGTCGGCACCGCGGGTGATCGGCCGCTTCCCGTGACTGTGACCGGGGGGCGAGTTGCCTTGACGCCAGTGACAACGTTCTAACGTGGCCGCGACAGACGGATGGCGACGTCGTCGACGCCTGGCGCGGACCACCCGGCCACGCCGGTCGGCGACCACCCCTCCGTCGCACCGGCCGGCCAACCCGAGGAACGACGATGAAGTTCGCGGTCAGCTACAGCACGCCCTACCACGGCATCGACCCCGACAAGATCATGGCCTACGCCCGGCACGCCGAGGACTGCGGCTTCGAGGCGCTGTATGTGCCCGAGCACATCGCGCTGTATCCCGGTGCGGCGGTCGGGCGCTTCGAGCTCCCGCCGTCGCTGCCGTACCTCGATCCGCTCGACTGCCTGAGCTTCGTCGCCGCGGCCACGCGGCGGATCCTGCTCGGGACGGGTGTGCTGCTCCTGCCGTACCACCATCCGGTGGTCCTCGCCAAGCGTCTGGCGACCGTCGACGTGCTGTCCAGAGGGCGGATGCGGCTGCTGACCGTGGGGCTCGGCGCCCTGCCCGGTGAGGCGAGGGCGGTGGGGGTCGACTTCGCCACCCGTGGACGTCGCGCCGACGAGGCGATCGACGTGATGCGGCTGCTCTGGGCCGGCGGCGAGGACGGTGTCGGCTTCGACGGGGAGTTCTTCGCCTTCGACGAGCTGTGCCAGTTCCCGAAGCCCTACGGGGTCACCCACCTGCCGATCCACGTCGGCGGATCGAGCCGGGCGGCCGCGCGCCGCGCCGGACGACGCGGCGACGGCTACTTCCCGGGTGGCGCGCTCACCCCGGACGAGCGCGCCCTCCAGATGGACCTCGCCCGAGCCGCCGCCGTCGAGGCCGGCCGCGACCCGGAAACGCTGGAGTACACGCGATCGGGGTCGATCGACATGACCACCGACCAGGTCGAGGCGCTCGCCGAGCAGGGCGTGACCCGCGTCGTCGTGGGTGCCACCGCCACCGAACCGGAACGGCAACGCGAGGAGCTGTCCGCGTTCGCCCAGCGGTTCGCCCTCGACACCAGTGAGACGGGGACGCGCACCTGACGCCTGCCGCACTGTTTCGCAGGACGACCGACCACCACGGCAGTCTCCAGCGAAAGATCGACAGTGCTCGGCGACCGTGGCGGCCACCGCCGACACAAAACCGAGGCATGCCGGAGACGTCCGGCCGGAACCTGGCGATTCACGTACCTCACGGTTGTCGCCCCGCACCCCAGTCCCACAGTGCCTGGAGGACGGGGCCGAGATCGCGCCCGCGGGAGGTGAGGCCGTAGCTCACCCGGGGCGGCCAGCCGGGCCGGCGGTGGCGGTCGAGCACGCCGGCCCCGGTCAGATGCGCCAGCCGGTCGGACAGCACCTTGTCCGACAGCGCGGGCAGCGCCCGGCGGAGCTCGCTGAACGTCCGGTCGCCCCGCAGCAGCTCACGGATGAGCAGGGTCGTCCAACGCCCGTGCAGGGCCGCCAGGGTGATCTCCACCGGGCACGACGGGATCGGTTCGGTGACGTTCGCGTGAGGGTCGTCGGGCAGGCCTGGAGAACCAACCGTTTGGTGAGTCACGAAGGCGCCTCCTAGCGTTGTCGCGTCCGGCCACCGCAACGAAACAGGTCAATCATGCGACAGCTTGCCCAACGCGCAGAGGACGTACCCGCGGTCTTCGCCGAGCGCTTCAACCTCGGGGACGCGGCGGCGGTGGCGGAGGTCTACGAGAGCGGGGCGGTGTTCGTCCCGGAGTCGGGCTCTCCGCTGAGCGGAGAGCAGATCAACGCCGCCAACGGCCGGTTCCTGGCCCTGGGACTGCCGATCACCGTCCGGCCACGGCACGTCCACACCGCGGGCGACCTCGCCCTGCTGATCGTTGACTGGGTCATCGACGGCACGGACCGCGACGGCCGGCCGGTACGCGTCGCGGGCACCGCCACCGACGTCGCCAGGCGCGGTCCGGATGGCTACTGGAGGTACGCCATCGACAGCCCCTTCGGCGTACGGGAGAAGGTTTGAAGGTCTCCTCGGACGTCGGGGCGACCGCGGGATCCGACGCACCCGGGGTGTCGTGACGTCCAGGCTCCCGTCACCCATGAAGGCAAGGCCGGCCGGGACACCCGCGTGATCAGGGGAGTCGGCGGAGAGTCCGTGTCTCAGATCAGGAGTTCCTGTTTCAGGCTGAACACCCTCACACATGAAACGTCCAAGCCCCTGTACGGCTTGATGATCGCAGTGAGGGTCGCCTCGGTGAGGTAGTTCGTCGGGTTGTTGGCGGCCAGCGAGTAGACCTGCAGCCCCTCGGTCGAGGAACCGCCCGAAGCGATCATCACGTGGACCCCCTCGTCGAACATGCCGTACAGGACGATGATGTCGCCCGGGACGACACGCAGGGTTTCGAGTTCGTCCACCGAAACGGGACCCTGCGACGTCACATCGCCCAGGAAGCTCGTCCATACGTCCACCCTGCCGTCGCCCTCCCTTGAGGGTTTTTTCTTCACCCCCTCAAGGAACGTCTCCTCGCTCATGTGTCCTGCCCTGACCAGGGCGTAGGGAAGAAGTTCGTAACACATCAGCTGGACGGGAGCCCGGCTGTGGTCGGGAACCGCTCCCGTGCCGCGCCAGGAGCTTCCGCTGCCCCATTCGATGGAACCGACTCCCATCAGGTCTCTGACGGCTTGGGCACACGTGGCGCCGATTGACCGGCGAGTGTCCGATGACGACGAACCGCTACTCGAAGACGACGACGAACTACTCGACGAGCCGCTGCTGCGGGACGAGCTTGAGCCGCTGCTCGAAGACGACGAACTGCTCGAAGAACTACTGTTCGAAGGCGAGCTTGAGCCGCTGCTCGGAGACGAGCTCGAAGTGCTTTCGAGTGGTTGGTCTGTCACTGTGCGTCCTCCTTCTGTCCTGCGCGACAGTCTGACGTCGGCGCGGGTGCCTGAACAGCCCGCGCCGGTGCCAATAGGGTGTCGGCCGTCAGCGCATCGGGTTCCCGGCGTTCGCGACGACCTCGAAGGACTACGGGGTGCCGGTTCCAGAGGCGCCCGTTCCGCTACCGCGGTCGTCGAGGACGAGGGCGGCCCGCCCGTCGACGCTGTAGCGGATGTGCGTGACCTCGGAGGCGTGGATCACCCTTTCCTCCTCGTCGACGATGTGCGCCAGTTCGACACAGCGACGTGGCCACCTGGTCAGGTAGAGCGGTGGCGTACCCATGCTCGCCCTGCCTTGGCGGCTCGCGCCCGGAAGTCGCGCCCTTCCGCAGGACCGAACCGGGCCTTGTGGAGACGGAACAGCGTCCACAGCGCGGCCAGGGCGGTGACGTCGTCCGCGGGTGCGGACCGCCAGGCGAGCACCCGGGCGAGAAGCGTCTCGGTCTGCTCCGGAGTATGGCCCGCCTCGATAAAACGGGGGCCGAGCATGACGGCGTCTATCCAGGCGGCACCGCGCACCGCGAACGCCCAGTCGATGACGTGTGCCCTGCCGTCATCGATCCGGAAGTTGCCGGAGTGCAGGTCGTAGTGGAGAAGGGTGTCGCCGTCCAAGGCGTCGAGGCTGAACCTGCCGAGCGCCGCCTCGTACATGGCCCGGTACGGCAGTTCCTCGGCGGGAAGAGCGAGCAGTCGCGCGGCCTTGGCCTGAAGCATCGCGACATTCGCGGCGACGCCCGGAACGGCGTCCTGGCCGGGGCACGGAGTGAGCGACTCGTTCAGGGCGACCAGGGTGTCCAGCACGAGCGGAACGTCCGGCGAACCGGGCGACAGGTCGGCGTCGCGGCCGTCGACGTACTCGTGCAGCAGCACGATCCACCCCTCCACCTCCCCACTCCACAACAGGCGAGGTGCGGGCAGGCTAGGAGGCAGAACGGTGCCAGCCTTTCGCTCCCGCGCGTACAGCGACGCAGCCGGGCTGGCGGTGGAAACAGCCTTGAGGAAGACGGTCCCGCCGTCCTCGGTGTGCAGCCGGACGGCGAGGCCGGGCATGAGCCCCTTGGTCACCGGGTCGGCCTTGAGGACCTGACCGATCCGCTGCTCGACGGTGTGACGCACGTTGCCGGGGAGGTCGTCCCACTGCGGTTTCACGGTCAGCCCTCCCTCGGGTCATCGGCGCAGCTCGCGTAACACCGGCTGCATTGACTGGCAGGTATCCACAGCTTGGGGACAACCGGCAGGCCGGGCGTGCCCGCGCGACGAGGGGAAACCGGCGCGCTACCGGACCGGCGGAATCCATGTCATTCCCAGATGACGGTGATGGGGTGATGCGAGCGGTTCAGAACGAACCGGCCTGCGTCGGGATCGTTGGTCACGGGCACGTCGGGGAGCTCGAACCGTACGCCGCGCTCCCGATAATCCGCGTTCCAGATGCGGACCTGGTCGGCCGTCTCCCGCATCAGCGTGGCCCCAGCGGGTCCGTGGCCGACGACGCCGACCTCGTACAGCTTCCCACCGTCGGTGGCCGGTAGGCCGGGGCGGATCGTGAGGTAGGCCAGGTCACCGTCGCGGACGGTGGCCATCGACCCCCAGCCGAACATCGGGCTGACCCGGCCGCGGTCCTTGGCCTCCGACTGGACGTTCATCCTCATCAGGGCGTTGCCGAGCGTGCAGGCCAGCCACAGATCCAGCCACTCGAAGCACTCCATCGGAGCGAACAGGACCCCGGTCCAGGTCTCGTGGCGCTCGGTGCCCAACACACCGGCGAGAGCGTCGCCGTCGACCATCTGGTCTTGGTGGACCTCCAACGTCACCTCTTCCGCAGGGGTGAGCCTGACGGTGCGTCGTGTGTCGTCGCCGACACCGCCGCGCAGCGGCATGAAGATCGCCAGCTCGCTGCCCACGCTGCGCCAGCAGTCGTCGCCGCGCTCGAAGGCGATGCTGCGGGCGGCGGCGCCGCGCAGGCGCAGCGGCACGACCAGGCGCCCGCCGGGGTTGAGTTGTTCCAGCCACGCGGTGGGCATCTCGAATGCGCCGACAGTCGCGATCATCCGGTCGTAGGGAGCTCCCTCGGGGTGGCCGAGCGCGCCGTCACCGAGGATGACCTCCACGTTGCTCACGCCTGCGGCGGCCAGGTGCTCCCGGGCACCGTCCACCAGGTCTTCGTCGACGTCCATCGTGACGACGTGCCCGTTCTCACCGACAAGGGTCGCCATGTAAGCGGCGTTGACGCCCGTACCGGCGCCGGCCTCCAGGATCCGCTGGCCGGGCCGCGGGGCGAGTTGCCGAAGCATCATGGCGACGACCCGCGGCTGTGAGGCGGCGCTGATCGAGGTGCCGGTACCGTCCTCCTTGGTGTGGACGACGTTGTCGTCGTACACCTGCTCCAGCGGCACGCCGGGGAGGAAGGGCTCGCGGGGTATACGCCGGAAAGCGTCCTCGACAGCGGCGTCCTGAATGACGCCCTGGGAGCACAGACGATCGGCCAGGGTCGCGCGGAGCCGCTCAGCGGACATGCCCTCACCGACAGTAGTCGCAATGGTCATTCGGCCGACCTTAGTGCTGGTGGGACGGGTGGCGAGCGTCATTCCACGCTGTCATCGACGGCCGAACAACCCATGAGCCCGCAGCCGGGAAACTCAGGCGGGCAGGTCCCAACTCGGCCCGCCGGGATCGCCCAGCCAGACACGCTGACGCTCCCCGCTCACGGTGAGCCCGTACGCCGACTGGTGCGGAGACCCCGCGTCCTGCCATACCAGAACTGCCTCCTCGACCGCGTCCCACAACCGCAACGGACCGTGCTGGCGAACCGTCCACCCACCGGCCGGATCGGGCCGTGTGGTGGCCTGCGAACCGGTGGCCACGTCCAGCAGGGCGACATCCTCTCCGCCACCCAGTTTCACCGCCGACGGCGCGGCCAGCTGCCCGACGAACAGCCCGGCCGGATCGTCCAGGACACGCGGATCCACCCGGCTGCTCCTGCCGTCCCCGATCCCGAGACGGGGAGAGGACATCGGGGGCGGGCCGTGAGGGCGGGCTGTCATGAAATAGACGTCGTCCTCCAGGAACCGCCCACTGGCGGTGCCGTCGTCGGCAAGGGTGAGGTGCGCGAACGCGACCCCACCCATCCACCCGGAAAGAGGGGCGGTGATCGTACCTCCGTCGCGGACCTGCCACATCCAGGGAATCGGGATATGGCGGACCGAGCAGGTCGCGATCAGCCGGTCATACTCGGCGTTCTCTTCGTAACCCACCAGGCCGTCGCCGACCACGAGCGTGGGCGCGTATCCGGCGACGGCGAGCGCGTCGCGGGCCCGCCCGGCCACGACCTGGTCGTACTCGATCGAGGTCACCGCCCTGTCCCCAAGCCGATGACACATCAGCGCCGTGGAATAGCCGGTTCCGGTGCCTATCTCCAGCACCTTCTCACCGCCGGAAATCCTCGCGGCCTCCAGCATCCTCACGACCAGGCCGGGCAACGTCGACGACGACGTGGGCGCCCCACGGGCGAGACCGTGTGCCTCCTCGACCATCACACCGTCGACCTGCGTCACCCACGTCTCGTCGCGGTAGACCAGCTTCAGCCATTCGTCCCCGGTCATCTCCTCGCGCCGCGCCACCTCCCACCGGTCGCCGTACTCGGTGGCCCTGGCGATCGCCGAGCCGAGAAACGGCTCGCGCGCCACGGACTCGACCGCCTCCCGCCACGCCGGGTCGCGCAGGTGCCCGGTTCGAGTGAGCCGGTCGGCGAGATCACGGCGAAGCCGCACGGCCAGGCCGGGCGTGCCATGAGCGGTCATGGTCGTTCCCCCATGAGCAGACCGGCGATGGCGGCGGCGATCGGCAGGCCGGTGGCGTCTTCCAGCCACCCCCACTGCCCGTTGGGGTTGCACTCAAGAAACACCGGAGCACCGTCGGCGGTGAGCGCGAAGTCGAACGCGCCGAAGCACAGACCGAGGTGCTCGACGTACGCGAGGCAGCCTTCGACAAGACCGGGCGGAGGCTCGACCACCGTGTACGAGAGCCGGTCGTAGTCCTGTCGCCAGTCGAGTAGGCCAGAGTCGATCCGGACGCAGAACACACGCCTGCCGACCACGGTCACCCTCAGGTCGGCCACCTTGTCGACACGTGTCTGGAACAGGTGCGCGGCGCGGCCGACGGAGTCGTCCAGGTCACCCGGTTCGACCGGGGCCGTCCATATGGCGGCGGGCTCGCCACCGAGACCGGTGTACGGGGTCGCCCGCAGCGGCTTGTAGACGATCGGACCGTGTTCGACCGCGAATGCGCGAGCGTCGTCCACCCGATTGGTGATCAGAGTGTCGGGCACGTCGAATCCAACCCGCCGCGCGGTGGCGAGTTGGAGGGGCTTGTGCTCGGCCGCGGTGATCGCCCACGGGTGGCTGACGTACTGACACGGCAGGGAGGCGAGAACCCCACCGACCCCGAAGCGAGCCTGCGTAGCGGTGAACCGCTCGACCTGAGATGGACTTTCCGGCAGGTACGGTGTGGGCCGCCGGTGGTAGACGGACCGTACCCGCTCCAGGACGATCTCCCGGGAGTGGGTGGTCAGGACTCCGCGCGGCGGGAACTCCCCGAACCACGCCGACAGGCCGGCGTGGGAGGGGAAGTCCACTCCGGGATCGAACCGGGCGACACGAGCGTCACGCTCGTTCAGACGATCGATAACCATGTCCGCCGTCGGATCGTCCAGACAGGTGAGCACCAGGATCACGTGGACAGCCCTCAGTCAGCGTCGTAGTCGGTGACCGTGGTCTGGTCTGAAGGCTGAGGAGCCGAACCGTCGCCCCCTCCTCCCGTCCTCTGCGACTTGCTGGTCTGCTTGTTGGTGCCGTGCTTGCCCGCTTCGATGATCCGGCCGGTCGTCACATCGCGGTGGACAGCGGTCTGCGTGACCGGGTCGAGTTCGACTCTGTACGGGGCGGCGAGTACGGCTTCCGCCGATGCGAACGGGACCGATCGCGTGAGACCCCACGGTTGCCCGAGTGATTTGTTCATGGCTACACCCTTTCCTCAACGTGGTGCGGGAGGTGATGCCCTGGTCCGCGCGATGCCGGGATGGCCTGAAGATCAGCGCCAGGTCCCAAACCTGACCGTCCGTGAGGGCATGTTCCGACGGTAGGAACCCGCTCACAGCGGGTCAACGGGATTGCTCCAGATTGCTCGAAAAGCAACCCGAAGGCCGGTGACCGTCAGCCGCGTGGCTCGACTTCGGCGTGCAGGTCACCGAGCACCCGAAGGATGACCTCGCGAGCCTCGCGGCCGTAGCGAGCGATACCCGCCAGGGAATCGAAGATCTTCACGTAGATCTCGATCTCGCTGGGCTGGGTGAGGGTGAGCTCCGCGGCGAAGGTCTCGACGAGTACGGTGTGACCCTCCAGGATGTGGAATCCGTGCAGGGGCGTGGCCGCGTACGACTCCCGCAGCGGGATGACTCCGAGTCGCAACCTGGGCAGCGACGTCGCGATGGACAGGCGGTCCAACTGCTCCATCAGGATCTCGCGAGGCGCTGTTCCGTACCGCAGCGCCGCCTCGGTCATCACGATGTGAACGTCCGCTTCGTACAGGACGTCCTGGCGCTTGATCCGCGCCTTGATCCCCTCTTCGATGTCGTCGCGCGCCCCCCAGATGTCCACCGAACGCCTGAAGCGCTCTCGCATGTATGGGGGAATCTGGAGCAGGCCGGGGATGACGGAACACTGGAACGACCGGATCCGCCCGGCCCCGGATTCGAGCCGGCCGATCTCCTGCTGACGCGCCTTCACCCCGTCGCGGATCCGGCGGCGCCACTCCACGTACTTCGACTCCAGGGAGCGAAGCTCCGCGACGAGGTCGGGCTCCCGCTCCCTGGCGTCCGAGATCTCCAGCCAGACCCGGATGTCGTGATCGGTGGGAGTCTGCCTGCCCAGCTCGATCTTGCTGACCTTGGATGCCTGCCACCCGGCCTGACCTGCGAGACTCCTGCCGCTCAGACCAGCGTCCAGCCGGACCTCTCGCAGTTTGAAACCCAGCGCTTCGCGTGCCTGGCGGATGTCACTCGGCACGTTTCACGAATTCCTCACGAGACACCGACAGCTTCCGGGCGAGGTCGAACCATCCGCGGTGCTCGGCCACGACGCCGGGATCGTCGATCAGCTCGGCACCCAGCATCGATCCGTCATCGGCGTCGAAGTGAAGGACGGCCGACAGAGAACGGTCGAAGCACCACACGTCGAGCTGAGGGACGCCTGCCCCGAGCGCGGTGTCGCGGTCCAGGTATCGGATGTCCTCCCCCGCCGCGTTGTTGGCCAGGGCTCCATGCAACCCGAAGCGGGCGTAGTCCGACAGCGGGAGAGAGACCACCCGGACCCTCTGGAAATATCGTCCTTCCGCAGCCGCCTGGCGGACCGAGTGAAGCCACGGCCTGCTGGCCCACTC
The DNA here is from genome assembly GCF_040295985.1 of Streptosporangium sp. NPDC002524. NCBI lineage: Bacteria > Bacillati > Actinomycetota > Actinomycetes > Streptosporangiales > Streptosporangiaceae > Streptosporangium > Streptosporangium sp. NPDC002524. The sequence goes on along the minus strand of NZ_JBEOWK010000008.1, from coordinate 166,442 downwards.
CGGATCGGGGTTCCCCTCCAGGAACCGACGCAGCGGTTCCCGTTCGACCGGCGAGTTGTAGCGGTCGCGCGTCTCCAGACGCTGGGCGGTGGACCGGAACGAGGCGAACAACTCCTGGAAGCGGTCGCCTCTGACGAGTTCCGTCACCCTTGCTACTCCTTCGGAATGAATGTGAGCATCTCGCGGGGGATCTCGACGATAGCCTCTCCCAACCCGAGGTTGACAGCGTCACCGAGCGCCTGAGGATCGAGGACGAGCTTGCCTTGGATGGCCACCGTGCCGCTGGAGGTCTCGTAGGCAGCGGGACAGTCACCGTTCTCGGAGGACGTGCCAAGGAACCGCAGACGCATGTGCATGATCCTTCCCGGAGATTGCTACAGATAGCTAGCAACGTCGACTTTGAGGGGCGGCACAGACGACGTCAAGGCTCCGCGCGGGTAAGACCTCTGTTAAGCGCCCGTCCGGAAGGTTCGCAGAGGCGCATCATCTACCGCTGAGCGGTAACGCAGAGGTAGTGATACAAATCGCTGGCGATCGCCTTGGCGAGGCCGATGGGGACGGCGTTGCCGATTTGGCGGGCAATCTCGATCTTGCTGCCGACCCACTTATATTCGGCTGGGAAGCCTTGAAGTAGGGCGGCTTCTAGGTGGGTGATCGGACGATCGGCCTTAGGATGGAGATATCGCCCCTTCTCGGGTTTGTAGAACTCGGTACGGATCGTCACTGAAGGCCGATCCCACCAGATGCGGCCCATAACGTCGCCGGAGCCGTTTCGGTGATTGATCCAGTTCTCAGTGGACAGCTCTTTCGGCAGGGAGTGGCGGTTGCCGCCCTCGGGGATCGCTCGATAGCGCTTAAGCGAGAGTTCCGTTGGGTTACGACCGATGTGGAGATCGGTGGTACGGAAGGTTCCAGGCAGCATCACGCCGAGGAGGTCGCAGTTCCGGTCGGGGAGTTCGGTGGTCTGAGTTTCCGGGGACGTCGTGCTGAAGACCACGCTGGCTGGGGTCCAGTCCTCGACAGGCGCGAAGAGTGTGCCCTCGTCGCCCTTCTTCTCCGGCTTCCGGTGGGTTGGTTGAGGGTGCTCAAGAGGCCTGCGCGAGGGATGGGATGCGGCGAGATCCCGGTGAGTGGCCAGGACGATCACGCGCCTACGGGCCTGGGGGACGCCGTAGTCAGCCGCGTTGAGGACCTTCGTCTGTAAGACATAGTCTCGTAATTCGCCATCCTGACGGGTGGAGGCGGTGAGCAATTCGAACTCGCGAGACCGTAGAAACCGGTCCACGTTCTCGATGATGAAAATCTTAGGTTGGAGCGCGAGGACTACCCGGACGTACTCTTTCCAAAGCTCGTTCCGAGGGTCGTTCGGGTCCTCTTTACCCAGTCCGGAAAAACCTTGGCAAGGTGGGCCACCGAGGATCACGTCCACGGTGGAACCCACGTCCTTGGGGTCCCACTTGGCAATGTCGCCAGCGTAGATGTGGTCGGTTCCACCGGCTTCTTCTGCGAAGTTCGCCGCGTAGGTTGAAGCCGCCGCGATGTCCCACTCCACTGCGCCGACGGTGCGGAAAGCGCCGGGCTTGAACGTGTGGAATCCCTGGGTCAGCCCCCCACACCCCGCGAAGAGGTCAACGATGGTCATGGGGCTGGTGGGGGCGGTCATGAGCGTCACCTTACCGAGGTCAACGGGCCAGTGCTGCCGCGATTTGGCGGCCCACAGCCTCGGCGAGCGGGGGCGGGAACGCCTGGGCGACCTGTTTGTAGCGTGCGGTTTTGCCCCCGGTGACGATCCAATCGTCTGGCAATCCCTGCAGCTTCATCACCTGCTCGACGGTCAACTTAGGCGCTCCATCCCGGCCGAGCTCCAGGTCGAGGACGAAGTCGTCGTCAGGGACGTCGTTGCCGACGCCGTGGGCGTTCACGGCCAGTTCGATCCACTGCCGTTTGGTCCGGGTGGGGCCGAGGTCGGCGCCGCCGTGATTCTTCGATCCGCCCACAATCGTCGGTGCGACGCGGTTGGCCAACAACGCCCAGGCATCCGCGAAGGGCCAGCCCTTGCTCGCCATCGAGTCTCGGAGTACTTCTCCGACCGTCGCACCGACCTGCTGAGTCGGCGAAGGCCATCTGAAGCGGACGAAGTCGTCCGGACGCATGGCGACCAACAAACAGCTACGCCGGGTCTGTGGCACGCCGAAGCATTGGGCATCCAAGATATTCCATTCCCAGGAATAGCCAAGATGCTTCAGCTCGGCCTCGACCTCCTCACGGACCTGCATGAACTTCGGCGACAGCAGCGACGGCGTCGTCTCCAGCAGGATGGTGCGAGGCTGCAGCTCTATCGCGAGGTAGACAGCCGCGGCCAGCAGGTCCCGTTTGTCCGTAGTGCCCTCCTGCTTGCCAGCAATGGAGTAAGGAGTGGACGGGACGCCGCCAGACAAGAGATCGACGGTTGAGATCCGATAATCGGCTCCAACGAAGTCCTTGAAGTCCATTTCCAAGACGTTCCAACCCGGCCGGTTGGCGCGCAGTGTTCGACAGGCGTGCGGATCATTGTCGATCACGACAACCGGATCGAACCCTGCCCGCTCCAGGCCGAGCGCTTGTCCACCGACTCCGGCGCCGATCTCCAGGCCGGTGAACCGTCCGCCCATGCGTACGTCTCCTTGGCTTCGATTGCCGAGAATATGCGATCCCGCCTGCGAACCAAGCGCACTAGACCCATTCCGACGTTTCTCTGGCGCTCGGACTTTCGGTAAAGAGTTGCTTGAAGAGCGTGGCTAAGGTGTCCACCGAGGTAGACCGTGCCTGCCCATCCGGAGGACCGATCGGCAACGAATCATAAGGCACCAGCACGCTCGTCAGCTCCTCGATCCAGTCGCGATAGGCATCCACGTCTCTGGAGTTGTCCGGCGCGCGCGCCTCATAGGATAGCGTGCTACCTGCGGTGTTCACCGTTTGGGCGAGCATGTTGACCTGCCTCCCGGTACGGATCACACCGGTGGTGAGCAGTCGAATGATCGCCTGGGCGGTCGGCCTGTGGAGAATGACGTCGAGTCTCAATACCGTGTTCAACACATCTTGATTACCACAGGCCACCACGACCGGCCCATAATCCGGCCCATCTCGGAATAGTTCAGCCGCCCACCACAACCGGGCGAACGCCTGCGAATAGAACGGTCCGGAAAACCGGGCGCGGGATACCATCGGAGGATTTCCGCGAGTCAAGTGCCGCCAGTAGACATAATCAGGCGCCAGTCGTACGGCAAGATGGTTCCAGATCCGAGAGTCCGAAGCCTCACGACGGGTCAATCGCAATGTTGCGTGCAGGACCGGAGCCAGCCAAGCGTCAGCCGAGGTCCGCTCACCCGGCGTGAAGCGCTTCATCGCCTCATCGAAAAGCTGCCGTACCGGTTCGGCTTCCCATCGGGCCGGCTCCGAGATCTGGTCGATCGCGGACATCGGCAGCGGCTCACGATTCTCCAGCACGCCGGTGGTGAGAAACTTCGCGGCAGCCTCGTCGGACAACAAGCCCAGCGTCGTGTTCACTCGGTCTCCGGCCCGGTCTTCTGCAGTGATCGAATGAAGCCGCCCAGGCTCCGCGGCATCCGTGCCTGTTTGGCAGCGGCGTGCATCACCCGCGTCTGGATCCCGCCCGCGCCTTGGTTGAGGATCTCCCGAAGTGCATCGTCCAGCGAATGATCGGGGAAGAGATCGGGGAGCATGCGGCGGAGCACCAAACCACGCCAACCTTCCGGCCACTCATGGCCGTCGACATGGTGAGCCGCCTCGTTGAAGAGTGCGGTCCACGTGTCCATCGCAATCTGTGCCGCCAGTGCTTCACGCACGGGCCGCTCCGCGGCTTTGGGACTTTCAAGTACAGCACGCAGTCCGTCAAATCCGCTGTTCAGGTTGAGCATGGCCGCCTCGTCAGTGGTGGTCACCGTCCAGGGGTCACTCTTGCACCATGTCAGTTGTGGATCGTCGGCGAAGTTGATCCAGCGTGTCTGGATGGATTCCCGCTGCGTCGCCACCCGATCCCGGAGATTCACAGTCCATGGCTGTGCGACGGTCGCGATCACCCGACCGGGCACACCGTCCACTGTCGCCACGAGCTGACCGGAGACCTGGACCCGACCGAAATGGTCGTCACGATGGAGCTCCACATCGCCGATCCACTCGCCGGGCTGCCCCATCATGAGTTTCACCGCCGTATGCGTGTTGGTACGCCGTTCCGACGCCGTGGCCAGAAAGGCGAGGCTGAACCAAGGACCGCTGTCCAACTCGTGTCGCGGCGCGCTCACCTGGAGCGTCAACCGTACGACATGCCAGTCCTCGCGATCGAGGAGATGGAGCGCAACCGTGCAGTCCGGTTCCGAAATCATTCCATACGACAACGCCACATCGTCGAGCCGAACTTCGCGCACGGTCATGGTGACCTCACCGGCCAGCACCGGGTAAGGCATGATCCGCTTCATCGGTTGCCATCCTTGGCTTGGACCAGGTCGACCTCGGCGATTGCCATTCGACCTGCCACAGGATGGCTGGTCACATTGCTCACGCCCGTGAAGATCGCAGACCGCTCCCGAGCACCACACAGCAGCACATCGCCGCTCACCTCACAGTTCGACTCGGCGGCGAGCTCGGCCCAGCGCGCTTCGGGCTTGGGACCGGAACGGGTGGCAAATCGGAGCAACGGACGGAGCACCCAGGGATCCTCCCGCTCCGGCAACTTGATCTCGACCCTGATCCGCCACGCGCCGTTTTCGTCGACCTCGCCGGTCGCGCTCTTGACGGTCGGATAGCCCTTGGTGCGAGGCAAAGGTATGGGGTCGAGGCTGGTCAAATCTCGTAGGAGGGAGGGGGGTCCCCCCTGCTCGACGGGTTCGGCGGGTTTCGCGGCGCCCCGAACCATGCCGAGGATCGTTTTCCGGAATTCCCTCAACCTGGTGGCGGCGCCACGCGCGTAGGTCGAGGTCAAGTCCTCGGTGGGCTTCCAGTCGTTGTGCTCTGGTGGCTCGGCGGCCCGTAGAAACGTTTCGGCGGCTTCGTCTGCCGGCAGCCCAGCACCCGTCGCGATCCCGGCAAACAACACAGCCTGGAATTGCGCTGAACCAAGAGGCACCCCAGTGACCGGCCGATCCAATACGGTCATCCTGGTGCCACGCATGCCGACCAGCCGATTGGGCTTCTGGTCGCCCTCGGACGCCGAAGTCACCAGCAGCACAGCGCGATGTTCAATCGGAGTGGCACCGACCTCGGTCTTGCGTGGCGGCACGGTCAGCGGTACAGACAGTTCGACGACGTCATCGGTTTTGGTCAGTTGGGACACCGTGGTCCGATCAAGAAATGCCCGTACGGCACGTGCCCGCGCGGGCTCGTAGCGGTACGGATCCACCCGCTCTTCGGCCACCACCACCTGACCGTCGCACAATGCCTCTACCGAGGCTTCCAACATGGGCGCCTGACCGCGCCCTGCGACCATGGACGCCCAGAAATCCGAGGCCAGGCCACGGACGAGAACCGTGTGCATCTCTTCGAGGGTGCTTGCCTCACCGGAAGGATCATGCGCGCCGACGATCAGAAAGCTCGTACCGGAGTCGACACTGCCTCGGGCGAGATACAGCTCTTCGACTGTGCGCTCACCGGCCCACCAGGACCGGGCGGCGGACTCTCGCATGGGGTCGCGACTGCCGAGCCATGCCGGTCCGGCGTACTGAACACCGTTCAGCTCGTGCCAGGGCAGATCGGTGCGACCGATCATGCGACGCTCGTGCAGGCCCTCGTAGGGCTCCGAGAGCGTGCTGTTCACGATGACCGTCCCGAACCGGCTGGCGCCCCAGATGGTGGCCTTGCCCAAACCGAATGAGCCGCCGGCAGTGCCCCTTTTGTGGCTGTCGAGTTGCCTGCGGACCACTGCGGCGAATCGCCCGTCGTCGTACTCCGGGCCGGTCAAACCGTTGGCGTTGTAGTCGTCGATACGGAGCAGGAGCAGTTTGCCGGTCTCCCGGAGTTCGCGGAGTCCGTCCGCCAACATACGGCCGACCTTCTGCTTCGGGTCGCTGGCCGCCTCGATGTGGAGAACAAGGTCGTCCCAGCAAATGGCCTCCTGCAACCGGCGCAGACGTTCTCCGGTGATCTCGTGCAGGATGAATCGCACCCGAACCGGGCGTGTCCGGTCCCGGCGTTCGTCGAGGCTGTTCTGCGTCGCCTCCCTGACGGTGATCGCTAAGGAAGAGTCGAAGGCGAAGGCCGCAGCGTTCCCCAGCTCCCGACCACCGTCAGAGTGCGCCAAGCGGTGATGCCAACCGACATAACCGCTGGACTCGGGAGCTTCGTCACGCGTGGCCGAGGAACCGACGGCCAAGTCGAGGACCTTCTCGATCGCCTGGATCTTGTCGATCCGGGGAGTCGCGCGGCCGGTGATCCAGGCCGAAACCGCGGCACGGGTTACGTCCAGAGCGGCGGCCAGATCCGACTGGCTCATGCCCTTGCGCCGCAGCTGTCTGCCGAGCCAAGCCCCGAATGCCTCCGGGTCCCGGGTGATGTCGTCACCGTCCTGCATCATCGCGAGGTTTCTCCAGGTGAGACGGGGTTTGTTTGACGCCCTATGCTAGCGCTTAGCAAAAATTGACGCCATCTGTGGAGGCTTGCCCCTATAGAGGTCCAGGGCTGTCCGGAGCCGCCGTACTACCAAGGGGCCGCTAATGCGGTTGATTATATTGTCCGGATTTGTCGTACTTTGATTATCCATGTCCGCAATTTACAGATCAACCTTGCTTATCAGGTTCCTATGTGGCAACATGGCGTCACCCTAAGGGCGAGTCGGCGCAAAGGCTCCAATCGCCTGACTGTCTCCCTGTTTGCTTAACGGCATCGAGTCGAATCCGAGTGTGCCCAGATGCGGGCGGCAAGCTTGTCGTTGTGAGTTCCTCTGGAATGCCTGGATAAGTCTCCCGCCACTGCTCCACCTCCCATATTTGGTCATTTTCCTCTCCAGGAGTTGACTGCTGTGAGCAGCGAAAAGCCCTCCGTCCTTGACGTTATCCTTCAACAGACCGTACGTGTGCTTGAGACATACAAAATCGATCCCGGCCTGATTCAGGAACACGCCAACGGTGAGCGACGTATCAAAGAAGGCGGCTACGGCGACCGCCAGATCTATGAGCTTGTCCAGAACGGCGCCGACGAGCTTAGGAACGATCCAGGCGGAGAAGTCGCCGTGGTCCTCACCGACACTCACCTGTACTGCGCAAACCAGGGAACCGCAATGACACCCGATGGCGCGGACACCATTCTGCGCATGGGGGTTTCGCGCAAGCGAGGAGGCCAGATCGGTCGGTTCGGTGTCGGTGTGAAGTCCGTCCTGAGCGTGACGGACGTTCCCGAATTTTTCAGCAGGGAGGACGACAGGAGCTTTGGGTTCGACAGGGAGTGGGCTGAGCTGGAGATCAAGCGAGTCCAGCCTGCCGCCACGGAGACACCGGTGCTCCGGATCGCCCGACCGCTCGACCGGAACCGTGCCGCCACCACCGACCCAATTCTCAAAGAACTGCTCTCATGGGCGACGACGGTCGTACGGCTGCCACTGAAGCCCGTCGCCGTCGCGCGGTTGGCCAAGGACCTCGACGAGTTTCCGGCGGAGTTCTCCCTTTTCTCTCCACATGTCGGAACGGTCACGCTGGAGAAGCGGCTGTCGGGGAAGGTCTCCAAGCGGCAGGTTTTTCAACAGGCCGACGGCGATCGACGTACCTTGCAGAAGCTTGTGTCCGTCGAAGGCAGGGAAGAGCGGGGGGAAACCGCTGGTTGGCGGGTCTTCACCCGCGTTTACCGTCCCTCCTCCAAGGCCCTGGAAGAGGCCGGTGAGCTTCACGACCGCCCCGAGATCGACATCGCATGGGCGGTGCCGGATGTGGAGGGACGGGCTCCCGGGCGGGGACAGTTCTGGGCGTACTTTCCGACGAACTACACCACGACGCTGCGCGGCATCGTCAACGCACCGTGGAAGACAAGCGAGGACAGGCAGAACCTGTATGCGAACAACCGATTCAACGATGAGCTGATCGACGAAGTCGCGAAACTAGTGGTTTCGTCCTTCCCGTCATTGGCTCGGCCGGGTGATGCGGGGGCATATCTGGACTTCGTGCCGGCGCGAGGGCGGGAGGAGCCGCAGTGGGCAGCTGAGGCGCTGGTGGCGAGTATCTGGAAAATTTCGCCTGATTGGCCCGTGTTCCCCGACCAGGACGGGCGTTTCGGTACGGCCAGCGATGTCCGCCTACACCCTGCCGACCTGCGTCCGGAATGGCTTCTGTGGTGGGGAGAGCACACAGGTCGGCCGGTGAACTGGGTCCACCACTCAATCGAGAAGGCGAAGCATCGGCGAGACGGTGCGAACACGATTCTGAACCACTCCACGACTCCGGTCGCCACGGTCAAGGAGTGGCTGGAGGCACTCGTTTCCGATGGCTCCCCGGAAGCGTCGGCGCGAGCGGTGCTCATCGCTGCGGACATGAAGCTGCACAGGCATCCGCAGGCGGAGGACGCCCTGCGAGCCAGGATCGTCCTTACAGAAACGCTTGGCATGGTCACGCCCTCTACTCGGGTCTTTCGGCGTTCCGCCGCCGACGGGCTCGCCGACAACACGGTTTACGTGGACGAACACGTCTACGCGGGCAACGAGGTCATCGCTCGGGCGCTGGACTCGCTCGGGATTCACGAGGCCCATCACGTCGGTCGGTTCGCATCCGTGGTGGAGCGCGGTTTCCAGGGCTACACCGACCGTGACTGGGCCGCGTTCTGGGAGCTGGCGCGGCTGGCAGGCCCTGCCGGTGTTCGTGCCGCGTTCGACGGGCGCAGCATCAACACCGCGAAGGAACTCAAGGTCAAAAACCTGACGGGTGAGTTCCGTAGGATCAGGGACTGTCTGCTCCCCGGCCGTGTGGTTCCCGGCGACGGTTCCCGCGACAAGCAGATCGCGGTGGACATGAACTTCCACCGGGATGACCGGGCGTTTCTCCCCGACCTCGGCTTGCTCGAAGGCCCGATCGCCAACGTGGATCCCCAAGGAGAGGAGTGGTTCGAGAACTACAAGGAAACCTGCTGGAAGCAGTACGTGGCCAAGCTTTCGGCGGGCGAGGCCCGGCCCACTCTGGCCAAGATGCACTTCGACGGGACCAAGCCTCCGGGGCCGCTGCATCTGTTCACATCGCTCTCACCCCAGGGACGTGCGGCTTTCCTCAAGGCCATCCCATCAGGCGGGGCGGTGACGAACTGGACCATGCAGGCGGGAAACAAGGGCGTGGCCAGTCGCAGGCCGATCGCATCACCGATTCGATGGCTGGCACGCAAGTACGGCTACCTGCAGACATCGCGCGGACTAAGAACGATCGCGCGTTGCGTCGGCTCCGAGCTGATCGACCACAAGGACGTGCTGCCGGTCGCCGACGTGTCCGCCGGTGTCGCCTCCATGCTCGCGCTGCCACACACACTGGGAGAACTGCAGGCGTCGCTGTGGACGGAACTGGTCGAGGAGGCGTCCTCGTCGACCGACGACACCTTCCCCGGCAAGGTCTATGCCCTGATGTTCGAGGTCGGCGCTGACTTTCCCGCAGGGGCCACGACACGGTGCCGGGTGGGCGACGAGTGGCGTAGCGACGTTGCGGACAAGGACATCGCAGTGACCGCGGTTCGTTCCGAGTACGAGGCGCTCATACGTGAGAGGGTGCCAGCCCTGCTGGTCCCGACCGACTCGCTCGCGGAGACGATGCGCGAGGCGTGGGACATGCTCGCCCCCTCGGATGCGATCCAGAAGGAGACCAGGTACGTCGGGCAGGCGGAAGCGGTACTGCTTCTGGAGGAGTTCCCCTACCTGAAGACGCTTCGACAGTCGCAGGTGGAGGGTTGGTCCACGGTTCGGTGCGACGAACTGGAAGAGATCGTCAGGACTCCCAACGGCATGCGGACTCAGTCGATTCCCTCGGCCATGCTGGCGCAGGAACGCAAGGTTCTCGTTCGGATGCCGGCAGACGATCTACAGGTGCTCAACGCCGTGGACCGGACACTGAAACTCTCCCTTGGTCCGGCGCACTGCAAGAGCGTTCTCGACCGGCGTGAGGCCGAACGCGACAACAAGCGCGTCCAGCAGATACGCCAGACCGAGGGGCTGGTTGAAAAACTGCTCCTACTTGTGGGAACCGAAGCGCTGAGGCAGGGACTTCCAGAGGGTCTGCTGGAGAGCGACCAAGCCAAAAAAGATGCCGTCCACGGCGAGCAGCGCACCGCCGAGCTGGCCCACAACGCCTATGGGACCGAAGTTCTGCGGAACTACCGCAAGGACATCGAGGTGGCGTTCCCCCAGCTCTCCGCGAGCTTCCGCGGCGACGCCACATCGGTGCGCATTGTCAACGACCTCGGCTTCCCCGGCGAATACGCGGGAACCAGGGGAGAGACGCTGCCGCCTTTGGAAAAGGTCTCGGGACCGACCGCCTTCCCGCGACTCCACGACTACCAGGAAAGGCTGGCACAAAAGGCCGTTGAGTTGCTGACCAAGTACGACGCACCGCGAGCCATGCTGTGCCTGCCGACCGGCGCGGGAAAGACCCGTGTGGCCGCCGAAGCCGTCATTCGGGTGATCAAGGAACGCGGACTGGGCGGCCGCCCGGTGCTCTGGATCGCCCAGAGTGGGGAACTGTGCGAGCAGGCGGTCCAGAGCTGGTCCTTCGTCTGGTCCAAGGTCGGGCCGGCTGAGCAACTCGTCATCAACCGACTCTGGTCCAATCGCGAAGCCGCTCCCAGCAAAGACACGGCTCAGCTGGTAGTCGCCACTGACGCCAAGCTCGCTGTCTGCCTGTCCACGCCCGAGTACGCCTGGCTTCGCGACCCGGCGCTCGTGATCATCGACGAGGCGCACGCCTCGATCACGCCGGAGTACACCCGCATTCTGACATCAATGGGCCTGACGTTCAGAGAGACGTCTCGTCCCCTGCTCGGTCTGACGGCCACGCCGTTTCGCGGCTTCAATGAGACCGAGACCAATCGCCTGGTCGACCGTTACGGGGGGAACCGCCTTGACGAAGGCGTCTTCACGAGTGGGGACCCTTATGCCGAACTGCAGGAACTGGGCGTGCTCGCGCGGGTGAATCACCAGCAGCTCGAAGGCATGACGCTTACTCTCTCGGCGGAGGACCTGAGGCTGGCGACCGCCTTCGAAGGAGCGAGGCTGCCCGCTTCCGTGGAGGAGAAGCTGGGGCGCGACATCGAACGCAACCGGACGCTCATCCAGAAGATCCAGGCACTGCCGGAGGACAGTCCGATTCTTCTCTTCGCCGCCTCGGTCAACCACGCCAAGCTCATGGCCGCTCAGCTGAACGACCTGCGCATCAGGTCGGCGGCGATCGACTCCGGCACTCCGGACGCCGACCGACGCACCTTGATCGAGAAGTTCCGGCGGAAGCAGATCCGCGTGCTGGCCAACTACGGCGTACTCGCCCAGGGCTTCGACGCCCCGGCCACCGAGGTGGTGATCGTCGCCCGGCCGACCTACAGTCCGAACGTCTACCAGCAGATGATCGGGCGCGGTCTCCGTGGCCCGAAGAACGGCGGCAAGGAGACCTGCCTGATCCTCGACGTGGCCGACAACATCATCAACTACGACCGCCAATTGGCCTTCACCCAGTTCGAGCACCTCTGGGGCAAGAAGTGAGCGACGCCTACAGCGGCACCCCCCCGCTCACCGATGAGCAACAGGCTGTCGTCGAACAGCCGGCTGACGCCCTGACCCTGGTGACCGCCCAGGCGGGTGCGGGCAAGACGCACACTCTCGTACGTCGGCTCGACCGGCTGGTTGCCGAGGAAGACCTGAGCGCCGGAGAGATCTTGGTACTCACCTTCTCCCGGGCCGCCGTACGGGAACTGCGGGAGCGGCTCTCACGCTACGGCGACACCGCCCGGCACGTACGTGTGCAGACCTTCGACTCCTGGGCGCTCAACCTGCTGATGCAGGTCGATGCCCTGGGCGACTGGCCTAACAAGTCCTTCGAAGCCCGAATCGAGGGTGCGCGGAAGGCGCTCGACGAAGGACTCACCGACGATTTGCACGAAGACCTCCGCCACGTCGTCATCGATGAAGTGCAGGACCTGGTGGGAGCGCGTCGAGATCTGGTGGAGGCGCTGCTTGACCGGTTCGACTGTGGATTCACCCTGGTGGGTGATCCGGCCCAGTCGATCTATGGCTTCACGGTCAACAACCCTGAGGAGCGCAAACTTGAGACCAATCGGTTCTTCGAGTGGCTCCGGAGCACGTTCGGTGAAGATCTGACGGAGCTTAGCCTGACAGAGAATTTTCGGGCCCGTAAGGACGAGGCCAAGGTGGCACTCGCTTTCGGCCCCAAGCTCCGACTGCTTTCGGAGTCGGGCAACGTGGACGGCGAGGCACACTACGAAGACCTTCGGGACGCACTCAAGGGCGTCATGGACTTCGGTGACTTCGACGGGCTCGCCGCCGATGCGTTGAGCAGCTACGGCGGCACCACCGCGATCCTGTGTCGGACCAACGGTCAGGCCCTGATCGTTTCCGAACGCCTCCATTCAGTCGGTGTTCCGCATCGACTTCAGCGGTCTGCGCGGGATCGGGCCGTTCCGGCCTGGCTCGGCATGCTGATGGCGCGGTGCGACTCGTTCTCCCTGAGACGAGAGAAGTTCGAGGAGTTGAGCCGCGACCTTCCGCTGCCGGACGGTTCAACCGGTGGCCTTCTGTGGCAGTTGCTTCAGCGCACCGGTTCTGGGCGCGGATCGGATCAAGTGCTCGATCTTTCCCGGTTGCGGGCGACACTCGCATCCGGGCAGTTGCCCGACGAGTTGACCGCACAACCGCCGGCACAGTTGGTGGTCTCATCCTTCCACCGAGCCAAGGGACTTGAATTCGATCGAGTTCTCGTCGTAGATCCCGGTTCACTGCAGGTTTTCAAGGCCAAGAAGCACAAAAGCACCGAGAAGGATGCGGCGGAGGAAACGCGGCTGCTTTACGTGGCCATGACCAGGCCGCGGAACGAGCTCTATCGAATCGCGGCCATGGAGAACCTCAACATACGCGTCGACGATCGAACCGACCGGTGGGGGCGCTATTTCTACCAGTACTGGCGTCGTGACGGTCTGGAGCTTGGGGGCGGCGACGTGCTCGCCGACCAGCCTGCCGGGACGGTGGATTTCGACGCCGATGTCGCCGAGGTGCAGTACTACCTGGCGACAACCGTACGCCCTGGCGACATCGTGGAGCTGGAGCGCCTCTACCCGGATCCCATTGCTCTTCTGGAGAGCCCGCCGTACGTCATCAAGCACCAAGGGCGCTCGATCGGGGTGGTCTCCGAGCGGTTCCGTGCCGATCTGTACCAGTACTTGAAGACCGGTAAGGCCTACACTCCGCAGAACTTTCCAGCCGTGATCTCCGGTGTCCGCATCGACGTGGTGGAGACCGTCGCCGGCAATGAGGCGGCGGGCATCCGCGCCGGACTCAACCAATACGGGATCTGGCTGGCGCCGCGTCTCGTCGGTCTGTCCACCTTCACCTGGGACAAGAAGGAACTCGATGTCCAAGCACAGTGAGCACTACGCTTTCCGGACCGACCTGGTCGAACGTCTGCGGCTCGACATGATCGGCCCGGTAGACGGAGAAGACGAGACCCTCAAGGACTCCCCCGCGACGTCGTACGCCGCGGGCGTGCTCTTTCCGCAGCGTCGTGACCGTGAGAAAGTCGCCGAGGAGGCGAGGGAGCGTGATATGGATCTTGCTTCCGAGGCCCACGTCAAGGATGACGCTCCCGACACCGGTGTCTCCCTGGCGAACGACCAGGCCCCTTCCTCCATGGGGTTGACCTTCGGCGTGGATCCCCGCGTTTCACCGACCATCACCGTGACTGTTTCCGCCGCCGTCTACGAGCCGGTCGACAGCGCCGGGCGTCCAGTGAAGGCACAGCGGGCCGAGCGCCGAGCCACCGAGGAACAGGAGTTGCGTTGGCGGCGTCGCCGGCTTGAGCTTGCTCCCTTTCCCGTGGACGTCCGGACGCCCAACCAGATCGAGGAAACCCTCGCTCCTGGGATCGAGCTTCGGGTGCGGGTGCGAAAGCCGGACAAGGGCGCGGTCTCCGTCACTGTGGCCCTGCTCAATGTTCACGAGGTCGAGCAGTTCGGCATCCGGGACGCATACTGCCTGTTCCAGCCGAAAATCCATGTCGTAGGTGAGCCGGGCACGAAGCCGTTCGTGGAACGGCCGGTCCCGGTTGGCGCCGACGAAGACGAGATCCACACCAACCGGCTTCTCTACCGCCACGCGCCGAACTTTGCGGCCGGGCACGGCTGCGCGGCCAACTGGGATTGGACAGCGCCGGCACCGCGAGACGAGGCGCTGCTCAGGGGCACGGCGGCGGCGGTGGCCGAGATCTGGAGCGAGTTCGTCCCGACCAAGGAAGTGCTTCTCACCGACTCCAACCCGGAGATCGACGACTCGGCGCTCCGCATGATCGACCTGGCACGGAAGTCCGACGAGGAGATCTTGACCGCTCTACGGGGACTTGTGGAAGGCTACCGGGCTTGGATCGCCGAACGCGCCGAGGAGTCGCGGCTGCTCGGCGCCACCGACTATGCCAAAGCCGCCCGGGAGCAGATCAAACAGTGTGAGGTGGCCTGCGACCGGATGGTCTCGGGCATCGAGACGCTCCGGCGCGACCCCCAGGTCATGACCGCCTTCCGCCACGCAAACGAGGCGATGGCCGTGCAGCGTGGGCGGACGAGTTGGATCAAAGCCCGTAAGCAGGGCGCGATCGACCTGGCCGGCAACAAGTGGCGGCCGTTCCAGGTCGCCTTCCTCCTGCTCTGCCTGGACGGAATCGTCGATCAGGACCACGAGGATCGACACAAGGCCGATCTGCTCTGGTTCCCCACCGGGGGTGGTAAGACCGAGGCATACCTCGGCATCATCGCCTTCACCGTCTTTCTGCGTCGGCTGAGCAAGAAGGAGAAAGGCGGCGGCGTTACCGCGATCATGCGCTACACGCTGCGGCTGCTCACCCTGCAGCAGTTCGAGCGCGCTGCCGCCCTCATCTGCGCGATGGAGGTCATCCGTGGGCAGCGACCCAACGAACTGGGCAAGGAAACCATCTCCATCGGCATGTGGGTGGGCGCCGCGGCGACACCGAACAAGCTGAAGGTCGCGGCGGAGAGCCTGAAGAAGCTTCGGGACGGTGGAGAGCTGCACAAGGAAAACCCGGTCCAGCTTCGCTTCTGCCCGTGGTGCGGAACCGAAATGGGGCCGGACGAGTATGAAGTCGACGCCGCGAGCTCCCATATGCGCATTTTCTGCGCCGCCGAGGACTGCGACTTCCGCGACGCGCTCCCGGTCCACGTGGTGGACGAGAAGATCTACGCGGTTCGCCCCACATTGATCATCGCGACCGTGGACAAGTTCGCGCAGATCACCTGGCGTCCCGAGGTCGCCGCTCTCTTCAACCGTGATCGAGAGGGTACGGCAGCGCCGGAGCTGATCGTCCAGGACGAGCTTCACCTGATCTCCGGACCTTTGGGAAGCCTCACCGGACTCTACGAGACGGCGGTCGACGTCGCTGCGGACCAGCCAAAGGTGATCGCGTCCACCGCGACGATCCGACGAGCCAAAATTCAGGGGCTCAGGTTGTTCAACCGCGAGGTGGCGCAATTTCCGCCCGCTGGATTGGACGCTCGCGACTCATGGTTCGCAGTGGAAACCCCGGCCGAGAAGAAGGCGTCGCGCCGTTATGTCGGGCTGCTCGCACCCAACACCAGTCAAGCCACCCTGTTGGTCCGTTCCTACGCGGCGCTCCTGCACCATGCTAATGACATCGACGGTCCGGACGCAGTCCGAGACGCCTACTGGACCCTGGTCGGCTACTTCAGCAGCCTACGACTTCTCGCCGCGGCCGAGCTGCAGGTTCTCGACGACGTTCAGAAATGGTTGGAATACCTAGCGGATCGGCACGGCGGTCAGGCTCGTCGTGTCGACCTGCTCACCGAGCTGACCAGTCGGGTGAAATCCAGCGACGTGCCGAAGCGGCTGAAGGACCTGGAGCGCAGTCTGCCCGACGACAGCGTCTTCGACACGGTCCTGGCGACCAACATGATCTCGGTGGGTGTGGACGTCGACCGGCTCGGCCTCATGGCCATCATGGGTCAGCCGCAGACCACGGCCGAATACATCCAGTCGAGCAGCCGAGTCGGCCGTCAACATCCCGGCTTGGTCGTCGTGCTCTACAACGCCAACCGATCCAGGGACCGCTCGCACTACGAGAGCTTCGTCCCCTATCACTCGGCGCTCTACCGGCAGGTGGAATCGACCAGTGTTACGCCGTTCTCGCCGCGCGCCCGTGACCGAGCCCTCCACGCCGTCCTGGTCGGGATGGCCCGGCTCATCTATCCGGAGCTGCGTTCCAACGGCGCGGCTGCAAACATACGGGAACACATGAGTCGGATCGAAGAGCTGGTCGAGCTGATCCTGTTTCGGGTCAAGACGGTTGACGAGAGCGAGCTGACCGGAACCGAGAAAGACCTCAACGACCTCGTCGCGAAATGGGTGGAGCTCGCCGACGACAATCCGGCCCTGGCCTACGAGGCCAAGCCCCGGTTCAAGCGCAGTGAGCGTCGGAATCCCGACGAGGCGCTGCTCTGCACCTACACCGATTCCGATCTCACGAAGGCCATCCCCACGCTGTGGAGCCTGCGTGACGTCGATGCCGAATCTGATTTCTACCTGGAGCGATGAGATGGCACTACGTGGCGGACGGACCCGACAGCCGGGTCGAAACGGCGATGCCGACATCACTCGGAAGCCGCTCGGTGCAGTGAGGCGAGCCCAGACAATCACCACGTACGGCGTTGGCTCGATGATCGCCATTGAGGACCAGTCGTACATCGTGAGTGGGCTCGACAGCTGGCGCGTGTGGCCCTCAGACGTGATCTACGAGCCGCGCCTTCAGCACTGGCTCCGAGTCTCCAAGTTCCAGCTCCCACCGGCGGACGCCCCGTCTTCCGGAGACGGGATCAAGGTTCGCTTGTTTCCGGAGATGTACTCCTGCGGAACCTGCAAGAAGCTGCAGGATTTTCCGCGATTCGGCTCGCCGGCAGGTAAGAGCCTCTGCGGCGTCTGCGAGAAACCGTTGACTCCCTCGCGATTCGTGATCGCCTGCGAGAACGGGCATCTGGACGACTTCCCGTACTTTGAGTGGGCGCACAAGAAGAGCGAGTCTTCACGTGGTGAAGACCAGCAAGTCAAGCACGAACTCACCCTGGAGAGCACGGGCCAAACGGCTTCACTCCGTTCCATTGTGATCAAGTGTTCCTGTGGGGTGCGCCCGGTTTCGCTCGAAGGTGCTTTCGGCGGCGGTGCCATGTCCGCACTGGGGATCAAGTGCAAGGGGCGGAGGTCCTGGCTCGGACGCAACGCCAGAGAACCTGAGTGCACCGCTGTACCGCGGACGCTGCAGCGAGGCGCTTCGGCGGCGTGGTTCCCGATCACTAGATCGGCGCTGACGATCCCGCCGTGGTCGGAGACGCTACAACGTCGGTTGAACCCGCACTACGCCATCTTCGGTGTCCTGTTGGATCACAACATGCCCGACCCCGTCATCCTCGACGCGATCGAAAAAACCGACATCATGGATGACGGGCGATTCACGGCGGAAGAGGTTCTCGCGGCCGTACGTCGGCGTAGGGATCTGGAGGCGAGCGCCCCACCCGACTCCGACGAGACGGTCATGTTCGAGTCGGCGAACGAGCTCCGTCGGGAGGAGTACAACCAGCTCTACGACGGCACCGGCAGCGTCGGCCGCGAGGACCACTTCGAGTGCGTGCAGGCTCCCGGTGACGGCAGCGCCCTTCCCCACGGCATCACCCGCTCCATGCTGGTGAAGCGGCTTCGCGAAGTTCGTGCGCTGCAGACGTTCACCAGGGTCACCGTGCCCGACCCGGCGGGAGGCGACAGTCGCAAGGCCGCCATGGCGAACGGGACGGTCGACTGGCTGCCGGCGATCGAGGTCAGCGGTGAAGGAGTCTTCCTTGCCGTTGACGAGCTGCTCCTGCAGGAATGGGAAAAGCGGCCGGGCCCGGTCAAGCGGGCCGATCAGATCCGGCGCAATCACACCACCATCCTGCGAGAGCGAGCGGAACGAGCTGGAAGCACGAAGCTTCCGGGCGACATCCAGTCGCCGGTGACCCCTCGCTATGTGCTTCTCCATACGTTGGCGCACGTACTGATCAACGAGTGGAGTTTGGACTGTGGCTATCCCGCAGCGGCACTGCGCGAGCGCCTTTACGTCTCCGACCACATGGCCGGTCTGCTGATCTACACGGCTACCAGCGATTCGGCCGGAAGCCTGGGTGGCGTCGTGGCTCAGGGCGAGCACCGTAAACTCCACGAGACGCTGGAGTCGGCGCTCGCGCGCACTGAATGGTGCTCCCAGGACCCGCCTTGTATGGAGTCCGAGGCGAGCGGCATGGACAGCCTCAACCTGGCTGCCTGCTATGCCTGTGTGCTTCTACCCGAGACCAGCTGCGAGACCAACAACGTCTTCCTGGACCGGGCCATGCTGATCGGAACCCCTGAGGACCCGTCGATCGGTTTTTTCCATGAAGGCAAGTGAGTAGCGTGATCTTGCGACCCGATCGTGACGGTCGGACCGCAAGCCGGGCTGGAGAGGAGAAGGCATGGCACGTCTGGGCATTCACCAGGACTTCCTGCAGGATCTGATCCGCCTGGAGCGTCCGGTCCAGCAGAAGGTCGTCGACACCATCCTCAAGTTCGAGCAGACCGCACATGCCGGAGCTCACCTGGAAAAGCTCAACAACATCCGTGAGGAGCGGCTGAAAAGCATTCGGATCGACCGAAGGTATCGGGGCATCGTCCTGGTCCCGGACAAGGGCGATCAGCTCACCCTGCTTCGGGTCGACACCCATGATGAGGCTTATGCATGGGCTCAGAACCGTCGGGTGTCGGTCAACATGGCCACCGGCCGCATGGAGATCCGCGACGAAGCGATCATCGACGCAACGATCGAGGCGCTGGCGCAGGCCCCGGTGGAGCCGCTGAGGTCGCTGTTCGACCATGTTTCCGACGCCGACTTGATCCGGCTGGGTATCGACGACCAGATCCGCAATTTTGCGCGGATGTTGACCGACGTGGCCGTGCTGGAGGCACTGGAGGGCAGGCTTCCGCAGATCCAGTACGACGTGCTCTTCGGACTGGCGGCCGGGATGTCCCCCGAGGATGTCTGGAACGACGTCGTCGACTCCGCCGTACCGGAGAAGATCGACTCGGAGGATCTCGCTGCCGCCACCCGACGCATGCCCGACAAGGTGGCGTTGGTCCAAGGGCCTGACGAGCTCATGGAACTGTTCGACAAGCCGTTCGCGCGGTGGCGGGTCTACCTGCATCCTCTGCAGCGGGAGGCAGCCTTGCGGCCCTACTCAGGTGCGGCCCAGGTGATCGGTGGTCCCGGCACGGGCAAGACCGTGGTGGCCTTGCACCGCGCCAGGCACCTCGCCCGACAGGGTGGTCGGGTGCTGCTCACCACGTTCACCGCGACGCTTGCCCGGTCGCTGGCAGAGTCGCTTCGGCTGCTGGAGATCGACGATGAGGTTCTGTCCCGGATCGATGTGCTCACCGTGGACCAGGTCGCCCGTCGAGTGGTCGATAAGGACTCTGGGAAGTTCGCGCTGCTCCGTGACGATGAGGAGATGGAGATCTGGCGGCGGATCGTGCGTCGTCGTGACCTGGACTTCAGCGAGACGTTCCTCCGAGAGGAGTGGCGGCAAGTAGCCCTTGCCCAGGAGATCATCGCCTCCGCCGAGTACCTCTCCGCCCGTCGGGTCGGGCGCGGCCGTCGACTCGGCTCCTTGCAGCGGGCGCAGATCTGGCGGGCGATCGCAGAGTTCGAGCAGGAGTTGAACGAACGCAACCTTCGCACGTTCGAAACGGTCTGTGTGGCGGCGACACGCTTGTTGGCCGAACGGGACGGAAAGCCGTACGACCACGTGATCGTGGACGAAGCCCAGGACTTGCACCCTGTCCGCTGGCGGGTACTGCGAGCAGCGGTGGCCGAGGGATCCGATGACCTGTTCATCGCCGGCGACACACACCAACGGATCTATGACAATCGGGTCAGCCTCGGTTCGGTCGGTATCCACCTGAGCGGTCGATCCACCCGACTGAAGATCAACTACCGCACCACCGAGGAGATCCTCGCGTGGAGCTGTGCCATGCTGGCCGGCGAGAAGATCGACGACCTTGACGGGCAGCAGGTCAACCTGACCGGCTGCCGATCCGAGGTTCACGGTGCCAAGCCCGAGCTGTTCGGAGCCTCGACCAAGAGCACAGAGCTCGCTCACGTGGTGGAGACCGTTCAGTCGTGGCTGGACGCAGGGGTGCAGCCCGAGGAGATCGGTGTCGCAACGCGGTCGGGACTGTTGGCCCAGGACGCGGCAGCCGCGCTCACGCGTGCCGACATCGCTGTCAGCCATCTCACGCGTGACAAAGACGGCGCCGAGGGGCACGTACGGGTCACCACCATGCATCGGATGAAAGGCCTGGAGTTCCGCTGTGTGGCAGTGATCGGGGTGGGCGCGAACCAGGTGCCTGCCGCAAGTTCGATCACACCGCTCGAAGAGGACGCCACCACTCACTGGAACGACCTGCAGCGGGAACGCTGCCTGCTTTTCGTCGCTTGCACTCGGGCCCGCGAACGCCTTCAGGTCTCGTGGCACGGTGAACCAAGCCCGTTCCTCAACCTTGCCAGTGACTGACGATCGCCGCGATCTCCTCGTTGGAGATCGCGGCAAGTCTCACCGGGTACGGCATGCGGTTCCGGCTCGTGACGAGCATCCCCTCATCGGGATGCAGCGACTCGGCGCCCATGTGATCCAGCACCCGCATGCTCTGTTCCGCCGTTGACACCCTCAAGGCCAGTCTGGCCGTGATGTAAGCCTTGACCCGACCGGTGATCACATGTTCGTCCGGCGAGGCCGTACGAACGATGACATGAACGCCGGCCGCGCGGCCTTCTCTGGTCAGCTCCGTGATGGCCTTCTCCGTGGGAGCCGACCGCATGGCTTCGGCCAGCTCGTCGACCACCACGAGCACGTCCGGATGAACCAGCTCGGCATCACCCAAGGCCACGAGCGGGACAGGCGCTCGCCCTTCACGCACCTTCCGGTTGAACTGATCGGTGGTTCGGCTGTGCGTCGCGGATAGATCGGCATAGCGTCGTTCAACCTCGGCGACCGCCCAAGCCAGCGGATTTTCCTGGCTCACTGCGTGGGGAAGCTCCGTGAACGGACTCAGGCCGCCCCTGCGGGAGTCAAGCAGCGCCAGGCGAAGCCGACGTGGGCTCCGGCGCATCAGGGCTGAAGCGATGAGGGTGCGGAGTGGGTCAATCTCACCAACAGCACCGCCAATCAAGAAATGTGGTGATTGTGTCAGATCCAAGACGGCGGGATTCCGATCTCGGTCGCGTCCGAGGATCAGCGCGTCTCCCGTGGGTGTTTCGCGCAGTAGATCGCCAAGGCTGATCAGGTCGGGCAGGCCGTGCGGCACTTCCACGCCTACGGCGGCCACACCTGGTAGGGGCGAAGTCGATCGTTCCAGCTCGACAAGTCGGACCGCAGCATTGTTCAGGGCCGCGGCAAAGATTTCCGACAACGCGAACACGGCGGCGGCGGGCGTAGCCGGACCAAGCCTGATCTCGAACCGAGTCAGACCGGGGGCTCGAGTGTATCCAGCCACCTTGACATCGATTCGTGCCTTGCGTAGAACAGCCTCGATTTTCTTTCTCGCGATGTCGTCGCCGTCGGTGTGCTTCCGCTCCGGAACGCCCGACTTCAAAAGTCTTTGCGGTGGAGGCTGTCGGACACTTTCGTCGCCGGCAGACGGTTTGGATTTGGAGGCCGGAGGCGTCCGCATGGTCTTCAACCGGGCGGCGACCTCCATGGCCGTCTGCGGGCGATCCTCCGGCTTCTTGGCCAGCACTTGGAGGACCAGGTCATTCAACTCGGCCGGGATTTCGGCGCGGACGACACTCGGTGCCTCTGGCGTTTTGGAGCCGTGCTGGAAGATCAGTTGCCAACCGTTGCCGAGGAAGGGGCGATCTCCGGTCACCATCTCGTAGAGGACGCAGCCGAGCGAGTAGATGTCGCTCCTCTCGTCCGGTTGGCCGTCGAACTGCTCGGGAGCCATGTAAGCGGCGGTACCCACCTGCCCGGTCGCCTTGCCCTGATCGGGATCGAGGACCTTGGCGATTCCGAAGTCGCAGAGTTTCGGCCGATCGCCATGAAGAAGCATGATGTTGGCGGGCTTGATATCCCTGTGGATGATTTTCTTGGCATGTGCGGCGGCCAGAGCGTCCGCCAGGCGCGCTCCGATGGTTATCACGCGCTCGATCGGCAGACCGTTCCGGGCCTTGGACATGACCTTGGCCAAGTCCTCGCCGGGCAGCAACTCCATGACGAAGAACAACCGGCCTTGGTCTTCATCCGCATCGTGGATGACGACGATCCCGACATGCTGAAGGACACCGCAGATCTGTGCCTCGACCCGGAAGCGCTCAAGCCGATGCGGCTCCGGATCGAGGTGACTGGGAAAGACTTTGACCGCCACCTCGCGCTTCAACCGCAGGTCGAACCCTTTCCAGACCTCACCCATGGCCCCCGCGCCCAGCTTTTCGTCCAGGCGATACCGATCGGCCAACGTGACACCGTTCAGCACGGTACCCTCCGTTCCGACCAACGGGAGTCATCGAGGTCGCGGTACTCCGCCCGACGGCTCGGGCGGTTGAGTTCCGTACGGATCGTAGTCGCTCCGCAGGATATGGCTACATTCGTGGGAAAACCGGCTCTTCCGTTATCGGCGCCCCGAAGACCGCGCCGTTCAAGAGTGCGCCAGCCGGAACAGAGCGCGTCGCCATCCGGTCGCCACCGGTCCGCTGCGCAAGCAGGACGTCGTACGGTAGAGCCGTGACGCGAACGGGTGCCGAGTCGTGGGCGTCCAGCGCCGCGACTCGGGCAAGCATGAGATCTAACAAGGGCCGGGATACGAAGCCGGAGCTGGCCCTTCGTCGAGCCGTGCACGCGCTTGGCCTGCGTTACAGGGTCTGCATTCGCCCCCTCAAGAGTGTTCGTCGGACCGCGGACTTGGTGTTTACGAAGGCGAAGATCGCTGTCTTCCTCGACGGGTGCTTCTGGCACGGGTGCCCCCAGCACCATACTGTCGCGGTGACCAACGCAACTTTTTGGGCAGAGAAGGTACAGCGAACCCGAGAGCGCGATGCCGAAACCGATCGGCTCCTCGGGGAAGCCGGATGGTTGACGATTAGGGTGTGGGAACACGAAGAGCCCATCCGAGCGGCAGTACAGATAGCGGAAGTTGTTAATTCCCGTCGCGCAGCGGCGCAGGAGAAGGAAGCCTGAAGAGATAGTTGGACAACAACGGATACAGCGGTGTCCTCACCACCTGAGTCGACGACCCCGAGGCGTGACCGTCCGCAATGCCGATTGCCGAATCGACAGCGATATAGCCAGGCCTACGCGAGCACTTACATCCTGTCGTCTGGAAATCTCAGAAACCTTGGGACACCGGATACTGTCGACGATCCGCGGACAATCTCTGTCAGTGTTGAAGCTAGCTGTCAGGGTCGTGCAGCTTTCTGAGTGCGGCGTCCCAGTCGTAGTCCAAGAGCTCCCGCCCATCAGGAACCAGGGAGAATGCGCGAACCAAGAACTCTTCCAGATCCTGGCGAAGGATCCAGGCGTGGAGCCGCTCAGTCCGGGGAAGCTGAAGAATGGCCTGCAGCCATCCAGAACCCGCATCCTGGAGGCAAATGTTACTGCAAGAGCACTCGTTGGGTGGGCATGACCGGTTGAGCCCGGCCGCGACAGCGTCCCGGGGAATATCGAAGGCTGTGAAATTCGGAACGTTCACGTGCACGTGAAACGGCACCTTGGGATCGTATTCGAGAAATGCGGAAATTTTCCCCTCCCCTTCAGCGTCTAGGTGCAGGGAAATGCACGTCATAATTCCTGCCATGTGAGCCCCCTTTAAGGTCGGCACGGGACAGGAGGGTCCCGCTTTAGCCTTTGTTATGGATTTACTCTGGTCGAACCGGGCCGGGCTATAATTAATTTTACAAAGGTAGACCTACTGCGAATTTTTTGCACCATAAACAGGCCCATTGAGGCTAAATACGGAAGAATGGGCGCAAAAATTAGAAGCGGGTCAAGCGATAAGATAGCAACCTTGTTCGCGGATAACCATTGCATAAGCTACCGAGCCTGTCCAGACGGGATCTCGATAGTTTCGAGGGGTTTGCTCATTACTGTTCCCCTAGATGGCAGTATGTCGGAATTATTTTCTTGAAGATCTTGGTGGCATTGGGTGGAGTAGGCGGGCCAAGCGAGATTCGCCAGGAACTTCTCGCGATCAGGGAGCGATCTTGAGGCGATTGCAACCCTTATTGGAGGCGCGAGAAGACGGGCGTTGCGACAGAGCCGAGCCCGAGGTCCACACACGCCCAGGGGAGCCGAGGACGGAACCAGGGTCCAGCCAATTGTCTGACGTCTGTCCAGCTCCAGTCGCCCTGAGGTTGGACTGGTCAGCGACCATCGCCACGTCCGCAGTCGAGGAACTCGTCAGACATTCCGAGGGGTCTAACGCCGCCTCCGACGAGGCAACTTGGCAATCGGAGACGCCAAGGCTCTAAGCATCACTTGGAGTGTCGGTGGCTCACATAGTAGAAACGGTTAAAATAATTTGTCAATCGAAAATTGACGCCCGCATTATCTGTCAAATTCAGTCCGCTGGCCATCGCGTTTGCATGGGCTGGCCGCCTTGGCTTCCCCTGTACCGGGTAGTCAGCTGGTCGACTGTGTCAGCAGTGGTCGGCATCTGTGGGATCGGCCGCCAGCATTATCCGGCAAGCATCGATGCCTGTGTGACGCACAGCGTTGGTAACCCGCTTCTCGCGTGATCAAACGGGATACCCGTTCTTCCCACCTCAGCCCGCTCCCGGGCCGCCCCCTGCTGTACCAGTTCCTGGAGTAACGCCCCCATCGCCACCGCCTTACCTCAGAAGGTGAGGCGCGGCTCTCTGCTCACCCCAGCCCGAAACACGAATCCCCAGCTCAGTTACTCCTTTAGAACAGCTACACCCAACGGCCATCCTGCCTCAAGACGCGCCCTCCTGCTTTGGATGAGTGAACGGTAAGGCATGAGCGCCACGCCAAAAATGTCAGAGAATGTGCATCCGTACACCAAGCCGCCTGATCCGCTCCCGGTAGCCGTACCGTTCAAGCTCCAGCAACGTCCGTACGGCCTGCTGAGCCATCGGGTGGTTACGGACGAGCATCGGGGCGATCTTCTCCGCACGTTCGAGTTCGGTCAGGGCGTCATCGCGCTTACCGCACCACAGCAGTCCTCGGGCATAGTCCAGATGGTGGTAGCCGGCACGGCTGGCATGGAGATCCTTGGGAAGGTGAACCGTCTGCGCTCGTTGTACGGCCCGGGGTCCGTCACCGAGCTCGACGGCTACGGCCACACCGTGGATGTCGATGTTGGGCTGGTTGGTGGACAACTCGTAGTAGTTGGTGCGCTGACGCGCTCCGAGCCGGGTGACCGCCTCGGCCGCGAGCTGGTGTCGTGACCATGCCTCATCGGCATCGTTCTTACGAGCGGCCGTGATGGCAGCCCTCAGTTGAAGTCCGCCCCAGACGGCCAGTGCCTCCGGATGACCTGCGGTGTACTCGTCCTCGATCTTCGTGCATGCCGTGTCGAGCACGGCGAGCGCGTCGTTCCACGAAGTGCTGGCCCACAGGTTCCGAGTACGTAGATAGGCGAACAGCGCTTCGCTGTAGACGTCCCCCGCTCGTTCCCCCGCCCAGTGAATGCGGCTTGTGGCGATCACCGAGAGATCGGCGTAGCCGAGGTTGTAGGCAACCGTGTCGGCTGCCCGGTATGCGATCGAGAGCAGTTGGAAGGTCTTTCTTCGATCGGCATCGGCACACAGATGAGTCGCCGCCTGGAGTTCGGCGATCAGCGCGGGAGTCCTGTCGGCCATATCGGCGTAGCGCGTCTCCCGCCGTAGCCACATCAGGCGTTCAACATCGGATCGCAGCTCGGCGATCGGGCGTACCTCGCCGGCCCACTCGGGGTCGAGGTCATAGCGCTCCAGGTGCCGACGGATCTCGGGGATCGCCGAGTGGCCGCGGTCCTCGGCCGGAGTGTCGCCGCGGTAGGGACGCGCGGTGAGCCCGTTGGGATGTACGCGCAGCACCCGAGAGAGGGTGTTGACCAGCGCGATGGAGTCGAGGGGAATGCTGTCGTTCTCCACTCCGGACACCCAGGACTGCGCACGGCCGATGCGCCGCGCCAGCTCGTTCTGGGTGATGCCGACGCGCTTACGAGCACGTCGTACGCGTGTTCCCACACTCTCCGCCGCCGGATCCGAGTAGGCCATGGCCTCACGGTAACCCGCGATGACGTGCTTGGCTCCTCTTCTCGTCAAAGTATCAACGGCGCTGATGTCGCTGCCTCTGCGCATCAATAGCTTCACTCTCCGTGAGAGGCGATGGGCATGGACGTGACAGCCGGCAGCGGGGAGTACAGGGTGCCCCGCCTGATGCGTACGCGACCCCTCACACGGAAATCGCGGCTTCCCGAAGCGGGAGCGGGTCCACCGGCCAAGGCACGGACGTGGCCGGTGACATCACCATGAAAACGGCTCTGCCAGGGCGAATGACGTCGCCCGGCAGAACCTCGACCGCACGCTGGAGGTGCGACCTGTGTCCAACCCTAATAGAACCCCAAAGATCATCTGGGTCCGCTGGCACGCCGAGCAGCCACCCTCGCCCCTGGGCTGTCGCTGGTGCGGCCATCCCCCGTACGCGCACGACGCCGCCAGCCTGCCGCATCGGCCCGGTCACCTGTGGGAGCAGCCCACTCCGGCCCAGGTCCGCACCCGTATGACGGCCCGGCGTCGCCTCGGGCTGTGCGGTCGGCTGCCCTCGGCCGTGCCTCCAGTGCAAGCCGCGCCCACCACACCCGCCGCGCCGAACCCGTTCACCGCCGTGACCGCGCGCCCGGCGAGCCGTCCCTTCGCGGGTTCTCCAGTAGGAAGGGGACGTCACGCGCGACCGGCCGCGATGAGCGCGCCACCGTACGGGCAGCCACCGTACGGGCAGCTGCCATACGGGCAGCCGTCGTACGGACGGGAGTCGCCGGGTGTACGGCCCTGGCCGGGCAGGCGCGAGGCGTACCGGAAAGGGGTGACGGCATGAGCCCACCACCTGTCGAAGCGATCGCCGAGACAACGGAAGACCTTCCCGCTCCTCTCTCCCCAGAGCCCGGAGAAGGCGACACCGGTGCGCCGACGCTTCGGTTCATCGGCTGGTGTCTCTGGTACGGCAAGGCCACCGAACGCTGGTGGGCGCTCTCCCCCGCCTGGTGCCGGGAGCGCGTCGGACTGATCGAGGCCGACACCTTCGCCGAACTGGTCGCACGGATGCGGCACATCGAGAACTTCGGTTCCCACCTCGCCCCCGAACAGCGTGAACGGCCACGGCGTCCTCTCCCCGAGACGAGTCGCCGAACGGCCGTTCCGGAGCCGCGGCCCGAAGGTGTCAACGGCCCCGAGGGCGTCAGGTTCACGGAAAGGGACGCCGGGAGCGGGAATAGCATCGCGATCACGAGGATGGGGGGGTCACCGGGATGGCGGGGCGACTCCTGTCCGTGCTCGTCGGCGTGTTCGCTGACCGGTTCCGGGCGACAGCCGACGGCCCCACGGAACCGGCCCAGGCGAGAGCGGTATGGTCGCCGCACCTGGGCCACGTGCCCGGATGGCCGACGCCCTCGGGTCACGCGGGTCACGTGCCCGCGAGGTCTCCGGTGATCTCTCAGCGATTCGGGGCCACCCGCGACCAGGTCAGGACCGCGCGAAACTTCGTCGCCGAGGTCCTCGGGGACGACCACCCGCTGTACGACGACGCCGTGCTCCTCACCAGCGAACTCGCGACCAACGCCGTCGAGCACCCCACCCGGCCGGTCGCCCCCGAAACCACCGACACCGCGTGGGACGGTACGGGACCGGTCGAACGGCCCGGGGAATTCGTCGTCACGGTGGCCTTCGTCCCGTACGGCGTGCTGGTCACCGTCCAGGACCCCGGCTCCTCGCGAATTCCCCGTACGGGGAACCCCGGGGTGGACGCCACGGGTGGTCGGGGGTTGATGCTCGTCAACGACCTCGCGACCCGCTGGGGATTCCACCGTGACGACACCGGGACCGTCATCTGGTTCGAGCTCGGCCCACCCGGCTGAGAACCCGGGCGAGCCGGATGAGAAACCGGGCGAGGCCGTCGAGAGCCGGGCCATGGCCGACGCCTTGGCCGGGCGGGCAATGCGGCACGGCTGGACCCCGCTGTTCCCGCAGCGTCATCCCCATGCCGGTGGTGAGCGGCACTATGCCGCCTACCTGAAGGACACCGACCTGAAGGACGTCGACCTGAAGGACACCGACGGACCCGAGGTCGAACTCGTCGCCCTCGAAACATCACGTCAGGACTGACACCGCCCCACGGCTCCGGCCGAGTCCGTGCGGCACGCGAAACGTGCCGCGGCCTGGCCCGGAGCCGCTTGGACGGCAGGAGTTTCTCGGCCGCGGTTTTGTCGGACGCTTGCGGCAGGCTGTCCGCGACCGGCCGGAGTTGGATCTATCGAGGGACGCACATGGCGCGCATGCTCCGCAGCATCGACGAAGAGGTCTACGTGGAGTACGGGTCGTTCGCCTTGGACAGCACCGACCTCGGGGGGTGGACCAGCCCGGAGGGCTACCACTTCATCGCGGCCGTCCGGATGGAGGCGTGGGACACCGAGCCGCCGAGCCTCGAAGGTCCCTGGACGCCGGTCGACCGGACGACCTTCGTGGCGGACAGCGGTGTCGTTCATCTGCTCCTGATGATGGACGGTCGTGGCCACGACTTTCTCATCGGACCGCCGTGTTTCGAGTACGGCCTGACGATGCACTTCGAGCGGCTCACCAGCGACGACGATCCGGATGAGGACACGGATGATCCCGAGGAGCGGTGGCTGCTGCGCTTCTGGCCGATCCGTGACGCGTTCGATCCGCTGCTGCACCTGCCGGCCGCGCCGTACATCGTGCCGACGCCGAAAGAGTACGTCCCGTCGCCGCTTCCGCCGGAGATGCCGCCTCCGCCAGTCGAGCCCCGGCAGGTGCCCGTCCCCGTGTCGGCCGCCCAGGACTGGGCCTCGATGCGGACTGACCCCTCCCGGCCGACCTTCGAGGAGTGGCTGAGCAGGACGAGGGAGCGGCTCCGCGAGAAGGGCGTGACGATCCACGAATGGCTGCGGCGGCAGGGTGTCGAGATCGAGGACGGAGCCGAGATCACACCGGAGAGCATCGCTCGTCCCGAGGACCGTCCGGGCCGGTTCGCCGATCCCCTCGTCGACCGGTACTACGCGCGGCAGGAGCACTTGGGAGGCCTTCCGTACTGTTTCCCCGACTGGGAGCCGCACGAGCAGGAGGAGCGGCTGCGGGAGCTGTCCGACGAGGAGCGCATCGCCGAGGAGCTGAATCCGGAAGGTTCACGGACTTTCACCATGCCCTACCAAGCGCGGGGAGTGGAGAGCCTGTCACCCGGGGTCAGCCGTCGCCTCTGGCGGTGGGAGAGCGACGTCATCGGCGGACAGCCGTTCGACGGTAGTCTCACCGTCGATCGGCAGGTGCACGTCCGCGATCCGCATAATCGCCAGATCTTCGTCTCGGGCATCGTGACCGTTCTCCGCCTTGAGCGGTACAACGGACGCGCCGACCACTACGTGGTCAGGGACGCCGAACCACACGAGGCGGCCCGCGTCCTGTGCGCCGAGGCCACCTGGCGAGACCGGTAGTGCGACCCGGAAAGCGCAGGGCCGTAATCGTCCGTCCCGCGGGGAAGCTCAGCCGACGCCCGGCTTGGTCGTGAACGGAGTCAGTCGGCGTCCTGGTCCAGCGCGTGGCGCAGGTAGAACTCGGGCTTGGCCAGATAGCGGCGCCAGTGGTCGACCACTTGGAGCTTGTCCCACTCGGTGGTGTGGATCCCGTGGTCGTCGAGTTCGAGGATCTGGGCGCCGGGCAGGCTGGCGAGGATCGGCGAGTGGGTGGCACAGATGATCTGGCCGCCCTCGCCACGCACCCGGTCCATCAGGCTGAGCAGCCGCAGGCACGAGGCGAACGACAGGGCCGCCTCCGGCTCGTCCATCAAATACAGGCCGGGACCGGTCACCATCCGTTCGAGAACCGTGAAGAATCCCTCACCGTGTGACTGCTCGGTGAGGTTCTCCTCCCAGTAGCCGTACAGGCCGGACACGTTGTTCCCCAGGTTGAACAGGGTTTCGGCGCGGAGGAAGAACCCTCGCCTCTTGAGCCGGGGACCGTGGATGAGCCGCAGCCCGAGCGAGGTCAGCTCGACGTCCAGGACCTCGCCGAGCGGGGTGGCCGCGGGTCCCCTGCTGGCGTACTTCGTCCCGGCCTTCCCTCCCTCGGAGTTGATCCGGCACACGTCGGCGACGGCCTCGACGATCGTGGACTTCCCCGAGCCGTTCTCCCCCACCAGGAACGTCACCGGAGCGGTCAACTCGACACCGTCGACCAGGTGCGCGACCGGGGACAGGGTGAACGGCCACTCGCCGGGGTGGGGGGTGGGAATGCGCAGGTTCGTGATCAGCATCGCGGTCATTATCGCCGACCGCGCCGGAGTCTCCACACGGTACGGGCGCGGAGGGGATCGGCGAGGGTGACCTGGTCGCCCTCGACCACCCCGTCGAGGAGGCCAACGGCGGCCGGGGAGCCGGGCCGACCGGTGGGATGTCGAGTCCCATAACGGCCGTATCGCCGAACTCGCCGAACGTCTTCGCGCCGAAGACGCGGAACACGGCGGCGCGGTCCTGGAGGTCGTGCGCCATCTCGACGAGCACGAGGAGAACCCCCGGAACACCCTGGATCCGGAGCCGTCCCAGAAACCCGATCTGCTCGGCTGGCACCTCGACCTCGACGTGCTGTGCTTCCTGACCGCCACCGGTGCCGCTCTGGACGTCGACGAGTACGACATGACTTGGACCCGCACCTGTCTGAGTCGCGGGACGCCGCTCTTTCATTCGTCGTGACTGTGGCCTTCCTCCCCCACGGTGTGATGATCACCGCCCAGAACCCGGGCTGCACCCGGATTCCTCACGTTGGAAACTCCGGCCTGGACGCCACCGGCGGCGCTCATCGGGGTGGAGTGCTGTCCGGCCGAGACCGTCAACCACGGGGTTAACGACCGTTGCGATGGTCGCCGTTGATCCGCGGTACCGCCTGGCGTGATGCTTGCTTCATCCAAAGAACACGCATGTCAGGAGGTGGATGGGGATGTCCTTTCACGGTGCCGCGGGATGAACGTCGTCTCTTCCGCGGTGTTCCTGACCGTCGCGCCACCATCACCGTCCCGCTCCGGCGGGAGCCATGGGGGGAGCTGCCGACACAGCTCACCGACCCCGACGGTGTGAAGATCCAGCTCGTCGAGTGGATCTCCCCCATCGCGAGCTGATGACTCCGGACCGGCCGGCCTGGTCGCGTCGTTCACAGCCACAGCCACAGACGCAGCACAGCCACAGCCACAGCCACAGACGCAGCACAGTCACAACCACAGCCGTCGACGTCCCCGCCGTCACCGTCGACGTCGCTGCCGTCACCATCACCGCCACGGCCACCGTCACCGGCGTCACCGCCGTGTCAGCGGTGGCGTCAGGGCGGCGACACCTCGGTATCAGGGCGGTTGGCGATGGTGGAGCCATGAACGGTTCGGCGATCGCGGCCTCGGGACTGCGAACCGGGCCACATCAAGGGACTGCGCACCGAACCACACCGAACCACACGAACTTCACCCCCGACCTCGTACGTCGCTCGTGGAAGCCACAAGTGTCGCCTCGGGGCGGGGCTCGCAAGAACGAAGACTGATCGAACACTGTCTGCAAGGAGACTCATGATGGAAACCGGCAAGAGCGGCTTCTCGAAGTCGGGGCTGCGCAGGTTGCACGGCGTGCTGGAACGGCATGTCGACTCCGGGAGGATTCCCGGACTGGTCGCCCTGGTCAGCCGGGGCGGTGAGACGCACGTCGAGACGATCGGGACGATGTCCCATGACGGTGGCGCGCCGATGCGCCGGGACACGATCTTCCGGATGGCGTCCACGTCCAAGCCGGTCGCGATGGCGGCGGCGATGGTCCTGGTCGACGAGTGCAGGTTGCGGGTGGACGACCTCGTCGAGCCGTGGCTGCCGGAACTCGCCGACCGGCGGGTGCTGAGGCGGATCGACGGCCCGCTGGACGACACCGTGCCGGCGCGGCGGCCGATCACCGTACGGGACCTGCTGACCTCGACGTTCGGGCTCGGCATGGACATGACGGCGCTGGGCACCCCGATCATGGGCGCGATCTTCGAGCAGGGGCTCACGCCCGACCTGCCGGAGCCGATGCCCGAGCCGGACGAGTGGATGCGCCGCCTCGGCACGCTTCCGCTGATGCACCAGCCCGGGGAGCGCTGGCAGTACCAGATCAGCCACGACGTCCTCGGCGTGCTCGTCGCCAGGGTCACCGGCCAGTCGTACGGGGCGTTCCTGCGCGAACGCATCTTCGAACCCCTGGGTATGAAGGACACCGGCTTCCACGTGCCCGCCGAGAAGATCGACCGGCTGCCGACCCTCTACGCCCCCGACCCGCGGAGCGGGGAGTTCGTCGTGTGGGACGAGGCCGAGGGGGGACGGTGGAGCCGGCCTCCGGCGTTCGAGGGTGGCGGCGGCGGGCTGGTCTCCACCGCCGACGACTACCACGCCTACTTCCGGATGCTGCTGAACGGCGGGACGCACGGGACCGAGCGGATCCTGTCCCGGCCCGCCGTCGAGCTGATGACCACCAACCGCCTCACGCCCGGGCAGCAGGCCGCCCGGCACGCCATGGCCGTCGACAACGTCCACGTGTCGCACGGCCAGGGGCAGCACGGCGGCTGGGGCATGGGGATGGCGGTGCGCACCTACCGCGGCGACTACGCGCCCATCGGCCAGTTCGGCTGGGACGGCGGGAGCGGCACCTCGACGTACGCCGACCCGGACAACCGGCTCACCGGGATCCTGCTCAGCCAGGTCGGGATGTCGGTCCCGGACCCGGCGCGGCTCATCCACGACTTCTGGACCACGCTCTACCAGGCGATCGACGACTGACACCGAGGCTGGTACGGCACCAGCGGGGCGCGTTTCACCATCCGTCCGTTTTCCTCTTTCCTCATGATCCCAAGGAGCACATCACCATGTCCGTCACCCTTACCGACCAGGACAAGCAGACCCTGCGCACCGCCGCCTACGGCGCCGTCACCCTGCTGTCCGCCGCCGGTGCCGCCGGCAAGCCCGGCGCCCACCGCATCGCCACCGACGGCTCCATCGCATTGGCCTCCGCGACCGGCCTGGTCGGGCACGTCCTCGCCGACAAGTCCACGGGCGTCAAACTGAACGGCAAATCCGTGGCCGCCATCGCCGACCACGTACTCCCCGCCCTCACCGCGTCCATGAGTCTGCTCAAGAAGCAGGACCCGGCAGAAGCCGACAACTTCCGCGCCACCGTCCTCCTCGCCCTCGAAACCGCCACCCACCACGGCGAGCCCACCCCCACCCTCACGGACATGACCCGCAAGATCACCACAGCCCTCGACGCCGCCTGAGGGGCTTCACGGGGGTTCTGTCCGGACCCCCGTGACACGGCGGTGTGGCGGGCCGGGCGGGGGGTCATGCCCGGCGAACGTCGACGAGTACGACATGATCCGAACCCGCCGAAGTCCCGCGAGCCCGGAAGACAAGTGGGCGCTCACGGGCAAAAGGTGAGCGCTCACGGGCAACGAATCAGGTCCCCGCCTCGCGCAGACTGAGGTCGACACGAGGTGTCACCGGCGTACCGCTCGACGGAGCCTCGCCACGGACATGCCCGGCGCCTTCCCGAAGGGCCGGTCGCGTCGTCGGTGGCCATGGAACGGGGAAAGCATCGAAACCGTGCGAAGCGGTCGCGGAAGACCAGGGGAAAAGGGGAAATCATGAGAAAACCGAGCTCTCGAACGGTCCGCTACCTGATGCTCGCGATCGCGCTCGTCGTGTCGGTGATCGCGCCGACCTCCATGGCCTACGCCGACGCCAAGCCGCCCACCCCGCCCCTGGTCGCCCCCGTGGACCCCCCGGCCCCCGCGCCCGCCGAGTCCAGCGGCGCGAACGTGGCCGCCGTCGAGTGCTGTGGCCTGGTGGTCCGATACAACAGCATCCAGAACCTGGTCATCGCCAAGGACATCCGCAACACCAACGCGGGATACGGCAGCAACTGCGACATCTGGAACTGGAACGGCGGCAACCAGACCTCCTGGGTGACGGTCGACCGCAACTGCCGCACGACGAGCATGAACGGGCACACGTACAGCTACAACGCCGGGTACAGCGACACCGACGCGTTCACCCTCCAGTACGAGCCGTACTGGCTGAGCATGCACGGCACCTGGCACCGGATCGGCGCCAACGTCTACACCAAGATAAACGGGCTGGAGACGGCGAAGTGCTACCGCGAGTCCGACGGCGTGAACTGCTACGTCGTCTACTGACCTCGATGAGGTAGGCGGGCGCCTCCCGGCGGAGGCCGGCCTGACCACCGGCTGACCAGGTGAGATGTCCCGGGTGTCCTCGGTCCGCGACGCGGGCCGAGGACATCTGAGCATCGGGGTGCCCTCGCCGGAACCGGCCCCCGGCTCCGGTTCCGATTCCGGCTCCGGTTCCGGCCCTGGTTCCGATTCCGATTCCGGCTCCGGCTCCCTGAGACGACGCCACGCTTTCAGAGGAGGACCCCGGTGAGCTTCTCGCTGAGGGACCACAGGCGGGCCGCGGAATCCGGGTCGATCGAGTAGGGCATGACGCCGAAGGCGAGGGACTCCCGGGTCCGCATCCGTTCCTCGGCCAGGGCGACAGGGTCGTCGCCCTCGGGGACGAGCGGGGCGATGTCGGAGTTCTCGCAGTAGACGCCGCCGTGCCCGTCGAGCAACGGGCCGGTGGCGCACCACACGCTCGTCGCGGCACCCTGCTCGGGGCTCTTCATGTTCCGCGACGGGTCGACGATCGGTTCGCCGTCCTCCCCGATCATGCCCATCCGCTGGAGGACGTCCGGGCTGGTGTGCCGTACGAGCGGGGTGAGGATCCTGCCCGGGTGCAGGGAGAACGCCCGGACGCCTTGGTCGCGCCCGCGCCGGTCGAGCTCGACGGCGAAGAGGTTGTTCGCCGTCTTGGACTGCCCGTAGGCGCTCATCGGTTCGTACGGGCGGCGCTCGAAGTGCACGTCGTCCCAGACGATGCCGGAGTAGCGGTGTCCCCACGACGACACCGCGACGACCCTCGCGCCCTCGGCCCGCAGCAGCGCGGGCCAGAGCCGGAGCGTCAGCCGGAAGTGGCCGAGGTGGTTGGTCGCGAAGTGGGACTCGTGGCCGCGCGCGTCGCGCGAGAGCGGGACGGCCATGATCCCGGCGCTGTTGACCAGCATGTGCAGCGGCCGGTCACCGTCGAGGAAGCGGTCGGCGAACGCGTCGACCGACGCGGGGTCCTGGAGGTCCATCGGTTCGAGCCGGACGCCGTCGATGCCTGCGAGGGTCTCGGCCGCCTTCTCGCGGTTCCGCACGGGAACGACGACCGACGCCCCCGCCGTGCGCAGCGCGCGGACCGTCTCGACGCCGAGGCCGGAGTAGCCGCCCGTGACGATCGCGGTCCTGCCGGTGAGGTCCACTCCGGCAACGACCTCGGCCGCGGTCGTCGCGGGGCCGTATCCGGTGCCGAGCGGGGTCTGCGGTGTGGGTGTGGGCGTGGTCATGCGATCGCCTCCGGGACGTCGGGGTCGGAGTAGCCGGGATGGCCGGGATTGTCGGGGTCGGAGTAGCCGGGGTGGCCGGGGTGGCCGGGGTGGCCGAGCTTGATGTGGCGCGCGGGTCCTCCTGGGGCGCCCCGATGAAACGGAGGACTCTCCGCTTTATTGGACCGACGTTAGTGGAGGATCCTCCGCTTAGCAAACGCGCCTTGTCTCCCCTGGAGCGCCCGGCCGATCACCGCCCTGGCCGATCAGCGGGGCGGTCGATGTTCGCCGGTCCCTTGGCCTCCTGACCTCCGGTTCCGACAAGCGAGATCATTCGGCATGAGCTGTGGCCCTTGGACATACGAGGTTCCACGACGCTGCGAGGTCGGGGACCCTGTTCTCCCGGCGGATCACCTCGTCGGAGGAGCGGAACGCCGCCGCTCCCAGCAGGCCGGGATCTCCGGGCGCCCTGGACAGCAGCGGAATCCGTACGCACAGATAGCGGCCCACCCCTCGGTGTCCATCGACCTCCCGTCTTCCCTGTCGTTCCCCGGCCGAGATCATCGGGCGCGGTCCCTCGAATCGTTCGGCGGGGTCACGTCAGGTGAGCCGATGGCCCTTCCCCTGGGACGGTTCCGGGGCTTCCGGCCGGGCCGATGCCGTTCAGGACGGTGGTGAGCAGGCCCTCGACGAAACCGGGGGGAATCTCCAGGGTGGCCGCCGCGCCACCGCTGAGCAGGTGGGGCAGGACCAGCTCGTGGCAGGCGCCGATGATCATGGTGGCGGCGGCCTCGGGGTTTGCTTCCGGGGCAAGGCGTCCGAGGTCGCGCTCGGCGCGCAGGTATACGGCCAGGTCCTCGCGCAGTCCCCGGCCGCCCGCCATCGGGTTGGGCAGGTTCGCGAACCGGACGAGGACCTCCGGGCGGCCGAGCAGGCCCGCGAAGGAGGGCAGGATCGCGGCGTGCAGCGCCAGCCCCTGGGTGATGTAGGCGCGCAGGTTGTCCTCGACGGTTCCGCTTCCGGCCCTGGTGGGCCGCTCGCCCAGCTCGCGTTCGACGGTACGGACGTGGGCGTGCAGTGCGAGCGCGAGCAGCTCCTCCTTGCCCGCGAAGTGGTTGTACAGCACGCCGTCGGCGACCCGGGCCTCGCGGGCGATGTCGCGCACGGTGAGCCCGGCGGCGCCGCGCCGGGCCATGAGGCGTTCGGCAGCGGCGATCAGGTGCTCGCGCAGGGTCTGATCGCCCTCGCCGTCACGCAGGGCCGCTGCTTTTCTCGGGGACATCACATCGCATCGTAGTGACCGCCGGAAGCGGATGATCACCAGGAGCGGGTGACCACCGGAAGCGGGTGGCGGTTGCGGGCGGGTGGACCGCGGTGAGGGGTGGGGGGCGGTTGTGGACGGTGGCGGTGGCGTTCGTGGGCGAATCGCGGTCAGGGGTAGGGGGCGGTTGTGGGTGAGTGGCGGTTGTGGGCGGATCGCGGTCAGGGGTGGGGGGGTTTGCGGGTGAGTGGCGATCAGGGGTGGGCGGTGGTCAGGGGCGGGTGGCGGTGATCAGCCAGGCGGCGCCGCGCAGCCGTACGGCGCCGGGCTCCTCGTAGGGCCGCAGCGCCGCCGTGAGCGCGTCGAGGGCTCGGGCCGCGGTGTCCTCGCCGACCTGGTCGAGGGCGAAGCGGACGGGACCCCACGCTCCGAGGAAACCGGCCGCGTCGGCGGCGTCCTCGCCCCACACCTGGGACGCGTCGACCGGGGTGCAGGTCACCTTCTCGAAGCCCGCGCCGGTGAGCACCTCGTGGACGCGGGCCGGGTCGGCCAGCGACTCCGGACCGGGAGCGCCGGGCCCGGCCGGGGCGGGGCTCGGCGGCAGGTGCTCGGCCATCGCCGCGAAGACGGCGCCCAGGTCGTTGTCGGCCATTCTCCGCAGGGACAGAATCGCCAGGCGTCCACCCGGTCGCAGCGCGCGGCCGATGTTGGCGAACGCGGCGACCGGATCGGCGAAGAACATGATCCCGAACCGGCTCACGGCCACGTCGTAGGCCGAGGCGGGGAAGGGGTGGATCTGGGCGTCGCCCTCCTCGAAGGTCACATTGGCGACCCCCTCGTCGGCCGCGCTGGCACGCGCTCGCCGCAGCATGGGCGCCGACAGGTCGATCCCGACGGCCTCTCCGCGTCGCGCCCGCCCGGCGGCCAGCCGCGTCACCTGCCCGTTGCCGCACCCGACGTCGAGCACGCGGTCCCGGTCACCGATGGCGGCCGCCGCGAGCAGGTGGTCGTTGAACCCGCTGTTCACGGCGTCATACCGGGCCTGGTGATCGGCCCAGTGGCTTCCTTCGTAGCCGTTCCACGCTTCCGCCTGCTCGGTGTTGACGATGGAAAGCATCGAAATTTCTCCCGTGGGTCTCTCAGAACGTCCCGAACGGCTCCGCCGACCCGTCTTGGGCGCGACCGCGACGTTGATGTCATGAACATGCGTTCATGAATGCTTGTTCATAATGAGGACATCGGGCGGGAGATGTCAATCGCCGGTTCAGGTCGAGCCCGGAGTGGGGAGAACGGGCGACTTACGCGATCATGCGGCGGATTTTGTTCACGGGGGCGGCCTGTCCCTCGCGGGGGCCGTTGCGTTGTTCGCCAGGACCCGTGTCGTTCGCGGGGACCGTCGCGTTGTTCCCGGGGACGCGTTCCATACGCGGGGAACCGCGCTGTTCGCGGAGGCCGACTTGCCGTTCGCGGGGACCCGTCGTTCGCGGGGACGCGTGCCGTGCGCGGAAACCGTCGCGTTGTTCCCGGGGACGCGTTCCATACGCGGGGAACCGCGTTGTTCGCGGAGGCCGACCTGCCGTTCGCGGAGACCCGTGTCGTTCACTGGGACACGTGCCGTTCGCTGGGACCGTTGTTCGCGAGGACGCGTGCCGTGCGTGGAAGCCGTTGCGTTGTTCGCGGGGACCCGTGTCGTGCGCGGGGACGTGTGCCGTTCTCGGGGAGCGGTGTCGTTCCTCGTTCAGTCGAATCGGATGTGTTTGGCACCCGTCCACGCGCGGCGCAGGCGCCCTCGTAGCGCGCCGTCCGTGTCCGGGGTTAGCGTCAGCCCGGAGGAGGCGGCGATGTGGTCGGCGACTCCCGGAATCGTGAGGTCGTCGGTCCATACGTGCTCGGCGAACTCCGCCTCACGCAGCCGCTCCAGGCACGGGTCGAGTCTGGACACGGCGAAGCTCTCCCGGCGCAGGGGCGCGCCCTTGCCGGCCACGTACTGCAGGACGTGGCCGAAGCCGCGCTCGCGCAGGCGGCGCAGGACCGTCTCGCGGCGAGCCAGCAGCGCGAAGTGCCTGACGTCGTGGCCGCGCTCCCGCAACCGGCCGACGGTCTCGCGGAAGTACGCGGGCTCCACGACCGTCATCGGTGCGATCACCGTGCCGTCGTGCTTGGTGAGAGCCAGGTCCAGCACCTCGTACACCCCCTGCCGCCAGGCCGGGAGGTCCTGGAAGTCCCCGCGCAGGGGTGGCGGTGTCATCCGGTGCAGGCCGAAGCCGACGTGTTCGGGATCGCAGACGACGCTTCCCGGGAGCCGCCGCCGCAGTTCGTACGCCGTCTGCGTCTTGCCCCCGCCGAAGGGGCCGTTGATCCACAGGAGCATGTCCCGAGCCTACGAGGCCGGGGGGCGTCGCCCGCCGCCGTTCGTCCTGGAACGCGGCGTGGGTGAACGGCGTGGGTGAACGGCGTGGGTGAACGGCGTGACCGGATGGTCCGGCAGGCGTGCCTGGATCTCACCGGGACATGCCGGGACATCGCGGCGGTGGGTGCCCCGGCTCGCCGTACGCCCCGGAGGTACGGCGGGCCGGGGATTAGGTAGGGAGTCCGGGAACCCTGGGACTCAGGACGCGGGCCTCTCGTCGGTCCAGCCGGTTTCGAGGACGGTCTCGGAGTGCCACACGGTGCCCGGTTCGAATCCGGCCTGCAGGCCGCCCGGCCGTACGACGACGCTCTCCGTAGCCAGTGCCCTGCCGGTCGCCTCGTCGAAGATCAGGCGGTTCCGCAGGGCTCCGTCGTCGGCGCTCTTGTCGGTCACCTTCGCCCTGGCCCGTTCCTCGATGGAGACCGCGCTGCCGGTGCGGCCCTCCGCGTCGGTGACGCCGCGGGCGACCTTGATGGTCTTGAGATCGGCCAGCATCCGGAAGGCGGCGCCGCGCACCTTCGGGGTGATCGGCATGTCGGTGACCAGCCCGACCGCGACGGAGAACAGCCAGGCGTCCGACGCCATCGGGATGTCCGCCTCGGTGGACATCCCCCTGTACGAGCGCAGCAGCCAGGCCTTGAGGGCGTCGGGGTCGGCGGGCAGGCCGCGCAGGTCCCTCATGGTGACGTTGCGGCCCAGCCAGAACACCTTGTCCCCGTCGACGAGCGGGGCGTGGCTGTCCTTCGCCTCTCCCGGCTCGGTCGACAGGACGTACCCGCCCAGCCTGCTCCCCCGCTTGCCGGGGAACTCGACCTCGATCCTGGCCGGGGAACCGGCTCGCTTCCAGGCCGCCTCGTCCTCCGCGCTCGCGGGCCGCGCCCCGAGTGACCACGTCCGGTCCCACCGGTCCGCGCCGGTCGCCAACGGGGTCCAGGCCTCGTTCCGCGTCCGTTCGACGAGCGTGTAGTCCCCGTCCGCCGCCTCCAGCAGGTTCCGGGTCACGGACGCGGTGTGCCAGTAGGCACCGGTCGTGTCCGGCTGGCGGGCCGCTCCGTGGGCGGCGGCGAGCAGGACGGATCGGCTGGAGACCTCGGTCTGCGGAGCGGGGACCGACGAGCTGGAGGCAGACGGGCCGGAGGCCGATGGGTTGGAGGCAGACGGGCCGGAGGCCGACGGGCCGGAAGTCGACGGGCCGGAAGTCGACGGGGCGAAGACCGTTCGGGCCGGGTCCGCCTGGGCGGGGGGCGCGTCCGGGACCGTGCCGTCGGTCGCGGAGACCGTGACGGCGACCGCGGTCACGGCCGCGGCGGCTCCGGCGAGGCCAAGACCGACGCCGAGACCGAGACCGAGGCCCCACCCCGGGCGGACGGCCCCGCGCCTCGCCGGTGCCCGCCGGGGCCACGCCATGGCCCGGGAGAGCTCGGCGGCCCTGGTACGCGGATCGACCGGGGTGTCCCCCAGGTGCTCGGGGCGTGCGGCCCGCAGCTGATCGACGGGGTTCATGACCACTCCTCGCTGAGGTTCCTCATCCGGGGTCCGGGGTACGCGGCGGTGTCCATCCGCTGCTTGAGCCGCTTGCGCGCGCGGTGGAGCCGTACCCGGAAGGCGGTCGGGGAGCAGCCGACGACCCGAGCCGCGTCGCGGGGGGAGAGCCCCTGCCAGGCGGTCAGGATCAGGAGCTCCCGGTCGTCCTCCGACAGGCTCGTCAGCGCCTTGAGCACGCTGAGCCGTTCCGTGACCTGCTCGGCGACGTCGTCCTCGGTCCAGGCCCGCAACTCGGCGTTGAGCGCGTCACGCCGGACCTCCGCCCGGATGTTGTCGCGCAGCACGTTGCGGGCCACCCCGAGGAGCCACGGCAGGGCCGGCTCCGGCATCTCCTCCAGCCTTCGCCAGGCGATCGCGAACGTCTCGCTCACCACCTCGTCCGCCACCTGCCGTCCCGCGCGGCTGACCGCGTAGGCCCAGACGCGCTGTCGGCACTCGTCGTACACGCTGGTGAACCGCTGCGAGTCGTCCGTCACCGCCCCGCCCCCTTCGTACCGGATGTTGTTCTGACACCGGGAAATGGCCGGGGCCCCTCGTTTGTTACCTGACCTCTTCCGAAAAATGGTACGAAGTGCCACAAATCAGGAGCAGGAGCGGCTCCGGGCGCCCGGCTCGCGGTCCTCGCGTCCGGCCCGCTCGCGCGTCAGCACTTCGTCCCCGCCGGGGGCAGCACGCGGTCGGTGAGGTAGTGGTCGATGTGGGCGCGGGCGCAGGGGTTGAAGCCGTGGAGCGTGTGGCCGGGCCCCTCGTGGCGGACGGTGACGCTGCCCGGCACCTGCCTGAGCACCCGCTGGACGGCGTCGGACTCGCCCCAGGCGCCCGCGCCGAGCATGGGCGGCAGGCCCTTCGGCAGCGGGGCCGGCGGGTTGGTCACCGGCACCGGCCAGCCGACGCAGCCGAGGGTCCCGGTCGCCAGGGTGTTGGCGGTGCCCGCGTCGGGCGCGACCTCGCGCAACCGGGTGATCGTCGTCCGCAGCTCGGCACGGTTCGCGGGACGCGGCCAGTCGACGCACTCGGTGACGCCGGTCGACTGGTCGGGGTAGCGGGCACCGCGCTCGGGCACGAAGCCGGAGGCGTCGCCACCGGCCGCCGCGCGGATGTCCCGCGCCAGCTTCGGCCACGCCTCGCCCCCCATCCTGGCGGAGCTCACCGCGAAGGCCTGCAGGTCGCGTCCGTCGTACGCGATGCCGGCCTTCTTGGCGGGGATGGGGGTGCGGTCGGCCGCCGCGACCAGCTTGCGCCACTTCGCGGGCACGTCGCGGCACTTCCCCGCGGCGGCGCACCAGTCGAAGAAGCGGCCGACGGCCTCCTCGTTGCTCCTGGCCATCGCCTCCAGCTCGCCGGTCCAGTCGGAGGTGCTGTGGTTCCACGTGCCGTCGAGCACCATCGCGCGCACCTGGCCGGGGAAGAGGCGGGCGTAGTCCTGTCCGTAGAACCCGGCGTAGGAGGCGCCGTAGAAGTTGAGCTTCGCGCCGCCGAGTGCCTTTCTGATCGCCTCCATGTCCCTGGCGTGGTCGGCCGAGCTCATGTTGGCGAAGAGCTCGGGATCCTTGTTGCGGCAGGCCTCGGCGTAGCCGCGGTTGGTGTCGGAGAGCCGTCCGAAGTCGGCGTCGTCCTCGGGGAACTCGGGCAGCGGGACGCGTGTCCAGACGCACGGCAGGCCGGTGCTCAGGCCGCGGAACTGCTCGCCGTAACCCCGGGTGTCCCACGTGACGATGTCCATGCGCTCGCGGAGCCCGGTCCACCGGTTCTCGGACCGGGTGATGGCGATCCCCGGCGCGCCCGGCCCGCCGTAGGCGATCAGGACGGAGCCCTCGGAGGTGCCGGTGGCCTTGAGGCGGCCCAGCTTCAGGGTGATCTCGCGACCGTCGGGCCGCTGCCAGTCGACCGGGACCCGCAGGTCGGCGCACTCCATCCCGATCTTGTCGTCCGGGCAGGCGCTCCAGTCGAGGGGATCGGTCCGCGGTGCCTGCACGCCCGAGCCGAGGAGGGTCAGGGCGATGGCGATTGACGTCAGCATGACGGCCACGATCGCCGAACGGCCACCTCGGCCACATCGGATCCCGGTCTGATTCCGGGGACGGCGAATCAGACCGGGGGATGTCATCCCGCGAGGAGCGGGCTCCGGCGCGAGCGTCCGTCTCCCGCGCGGGATTTCCGCGTTCGACAATCAAGTGAAGCAGGTACTAATGTGATGCTTCATTATGAAGGACGTACATAAATCATCGACAGCGTTCACCCGTGATCCCGACGGCTCCCTCTTCGACTCCGGGGCGAGGGCGGCCATGGCCCGGTTCACCGCCGGAGACGACACTCTCGCCCTCGAGGCCGCGACCGCCGTCCGCACCGCTTTCCACGCGGTCGAGCGCATACGCGCTCACGGGGCTCGGGGCCGCGGGCTGAGTTCGGGAGCGCTCGACATCCTGATGCGCCTGAGCGCCTCGACCGGCGACGGGTTCAGCATCGGCGACCTGGCCCAGTCGGCCGGAGTGAGCTCGCGCAACGTCACCGGGCTGGTCGACACCCTCGAACGCGACGGGCTGGCGCGACGGGTCCCCGACCGTCACGACCGGCGTTCCGTCCTGGCCCAGATCACCCCCGCGGGACAGGCGTGGATCGAGTCCTTCCGCCGGCCGACCCAGGCCGCCATGGCGGCGATCTTCCGCGACTTCACGCCCGCCGAGCTGACCCAGCTGCGACACCTGTGCCTGCGCCTCGCCGAGAACCAGCACCGGGTCTCCCTGCACCTGGAGCAGGCCAACGGCACGGACGGCACGGACGGCACGGACGGCACGGACGGCGTCTCGTCGTGAGCCGGGCGGCCCGTCCGGCAGGCCACCGGACACCGGACCCGGCGAGCCCGGGAAAGCGCTCGTTTCCCGGTCTGCTTCCCGGCTCGCTTCTCGGTTCGTTTCCCGGTTCGTTCATCAGTGGGCATGTCAGCGCATCGGC
Organism: Streptosporangium sp. NPDC002524; assembly: GCF_040295985.1. Taxonomy (NCBI): domain Bacteria; kingdom Bacillati; phylum Actinomycetota; class Actinomycetes; order Streptosporangiales; family Streptosporangiaceae; genus Streptosporangium; species Streptosporangium sp. NPDC002524. Next base: position 122,330 of record NZ_JBEOWK010000008.1, on the reverse strand, counting down.
ACGCGCCGAAGACCCGGTGTCCTCCGGGACCGGAGCCCAGGCGTCCGCGCGGGGGCGATCCGTCGTCCGGGGATCACTCAGACAGGAGACAGCGAAATGGCTTCCATCCGCACAGAGGTCGTGATCGACTCCAGCCCGGAGCAGGTGTGGGCGGCGATACGCGACGTGGGCGCGGTGCATCGGCGCCTCCTGCCGGATCGCGTCGCCGACACCCGCATCGAGGGCGACGTGAGGATTCTCGTCTTCCCGGACGGCAACGTCGTCCGCGAGCTGATCGTCGATGTCGACGACGCGACTCGCCGGCTCGCCTACGCGGTGATCGAAGGCGCGCGACCGCCCCTCGCGCACCACCACGCCTCGTTCCAGGTCCTCTCCGAGGAGCCCGGCCGCAGTCGGCTCGTCTGGATAACCGACGTGCTGCCGGACGCGTTCGCGGGGGAGATCCGCGCGCGCGTCGAGCGGGGGGCGGCGGACATGAAACGGACGCTGGAGAAGGCGGTCGTGGATTGAGTCACGCCGAGCGCACGTCGCCGTCGAAGACCTTGTCCAGGAAGCCCTCCAGGTTGACGGCGGCCCGGAGGATCCGCTCCTCCGTGGTGAGCGTCTCCTCGAACCGCACGCCGGAATCTGTCCGCTTCACGCCCCGCACGTAGAGGGAGCAGGCCAGGTCGGCGCACATGTAGGTGCCGACCGTGTTGCCCTGGCGGCCCGCGGCGCCGATCCTGGGCGCGACGAACAGGGCGACCCCCGTGCCGGAGTGGGGGGTCACGCAGATCGAGCAGACGGTGCTCTTGGTGAAGCTCCTGCGTACCTCCTGCGCGACGCGCAGGGTGACGCCGACGAGCTCGCCGTTCCGCTCGGCGACCAGGTAGCCCCGGTCGGGAGCACCGGGGTCGCGCCAGCCCAGGAAGTCGAGGTCGGTCCAGGAGAGCTCGGGCAGGTTCCTGGGCAGGTTGATCCTGCGCGCCTCCCCCTTGGAACAGTTGACGAAGGATCCGCGGATCTCCGCCTCGCCGACCGGTTTCATGGTTCACCCACTGTCATGAAGATCGTTGAAGAGCCCCCGGGACCTCGTCCCGACACCGCGATCGGCGTCTCCACCGACCGGCGGGCGATCGGGCCAGGCCGCTCACGGCCTGGTCAGATCGGGTCACAGCCGGTTCGCGGTGTTCCCGGGCCTCCGGCAGCGGTCAGTGTCTCAGCACGACATCGGGGACGTCGAGGGATTTTTCCCCGCTGCCTGAGAACACACGAGGGCACGCGAGGACACGTAGGGCACGCGAGGACGCGCGAGGGCGCACGCCTTCCGCCGAGCGACCGGCGGATCCTTCGGGGTGGTCGTGACAGGCGAACGGTTCTCCGGTCTCCCGGGAGAGACCGTTCGCCCGGGAGCGAGGCCGTCGCCTCACCTATCACCGGGACGCCCTCTCGTACCGGACCAGCACGGACCAGCACCGGACCGTCGCGGGGCTCGTGCCGGGCTCGCGCCGGGCTCGTGCGGGACTCGTGCGGGACTCGGGCCGGGCTCGCGTCAGGCTCAACCCGGCTCGTACCGGATGACAAGAAGATCAGGATCATCCCTCGCGCCACCGGCGTCGAAAGCCGATGATGAACGAGTGTCCAAGTCCTCCCTCTCCGCGCCGCGCACCCCCGACGCGGTCGCCTCGGCCGTTCCCCTCGCCAGGCGGCCCGTCGGCGTGGTCGCGCTGGCCACGTTCGCCGTGCTGCTGGTCGCGAGCCCGCGCTATGGCTACCACCGAGATGAGCTGTACTTCCGGATGCTGGGCGAGCAGCCCGCCCTCGGATATTTCGACACCCCGCCGCTGACCCCGCTGATCGCGCGGGCCTCGATCGCCGTGTTCGGCGACACCGTGGTCGCCCTGCGCGTCGTCCCCGCCCTGATCGCGTCGCTCGTCGTCGTCCTGGTCGCCCTCCTGGCCCGGGAGTTCGGCGGTGACCGGAGGGCTCAGATCATCGCCGCGGTGGGAATCGCCACCACGAGCCTGCTCCTGATCGGCGGGCACTCCCTGCTGACCCTGGGGGTCGACCTGCCGTTCTGGATCGCGGCGGCGCTGTTCGCCGTACGGGCGCTGCGGGGCGACGGCCGCTGGTGGCTCGCGCTGGGCGTCGTCGCGGGGCTGGCGACGTACAACCGGCAGCTGATCGCGCTGCTCCTGATCAGCGTGGGCGTGGGTGTGCTCGTGGCGGGGCCGCGCGAGATCCTGCGGGACCGCAGGCTCTGGTTCGGCGCATTGCTGGCCCTCGTGATCGCCGCGCCCAACCTGGTCTACCAGGCGACCCACGACTGGCCGCAGCTGACGATGGCCGGGGCGCTGGAGGTCGACGACGGCGCCGACAACCGCCTCACCTTCTTACCGCTGCAGCTCATGATGCTCGGCCCGCCCCAGGCGGTCCTCCAGGTGGTCGGCGCCGTACGGCTGTGGCGGGAACCCCGCCTGCGCTCCCTCCCCCTCGCCTACCTGGTCGCCTGCGCGCTGACGCTCTACTCGGGCGGGCGTCCCGACTACGTGTCGGGCCTGCTCGTACTGCTCTTCGCCGCGGGGTGCGGCCCGGCCGCCCGGTGGATGGCGGGTACGGGACGACGCGTGCTGCTCGCCGCCGCCCTGGCGGTCAACGCGGTCATCTCCGTCGTCTTCGCGCTGCCGGTGATCCCTCCCACGGCCCTGGAGGGCAGCCTGGTCGTCGAGGTCAACGAGGTGGCGCGCGAGTCGATCGGATGGCCTGAGTTCGCCGCGCAGGTCGGGGCGGTGGTCGGCGGGCTGACGCCTCAGGAGCGCGCGCAGGCCGTACTCATCGCCCCCAACTACGGCGAGGCCGGGGCGCTGGACCGCTACGCCGAGGAGTACGGCCTGCCCGAGATCTACAGCGGGCACAACGAGCTCTACTGGCGCGGCCCGCCACCACCGTCCGCCCGGATCGCCGTGGTCGTGACCGACGCCCCCCGCCGCTACGGTCGCAGGTTCGCCACCTGCGAGGAACGCGGCAGGATCGACAACGGCGTCGGCCTGTCCAACGAGGAGCAGCACCTGCCCATCCTCCTCTGCCGCGATCCGGTGCGCCCGTGGCCGCTGCTCTGGCCCGAGATACGGAACAACAGCTGACATCCCGCCACCCGCGAGACCCGCTTCCCGGCCGGGGCCTGTTTCCCGGCCGGGACACATCTCCCGGTCGGGGCGTGTTTGCCAGCCGGGTCGCCCGCCGAGCTCAACACTCGGGCTCGGTGGGCGGGCTGCTCGGGCTTGGCGTTCGGGCTCGGCAGGCTCAGTGGTCGGCGAAGGCGAGGCCGCGTTCGGCGAGCGCCTCGCGCAGGCGGCCGATGGCCTTGGGGCCCATGCCGTGCAGCCGCAGGAGCTCCCGCTCGCTCGTGGCGGCCACCTGGGCGAGCGTCGTGTATCCGGCCGCGGCGAGGGCCCCGCGCGCGGGCCGTCCGATGTTGGCGGGGATGTCGACGAGGACGTCGTCCCGGTCGCCCTGCTCGTGGGTCGTCATGATGCCTCCTCGCGGAACGGTCAGCCGGTCACCTCGCCACGCAGAACCCTGCGGCACGGAGAACCCTCCGGCATGGAGAAGCCTCCGGCACGGGAACCCCTCGGCACGGAGAGCCCCTCAGCACGTGGGAGCTCCTCGGGACGCGGGAGATCCCCGGCGCGAGAGGCCCACGTCGTGGGTGCCCGGCGTCATCAGACCCCTGCGTCGTGGGAACACGCGGCGCGGTGGCGCAAGTCTCGCACTCCCCTACGACAGAATCGGCGACGAGATCGGCGACGGGATCGGCGGGACTCCTGCGCGGGCGTCGGGCGACCACCGACATCGGATGACCACGGGTGCCGGGTGACCTCGGGACGACCCGTCCCCGCCGGAGGCGGAGCCGGGTGTGTCAGATCTCCTTGAGGAAACCGGCGTCGACGGCGAAGTCCGCGCCGGTGGTGCTCGCCGAGCGCGGTGAGACGAGCAGGGCGATCACGTCTGCGACCTCTCGCGGCTCGACGAGGCGGCCGGTGGTGAGCTTCATCATCTCCGCCGCGAGACCGTCCAGCACGGTGTCGCGATCGGTTCCCGCCTGCGCGGCGATGATGTCGGCCGCGCCGCCCGCCTCGGTCCACCACGCCGTCCGGACGGGCCCCGGCGACACGGTGTTCACCCGGATGCCCTGCGGCGCGAACTCCTCCGACAACGCCTTGGTGAGATTGTTCAGGCCCGCCTTGGCCGCGTTGTAGTCGACGTTCATGGGAGCGGGCAGCCGGGCGCTGCCCGAGGACACGTTGACGATCGAGCCTCCGCCCCCCTGGAGCATCACCGGAACGGCGGCACGGACGGCCCGTACGACCGAGAACAGGTTGAACTCGAACATCGCCCGCCAGTCGTCGTCCGTGGGGGCGAGGAACGAGAAGCGCGGCAGGGCCGCACCGGGCGGCGGGCCACCGGCGTTGTTCACCAGGATGTCCAGCCCGCCGAACGCCTCCACGGCCCGCGCCACGATCCGGCCCGGCGCCTCGGGGTCGGTCAGGTCGGCCAGCACGTGGAGGAGGTCGGCGCCGTCGAGCGCGTCCAGCTCCGGGCTGCTCTTGCGCGAGGCCGCGACGACGCGGGCCCCCTCGTCGAGCAGGGTACGGGTGACGGCCAGGCCGATGCCCTTGGAGGCACCGGTGACGACCGCGACACGGCCGGAAAGCTGCAGGTCCATGGAGTAAGCCCTCTCGTCGTCGGGCCCCGTACGGAGGGAGGGGCCCTGCACGCGAGCAAAGCTATGGCGAGCACGCGACTCCGGGCTGGCAGGATTCAGACCGGCAATTCCGGCCGGATTCGGACTTCCAATCCGGCATGAGCGCGCCCGCGGAACCCCGATCCGGCATGAGCGTTCCAGCGGACTCCTCATCGGGCGTGAGCGCTTCCTCGGGCCCTTGATACGGCAATGAGCGCTCCCCTGGACCTTCAATCCGGTGTGAGCGCTCTCGGCCGTCCGGGCGCTCGCGCCAGGCGGAAGCGGCGCGATGGCGCGGTGATGCGGTGGTGCAGTGGCACGGTGATGCGGTGGCGCGGTGATGCGGTGGCGCGGTGATGCAGTGGCGCGGTGGTGTGGTTTTCGGGGCCGTGACGCCCGCCCATCAGCGGGCGTCACGGGGTACCGGGCGTCGGAAGGGCCTGTCCGGCCGGGCGACGGCCGACCGGACAGGATCTCGTCAGCTGGAGTAGGCCTCCAGTTCGAAGACGCGGGCCGCGGCATCGCTGTCGCTCGTCGGGGTGATGACGTTGAGCCGGACGTACCGGGCACTGACGGGGGTGAAGGTGTGGGTGGTGACGTTGGCGGTGTTGCCCCGGACGCTCGCGACGTTCGTCCAGGTGGTGCCGTTGGTACTCACCTGGAGGTCGAAGTCGCGGGTGTTCCAGCTCGCCTTCTCACCGCCCGCGCCGGAGTGTCGCACCACGAACCGTCCCACCTGCGTGTTCGACTGCAGGTCGACCTGGAGCCACTTGTTGGCGCCCAGCGCGCACCACTTGTCGGAGTTGCCGCCCGTCCAGCTGCCGTTGACGGCCTTGGCCGGAGCCTCGTTGGCCGCGCACTGGTTGCTGGCGGTGGCCGGCTTGTTCAGCGCGAGGTTGGTGACCGGCTGCGTCGTCTCGGGGACGTAGAGACGGATGTCCGTCAGGCTCGCGCTGCCCTCGTAGACGTTGGTGTAGAGGTCGCCGATCACGAAGTAGTCGGGATACTGGGACCCGGCCGGCCACTGGTTCGGCCAGGACGCGCTGCCGTTCACGTCGTTCTGGACGAGGGTGGCGTTGTAGCGGCCGTCGTACTCACTGGGCTTGACGTTGTAGTGCCAGATCGGCGCGTTGTTGACGATGAAGGGGCGGTGGAAGCGGATCGTCTTCTGCCCGACCCGGGCGAAGTTGCCGCTGGCCTCCAGCACGTAGCCGGTGGCGTCGCGCTCGATGGCGAAGGTGTAGGACTGGTTGGGCATCAGCTCGGGCTGGATCTCCGCGGCCGACGACAGCTGCTGCTCGGCCACGCCGCCGGAGCAGCTCGTCATGAACCACTGCGAGTTGCCCGCGAGGCCGCCGGGGCCCGGCGTCCAGTTGGGCAGGCCGCTGATCCACATGTTGACCGTGTTGAAGTTGCCGTCGCGGTAGTTGTAGTACTGGTTGGTGTTGGAGTTGCAGACCCGCCCGCCGGTGCCGCTGCCGACCCGGTCGGGGTGCTGGGAGAAGGAGTCCATCAGCACCTTGCGGCGATAGTGCCAGAAGTGGTTGTTCCTCGGCGCGGGGTTGGCGAAGTCCACGATCGACATGAAGTGGAAGCCGTTGTAGCCGTACGGGCCTGACCGCACGTCCTGCCACTCGCAGTAGGGCGCGGCGGCGTTGCCGCTCCAGCCGGGGCTCCTGGACCCCTCACCCCACGGGTGCTGCGTCTTGCATCCCTGGGTGCTGTAGCCGTTGACCTTGCCGTTGTATTCGATCGAGCCGTTCCGCTTGCCGCCGAAGTCGATGGTCTTGAGCTTGTACTCGACGCGATACTGGTCGGGCAGCTTGTTGGTGGGCCGGAAGATCGCCCCGCCGGTGTGGTCGGGCACGTTCAGCACCGCCGCGGGCGCGCCGCCCACCGTCGCGGTGGTGATCGACGGCGGCGACTCGATGACGCCGTCCTTGTTCCAGTCGCGGGCCGAGAGCGAAGCCGTCAGCCAGCCGCCCTGGCCGACCGGGAACTCCTTGCGGTAGGTGGCGAAGGAGTTGAACGCGGTGGTCCAGGCCGGCCCGTAGTCGTTGCGGTACCACTGGCCGGAGTCGTCCATGATCGTGTCGAACGGCGTGGTGTAGTTCTCCCTCACCCACGGCGCGTTGCCCGTGTTGATGGGGGAGGAGAAGTTCTCCGAGTGCAGCAGGGTCCAGGCCGCGGCGCTCTTGGCCGCGCCCGCCTTGCTCTCCGCGCCCGCCTTGGCCTGCTGATCCTGCTTGTCCTGCTTGTCCTGCTTCTCTTGCTTGGCCGGCGCGCTCGGCGTACTGGACGTGGGACTCGGACTGGGGGAACGGCTTCCGGCCGGTGCGGCGGTGTCGCCCGTCGCGGGGGTGCTGACCCCGAACGAGGTGAGTGCCACGACGGTCGTGGTGACCGCGGCGAGGGCCGCCTTGCGCGCGGCCCCTCTGACGTTTCTTCGCATGGGTTACGTGCCCTTCACTCGACGAGTAAGGCGTTGTTCGTGCCTGAACGCGACCCGCGCCCGCGCGGGTGTGCGCACCTCCGTCCCGATACCGGTGGTCACGGGTGGCGTCGCCGACCGCCACCCGGCCTCCGTTCACATCCGGCCGTACTCCGCGAGCCGCTCCCCCGAGCGGTCGCGGGCCCGCGCCGTTCCCCCGAACGGCCGCGGATCAGAACCCGTTCCCGAACGGCCGCGGATCAGAAACCGCTACCGAACGACCGCGGATCAGAACCGTTCCCCCGGACGGCCGTGGATCGGGAAGGGTTAGAAGCCGCCCTTCGGGTCGAAGTACTCGGCCGCGTTCTCCTTGGTGACCCTCGGGGAGGGCACCACGGTGTCCTTCTCGACCTTGGCGCCGCTCAGGATCTCGACCGCCCGGTCCAGGCCCATCGCGCCGATGATGTCCGCGTCGTTCAGGCCGGTCACCAGGTAGTTGGTGCCGTCGAGGATCGCCTTGAGCGCCTCGGCCTGGCCGTCGACGCCCGCGATGATGATCTGCTCGGCCTTGCCCGCGTCCGCGATGGCGCGCTGCGCGCCCAGGCACATCGCGTCGTTCTCGCAGAACACCGCGACGAGGTCGGGGTTGGTCGCCAGCAGGCTCTCCATCACGGTCAGGCCGCCGTCGGATCCCCAGTTGCCGAAGTCGGGGGCCTCGACGAGCGTGATGCCCGCGGTGCTCCCGAGCACCGACTTCACGCCCTCGGTACGGGCCAGGCCGATGCTGTTGTCGGCGGGACCGCCCTTGATGATCGCGACCTTGCCGCCCTTGGGCAGCTTCTCGGCGAGGAACTGGCCGTTCTGCACGCCGATCGCCTTGTTGTCCGGGCCGATCCAGCTGGTGTACTCACCGGCCTGGAACTTGCGGTCCACCAGGACCACGGGCTTGTTCGCCGTCTTGGCCGCGTTGAGCGCCGCGGGCGCCGACTCCAGCGGGCCGCCGGAGATGATGATGGCGTCGACGTTCTTGCTCAGCAGGTCCTCGACGTTGGAGGCGAGCTTGGCCGCGTCGCCGTTGGCGTCGGTGCTGATGACCTCGATCTTGCCCTTCTTCTTGGCCTGGGCGGCGATCGCCTTGTCCATGCCGCTGAAGTAGGGGCCGCTCAACATGAAGTTGGCGACGCCGATCGTGTAGGAGCCGTCTCCGGAGGCGGAGGCCGCGGTGGTGGGCTCGCTCCCGCTGGACGAGCAGGAGGCAAGGCTGAGAGCGAGAAGGCCGGCGGCAATCAGGCTGCTGAATTTCCTAGCGTTCATTTCGGTATACCTCGGGGGGTGTTGTGGAGCGGGTACGTCAGGTACGCGTCTGGTTGGCGCGCTGGACGAGGATGACGGCGATGATGATCAATCCCTTGAGCACCTGTTGCCAGAAGCTCTGCACGCCGTACAGGTTGAGGAGGTTGTTGATCAGTACGAGGACGAGGACGCCGCCGAAGGTGGCCTTCGCGGAGCCGCGCCCGCCCGCCAGGCTCGCGCCGCCGATCACGCACGCGGCGATCGCGTCGAGCTCGAAGGCGACCCCGACGCTCGGCTGGGCGATGCCCACCCGGCTCGCCAGGATGACGCCCGCCAGGCCGGCGCACGCGCCGCTGATCGTGTAGGCGAGGATCACGTGCTTGCGCACGTTGATGCCCGCGAGCCGCACGGCCTCGGCGTTGCCGCCGATCGCGACGATGGAGCGGCCGGCCGGGAAGCGGGTCAGGAACAGGCCGCCCGCGAGGAACACGACCAGCATGATCACGGTGCTCAGCGGGACGGGGCCGAGCATCGCCGAGCCGAGTGTGAGGAACGCCGGGTCCTCCGGGGTGATCGGCACCTCGGAGTAGACGAACGCCAGGCCCCTGACAGTGGTGAGCGCCGCGAGGGTCACCACGAAGGGCGCCAGCCCGAACCGGGCGACCAGCACACCGTTGACCAGCCCGAACCCGATCCCGCAGGCGATGCCCACGAACGTCGCCATCGGGATGGGGAGATCGGAGACGAGACCGGCGGTGATGATGCCGGAGAAGGCCACCACCGACCCGACCGACAGGTCGATGCCGCCGGTGAGGATCACCACGAGCATCCCGTACGCGAGCAGGCCGGTGGTGACCATCTGCTTGAGCAGGTTGGTGAGGTTGGTCGGGGTGAGGAACGTGTCGGAGGTGAGCGCCGCCACCGCGACGAGCGCCACGATGAGCGTGACGAACGCGACCTGCGCGGTGAGGTCCCGGCCCCCCAGGACCAGCCTGGGGAGCCTCCCGGAGATCGAGGCCGCCGGACCGGCGGGCACCGTGGCGGGGGAGGCCGGGCCCTTGGGGGCGGGGGCGGTGGGGGCCGGATCGGTGGAGGCCCGTGCGGGCCCCGCCTGCTGCCCGGTCACGCGATCCCCCCGAACGCGGCCCGCCGCCGGGTCGTCCGGTCCTCGCGGGTCGGCCGGAGGGCCGGCCGGGTCATGTCGTCGCTCCGGGCTGGCCGGGTCATGCTGTCCCTCCGTGGTGGGCGGGTCATGCCGTCCGCCCGATCGAGTGGGCGAGGATCTCGTCCTCCGTGGTCTGGTCGGAACGCAGGTCGCCGGTGATGCGCCCCTCGTTCATCACGAGCACCCGGTCGGTGGCGCCGAGGACCTCCGTCAGGTCCGAGGAGATGAGCAGGACCGCGAGGCCCTGCCTGGCGAGGTCGTCGATCATGCGGTAGATGTCGACCCTCGCCGCCATGTCCACGCCGCGGGTCGGCTCGTCGAGGATGAGCACGCGCGGCTCGGCCAGCAGCCACTTGGCGAGCACGGCCTTCTGCTGGTTGCCGCCGCTGAGGTTGACCACCGGCATCGAGGCGCACCCCGAGGGCTGGATGCCCAGCCGGTCGATCATGTCGGTGACGTTCCTGCGCCTGAGGCCCGTGTCGATCAGCGGGCCCCGGGTGGCCGAGTACAGGGTCGTGAGCGTGATGTTGTCGAGCACGCTCATGCCGAGTACCAGTCCGGTGCGCTTGCGGTCCTCGGTGACGAGCGCGAGCCCGGCCGCGATGGCCTCGGCCGGCGTACGAAAGCCGACGACACCGGCCCGGCCGCGCGCCCGGTCGGCCGGCGCGGACGCGGACGCGGGCTCGGCGCCCGTCCGGACAGCGGACTCGGCACCGGACCGGACGCGCCCCGGGTCAGCGGGCCCGGCACCGGACCGGGCGCGTTCCGCGTCGGAGGACGCGGACTCGGCACCGAGACCGACACCGACACCGGCCCCCGCACCCGCACCGGCAGCGGCACCGACACCGGCACCGACACCGGCACCGACACCGACACCTGCACCTGCACCGGCACCTGCACCGGCACCTGCACCTGCACCTGCACCGGCACCGGCACCGGCCTGGACGCGCTCCGCGCCGAAGGACGCGGGCTCGGGGCCGGACCGGACACTTACCTGACCCGCGGAGGCGGGCTCGGCGCCGAAGACGCAGCGGGCCAGCTCGCTGCGGCCGGAGCCGACCAGGCCGAACAGGCCGACGATCTCCCCCGAGTGCACGGAGAACGAGACGTCCTCGAACTCGCCCCCGCGCGAGAGCCCGGAGACGCTGAGCCGTACCTCGCCGTGCCCGGCGCGCCGGTCGGGGTAGATCTGTTCGAGGCGGCGGCCCGCCATGAGGCGGATCAGCTCGTTCTCGCCCGTGCGGGCGGGTTCGGTCGTCTCGACGATCCTGCCGTCCTTGATCACCACGATCGAGGTGGCGAGCTCCAGGACCTCCGCGAGCCGGTGGGAGACGTAGACGACCAGCACCCCGCGCTCCTGCAACCGCCTGATCAGCGCGAACAGCGATTCGAGGTCGCTTCCGGCCAGCACCGCGGAGGGCTCGTCGAGCACCAGCACGCGCGGCTCGTCCACCAGCGCCTTGGCGATCTCCACCATCTGCTGCCTGGCCACCGTCAGGCGGCCCGCGACGGTACGCGGGTCGATCGCGCCGAAGCCGATGCTCTCCAGCAGCTCCCCCGCGCGGGCGTGCGCCGCCGCCCAGTCGATGAACCCGCCGCGCTTCCTGGGGAAGTGCCCCATCAGCAGGTTCTCGGTGACCGACAGCTGGGGTACCAGCGTCAGCTCCTGGTAGACCGTGCGGATGCCCCGGGCGTGCGCGTCGTGCGGCGAGCGCAGCTCGACCCGCTCGCCGTCCATCCACATCTCGCCCGCGCTCATGGACTGGGCGCCGGCGAGGATCCTGATCAGGGTCGACTTGCCGGCTCCGTTCGCGCCGACCACGGCGAGGACCTCGCCGGGGTGGCCCACGAGGTCCACCCCGTGCAGCACCTCGACGCCGCCGTAGTCCTTGCGGACGCCCCGGAGCTCCAGGCTCATCCGAAGGCCTCCATGACGATGACCGTCTTCTGCCGGGTGAAGTCGAGGACGGTGTCGTGCAGGCCCTCGCGGTAGCCGCCGGTGTCCTTGGTGCCGCCGAACGGCAGGTTCTCGGCGCGCAGCGCGGTCGAGCCGTTGATGACGACCCCGCCGACGTCGAGGCGCCGCGCGATGGAGAACGCCCGCGAGACGTCCCGGGTGAAGACCGCTGCGTGCAGGCCGTACGGGGACTCGTTGGCCATCCGTACCGCGTCGAGGGGGTCGGTGAAGCGGGCGACGGGCGCCACCGGGCCGAAGATCTCCTCGGCGAAGGTGGGGCTGGTGGCGGGCACGTCGACCAGCACGACCGGGTCGACGAACGCGCCGCGTCTGCCGCCCCCGGCGGCGAGCCTGGCGCCCTCCCCGACGAGCCTGCCGACGGCCGCCTCGACCCGCTCGGCGGCCTCCTCGGCGATGAGGGGGCCGACGTCGGTGTCCTCGAGCAGCTGGTCGCCGACGGAGAGCTTCGCCGTCTGGCCGAGCAGCGACTCGACGAAGGCGTCGTGGATGCCGTCCTGGACGTAGACGCGCTTGACCGCGCAGCAGATCTGCCCGTTCCCCCTGGCCAGGCGGCCGAGGACGACGGCGCGGGCGGCCTCCTCGGCGTCGGCGTCGTCGCAGACGATGAGCGCGTCGTTCCCGCCGAGCTCCAGGAAGACCTTCTTCAGGGTCGCGGCCCCGAGGCGGGCGATCTCGCGGCCCGCCGCGGTGCTGCCGGTGAGGCCCACCGCCGCGATCCCGGGGTGCTGCGCCAGCGTCTGGGACACCTGGACGCCCCCGGTGACCAGCTGGTGCGCGTGGGCGGGCGCGCCGGCCCGCTCGACGAGCTCGGCGACCCTGACCAGGGACAGCGGGCAGCGGGCGGGCGGCTGGACGACGACGGCGTTGCCCGCGGCGAGGGCCGCGGCGGCCTTGTGCGCGTACAGCTCGACCGGGTAGTTGAACGGGACCAGCGCCGCGACGACGCCGAGGGGCTCGCGCATCGTCACCGCGAGGTGCCGCTCCAGGCCGGGTACGGCGTCGAGCGGGATCTGGCGGCCGAAGAGCCTGGTGGCCTCGCCCGCGTACCCGCGGAAGATCCGGATCGCGGCGTCGACCTCGCCCCGGGTCTGCTGCACGGGCTTGCCGTTCTCGGCGGCGAGCAGCGTGGAGAGCTCGTCCCGTTCGGCCTCGATCAGGTCGGCCACCCGGCGCAGGAGGTCCGCGCGCTCGTGGGCGGGCATCGCCGCCATCGCCCGCTGGCCCTCCTGGGCGGCCTCGACGACCGCGGCCACCCGCTCCGCGCTCGCCGCCTCCACCTCCCCGAGCTGCTCGCCGGTGCCGGGGTTACGGATGGTGATGACGGAGGCGTCCGGCGAGGTGAGAGCGGACATTTATAGCACTTCCTTCCATACAAGCCATGCGGTACGAGCTGCGGGTCCTGGGAGAGGACGGGTTCAGGCGGGTTTGCGGGTCCTGGGGGCGGCGTAGCCGATGCGGCGGCCGATGTCCGCGGCCATCCCGAGCGCGACCGGCGCCAGGCGGTGGCAGTCGCCGAGGCTGAACCGTCCGGCCGGCGCCGACACGCTGAACGCCCCCACCGGGCGGCCGGAGGCGTTCATGATCGGCAGGCCGATGCAGCGCACCCCCTCCTCGTTCTCCTCGTCGTCGATCGCGAAGCCCTGGTCGCGTACGGTGTCGAGCTCGGCGAGCAGCGCGTCGCCGGTGAGGCTCCTGGGCGTGCGGGGCTCCGCCTGCACGGCCAGGATCTCGGCGCGGCGCGGCTCGTCCAGGAACGCGAGGACCGCCTTGCCCATCGCGGTGCAGTGCAGCGGTACGCGGCTGCCGATCCGGGAGACCAGGCGCACCGACTTGGCGCTCTCCACCTTGTCCACGTAGACGATGTGGTGGCCGACCGGGACCCCGAGGTGGACGGTCTCCCCGCTGATCTCGACCAGCTCGGCCAGGTACGGCTGCGCCGCGGCGCGGAGCCCGTCCTCCTCCAGGTAGCGCCCGGCGAGCGTGATGAGGGTGACGCCGAGCCGGAAGGCACCGGTGGCGTCCCGCTCCAGGACGCCCAGCTCCAGAAGCGAGATGGCATAGCGATGGGCGGTGCTGACCGCGACGCCGGTGTGGGCCGCGAGCTCGCCCAGGGTCATTCCGGCCTGGCCGCTCCCGGAAACGGCGCTGATCAGCTCAAATGCCTTATCGACGCTGGATGATTTCCTACCGCTCTTCATTCGAGTTACTCGAATCTATTTTCAGATATTTGTAAGATTTTTGCGATAGTTACATTGGCGATAAGCAGTGTCAACCCTCGCGCACAAATAGCCCCCGTCTGGAGTGAGGCAGGCGTGGTCGGACTTGTAGGCACGAACGACCACAAAGCACTACGATCAGGCATATGTTCCACCAGAGCGCGTGCCACTGCCTGCTGTGCGTCGAGCAGGAGGTGGAGCTCGACGAGACCGGTCTCAGAACGATGCGGAACGTCCGGGATCGCGGGTGGGCGGTGGTGATGGTCCCGGAGGACGAGAACGGGCCGGGCTGGGCGTTCACCGTCGGACTGTGGCACACGCTCCGCTCCCCCGAGGCGGCCATGTTCGGTCTCCGCGCGGACGTGATGGGCAACTGCCTCGACACCCTGGCCGACGAGGTCGCCGCCGGGCGCCACCTGGCCGAGGGGCGGGAGCGGGACGACGTGATCAGGAACTACCCGGTCGTCGCGAGAACGGTGGACACGAGCTGGTACCGGTCGCTGTTCGGCACGGCGCTGCACTTCTACCAGCGGCCCCCGCTGTCCTTCATGGAGATCGTCTGGCCGGACGCCGTGGGCCGGTTCCCCTGGAACGACGGCTGCGCCCCGCGACTCCGCGAGCTCCAGCCCGCGCTGTGGATCCCGAAGGACGACCACGCCCCGGGCCCCTGGACCAAACTCCCCTGAGACGGACCCCGGTTCGACACCGGCACCGACACCGGTATCGACACTGACCTCGCGGTGGGCCGAAAACCGAAGAATCGGACAAATAACTTAAGTCGCCTGTTTATTGGTGACTAGGGAGCTTACTTCGCAAAACCTTTTATAAAGCCCAAACCTATTTCCGCATGAGACCTCCGGCCGTCTCCGGGGGCGAAGCGCGATCGGGGAACGGCTCTGGGAACCGCGCCCCGGCGTCGCCCGCACGGCTCGCGCGTCCCGCCCTCCCCGCGAAACCTTCCGCCCCGCGGAAACCGCCCTCCTCGCGAGGCCTTCCGCCCCGCGGAAGCCTCCCACCTCGTGAAGTGCCGGTTCCCAAGGCATCGGGCGACCCCCCGGCGGCCACCCGCCCCCTTCACCCGACCGTCCTCTCGGTGACCCCTGGTTTTTGTACAATTGTTGACTCTGCTTTACTAACCGGGGGGAAATTCCGTGCTGAGGGCGACGCTCCGAGAACGCGTGCGTTACTGGTTCGACAACACCATGTCGCGGGGCACGACAGCGCTGATCGGATGGCTCGCCCTCATCTCTCTCGGCCTCATCCTGCTGGTCACGGCGCTGGGCCTGTGGCTGACCCCCGACGAGGCCGCGAAGCACAACGGCGCCCCGGGCATGCTGTGGATGACGCTGATGCGCGCGCTGAGCCCGGGGAAGGTCGCGAGCGACACCGGCAGCGCGCCGTTCGTCGCCCTGATGTTCGTCGCGTCGCTGGGCGGGCTCTTCATCGTCAGCGCCCTGGTCGGCGTCCTCTCCAACGATCTCAAGAGCAGGTTCGAGGAGTTGCGCAAGGGCAGGTCCCGGATCATCGAGACCGGTCACATCGTGGTCCTGGGCTGGTCGGAGCAGGTCTTCACGATCGTCGGCGAGCTGGCCCAGGCGCACGCGAGCGACCGCAGGTCGGTCATCGCGATCCTCGCCGACAAGGACAAGATCGAGATGGAGGACGAGATCCGGCAGTTCGCGAGCGAGACCGGCAGGACCAGGCTGGTCTGCCGGACCGGGCGGCCCACCGAACCGACCGACCTCGACCTGATGAACCTGGCCGCGGCCCGCTCGGTCGTCGTCCTCTCCCCGCAGGGCGAGGATCCCGACGCGCACGTCATCAAGACGCTGCTCGCCCTGGCCAAGCGGCCCGGCGGCCACCCGCCGGTGGTGGCCGCCATCGCCGGGAGCTCCAACATGGCCGCCGCGCGTCTCGCGGGCGGCCCCGACGTCCACCTCGTCGACTCCGACGACACCGCCTCCCGGCTCATCGTGCAGTCGTCGCGGCAGTCGGGCATGTCCGTGGTCTGCATGGACCTGCTCAACTTCAGCGACGGGGAGATCTACCTGCGCTCCGACCCCGACTTCACCGGCATGACGTACGGCGAGGTGCTCCCGGCGTACCAGACCGCCACGGTGATCGGGCTGCGCAGGGCCGGGACGGCGATGCTGAACCCGCCCATGAGCACCGTGATCTCCGGCTCCGACGAGATCATCGTGATCGCCCACGACGACTCGATGATCCACCTGGCCGCCGGGATGCCCTCGGCCCGCGAGGAGTCGATCGTCCTGGTCGAGCACACCGGGCAGAGCGCCGAGCGCACCCTGATCCTCAACTGGAACGGCCGGGGCCGCCAGGTCGTCCGCTATCTCGACGGGTACGTCGCGCCGGGGTCGGTCCTGGACATCGCCTCCGACCACCCCGACGCGGCGATCGGCTTCGAGGGGCTGGGCAACCTCACGGTCAACGTCAAGGAGTGCGACACCTCCGACCGCTACGCGCTGGACTCCCTCGGCCTGGGCCTCTACCAGCACGTGATCGTGCTCTCCGACGACCGCTACAGCCCCGGGCACGCCGACACGCGCACCCTGACGACCCTGCTCCAGCTGCGCGACATGCAGTCCGCGCGCGGCGAGCGCTACTCCATCGTCAGCGAGATGCACGACGAGAACAACCGGAGCCTGGCCGAGGTCACCAGGGCCGACGACATCGTGATCAGCGACACGGTGATCGGGCTGCTGCTCGCCCAGCTCGCCGAGAACCGGCACCTGGCCGAGGTGTTCGGCCGGCTCTTCGACTCGGGGGGCTCGGAGATCTACCCGCGCCCGGCGGAGCGGTACGTCCGCCCCGGGGCGCCGGTCGACTTCGCCTCGGTGATCGAGTCGGCCCGGCGCCGGGGCGAGACCGCGATCGGCTACCGCCTGGCGGAGCGGGTGAACGAGGCCCCGCACTTCGGCGTCGTCCTCAACCCGGACAAGTCGCGGCCGCTGCGCCTCGGCCCCGGCGACTCGGTGATCGTCCTGGCCGAGCGCTGACCCGCCGGGGCGGGGCCGTACGGGTCAGGCAGTGATCATGAAAGCGAGCCCGAGCAGCACTACGACGGGGATGACCCAGACCACGGCCTCGATCGCGAACTCCTTGTACACGGTGAGCTTCTCCCTCTGAACACTCTGGACACCCCGGGCACCCTGGGTACGAAAGACACGCAGGACGCCCTGGACACTGCCTGACACGGAAACGACGATGCGCAGCATATGCGTACCGGCGGGTGTCCCCGTACCCGGGTCGGGGCCGGCCGGGGTCTCCTCCGGCCCTACCGGGTCAGATAGTGGAAGCTCGGTTTCGGGTGCATCAGGAAGTCGTGGTGGGAGATGTTCCAGGCGTAGGCGCCCGCCATCGTGAACTCCACCAGGTCGCCGGGCTTGAGCGCGATGGGGACCCGGCGGGCCAGGGTGTCCTTGGGCGTGCAGAGCTGGCCGACGATCGTGATCGGCTCACCCGCCTCCGTCATGATCAGGGGCTGGTCGTGGCCCTTGGTGGCGGGGGTGCGGATGTGGTGGGTCCCGCCCGCCACGACCGCGAACAGCTCGCCGTGGACGCGCTTGACGTCGATGACGCGCGTCACGTATCTCCCGCAGTAGACGGTCAGCGAGCGTCCCGGCTCGATCCGGAGCGTCTCACCGGGGCGCCGGAGCGCGGCCAGGCCCTTGCCGTAGGCCGTCCAGTCGAACCGGTCATCGGGGTCGGCGTAGGAGACGGCCATGCCGCCGCCGAGGTTGATCTCGGCCGCCCCCAGCGTGCGCGCGTAGTCCAGGACGGCCGCCGCCAGCTCCAGCATCCGGGGCGCGTCGAGCCCGCTGGCCAGGTGGGCGTGGATCCCGTGCAGCCGTACGGCACTCTGGGTCTCCAGCAGGGCGACGCATTCGGCGATCCCGGCGGGGTCCATCCCGAACGGCGTGGCGCCGCCGCCCATCGCCAGCGAGGCCCCCTCGATCGGGACGTCCAGGTTGACCCGGAGCAGCACGTCAGCCGGGCGGCCGGACGCGAGCAGGCGGCGCAGCTCGCCGGGGCTCTCGACGTGCAGGCGGGTCACGTCGCCGAACAGCTCGGCGTCCGTCTTGCCCGGCCCGCCCAGCGCGATCGGCGCGTGCGGGAAGTGCTCGCGCACGTGCGCGAGCTCGCCGCCCGAGGCGACCTCGAAGCCGTCGACGTGCGGGGCGAGCGTCCGCATCAGCTCCGGGTCGGGGTTGGCCTTCACCGCGTAGTACAGCTCGACGTCCCCCAGCGCGGCGCGGACGTCCCTGACGTGGGCGCCGAGTTCGACCAGGTCATAGACGTACGCGGGCAGCGGCCCGGCCAGGAACGACTCCGAGGTCTGCGGCTGCGCCGCGACGGTGGCTGTCACTACGTGCTCTCCGATCTTGGGGTACGGGACATGGTGCGGAACGTCAGGCGAGCGGGAACCGGGTCTCGATGATCAGATAGTGCGCGGGGGTGACGGTGGTCGTGACTTCGACCACCCGTCCGTCGGCGGTCTGACCGGTGTGGTTGATGTCCAAAACGCTGCGTTCCGGGCTGATCTCCAACGCGTTGACCTCCGCGTCCGTCGGCGGCCGGACGGCGAATCGCTCCGTCGCCACCGTCTGCGGGTAGCCGATCTCGGCCAACGCCGATTTGACCCCGCCGACGATCACCGATTCCCCGTCCTCCAGAACGGTGTCGGCCGCGATGTCGAGCGGGAACCAGGACGCGTTCAGACGTACCGGTATGCCGGATGCGAGCAGACGGCGCCGCCGGACCAGGCAGTTCGCCTGTCCCCGTGACACTCCCAGGGCATCCGCGACGCTGTCGGGCGGTGCTGCCCGTTCGGTGGTGATCTCGTGCTCGGGCCGGAGTCCGATGGCACGGATCTCCGCGTCGAACGCGCCACGGGCACCATCGGCTTCGCGAAGCTCACGCGCGTAGCGAGCCGGTGAGTGTGTCAGCGGCGGAAGCCAGGTGACCATCGTTCCGCGCCCCTGACGAGCGCGAACCACTCCCTCGGCGGCCAGCACCTGCATCGCCCTGTTGACCAGGCTTCGAGACGCGCCGTACCGCTCGGCGAGTTCGGGCTCCGGTGGGAGGAACGTCGCGGGCGGGAAGTGGCCTTCGATGATCGCTTGCCGGAGTTGGTTGGCGATCTCGCGGAAGCCATGCCTGCTCACCTGTTGCACTGTGCCCCCATGTTCTGTCGACCGTTCACCGAAACGCCAATCGTTTGGAGTTCATTGACTTTAGCGGTCGGCGAGCCCACTATAGCAAACGATAAACGTTTGTCGTTTCGGAGAGTGTGCGGCAGCACGATGGGACGCAGCAGGCCCAGATGGAGCACCCGCCACCTGAAGCAGGGCATCACAAAGCGTTACGGACCGGCAAAAGTACGGAACGACGGCAACGATCAACCTGTGCTCGGCTCGTCAAGAACCCGAAGGAAAACGGATCTGCCCCAGTAGACCGAGTGGGGCCAGGAACGCGCGCTGGAGGTGCAATCCGTGGATCGCTCTAGAGCTTCCCTGCCTGCCGTTGACGCGGTCACGGCGGAAAATCAGGACAAAGCGCTGGCCGTCGTACAACGGCTTCTGCAGGAGCGAGGAGTTCGCACCCGCCGCCACAACATGATCAGTCTCGGGCTGTTCGCCGACCGTGCCGCCCAGTGGCCCGATCAGCCCCCTGTCACGTGGTCGATGGAACGACATCCGCCCGAGCTGGCCGTGATCGGCTCCGAAGGCTGCCGGGACGCCACCGTGAGGATGGGGGCGTGTGCCGGCTGCTATGTGGTGGCTGTGCGCGGCGGCGATACGGAGACGGTCCGGTGTGACGAACCGGAAAGGGTTCTGGATCTCATCCTCGCGATGGGAGGTACGCCATGACCGCGCCCGCGACGTACGGGTCGGCGGCGGTGGACGCGGCGGAGAGGCTCCGGGAGGCCCTGGCGGGTTACGAGATCGTCGCCGACGTTCACGACGGCTACGGGCTGGCGCTGGTGTCGGTCGGGGTGGGCCTGGTGGTGTGGTCCAACGGGGAGCGGTTCTGGTGGCACACCGGCTGGAACGCCGAACGTCGGCGCGCTGTCTACGCCTGGCAGGAGGCGGCCGAACCCGGCCGGGCCGCGCGACGGATCGCGTTCCACCACGCCGGCCTGTGCGAGACGACTCCCCCCGCGCCGGACACCGCGAGCCCGCTGTGACCTTGGCGGAACTGACGAAGCTCTACGGGCACACCTGGACGATCTCGGAGGCGGCCGGAGGCGGCTGGTACGCCGTGCGGCGCGCGGACATGTCGGTGTACGGGCTTGAGCACGGCCTGTCCAACATCCGGTGCGGGGCGACCCTGGCCGAACTGGCCCGTCGCCTGGACACGGAGACACGGCTGGAGAACCGACCTTGGCGACGCGTGCCGCTGACATCGGCACCATAACTCCGCAGAAAGGCACGGTCGCCTCGGAATGGGTGAGCCTTCACCCTGGCCTGTGGACGCCCGGATGGCTTCCTGCCCATTTTCCTGCCGGGTGCCGTCTTTCGGCAGAGCCGGTAACCGCGACGAGTGAACAACCTGGAGGGCGACATGACCATCGTGCACAAGCTCATCGTGAGTCCGTTCCTCGGTGAGTACCTGGTGCTCCGTCCCGGCAGTCCGGGGGGACTGAAGGTCTCCGAAGGCAGGTATCGAGAGCTCACCAACACCGCGTCGTCGCCCACCTGGTTCACCGACGCCGTCCGCAGATCATGGGATGACGACGTCTCCGGCAGCCCGTTCGCCGAAACAGTCCTCATCAGGCCCGAGTCCCCGTACGGCTACGTTCGCGCGACGTACGAGCTCAACCTGGGGTGCAACTACGACTGCGAGCACTGCTACCTCGGACTGAAGAAGTTCGAGGGGCTGTCATGGCCGGAGCGGGAAAGGCTGCTCTACATCCTGCGGGACGCGGGGGTGCTGTGGCTTCAGCTCACCGGTGGCGAACCGATGATCGACAAGCTGTTCCCCGAGGTGTACGGCCTGGCCTACGAACTCGGCATGATGCTGACCATCCTGTCCAACGGCTCTCGCCTGGCAAACCCGAAGATCCTGGAGCTGCTCACCACCCATCGGCCGCACGACATCACGTTGAGCATGTACGGAGCGACCGAGGCCAGCTATGACGGACTGACCCGCCGCCGAGGGGCCTACCGGCTGTTCACCAGGGGAGTGGCTGCGGCGCGTGAGGCCGGTCTCCCTCTGAAACTCAGCCTGATCGTGACCAACACGAACCAGCACGAGCTTGAACAGATGCAGGCGATGGCTGACGAATGGGGAATCCCGCACGCGGCCTTCATGAACATGTCGCCGACCATCTACGGCGGCCCGGAAACTCTCCCTTCGCAGTCGGTGGAGCACCTGCGTGAGCGCAAACCGTTCACCGGCTGCCAGGCGGGACACACCTTCTTCCACGTAGACCCGCACGGGATGGCCAGCATTTGCAAGATCGGCCGCGATCCGCAGATCCCGTTGATGGACGAGGGGGTGGAAGGGCTGGCCAGGTTGGGCGCCATTGCCGATTCGCTGCTGCTGCGGCAGGGCGGATGCACCGGCTGCACACTGAGCGGCTCGTGCGGGACCTGCATGCCGCTCGTCACCCTCTACCGCAAGGCGAAGTCGCCCCTGCGGAACTACTGCCAGCACCGAGAAAGAGAGGAGGTGAGAGATCGATGATCGCCATCTTCGTCGAAGTTGGGACCAGACCCGCCGGCAGACCGGAGGTTGAGTTCGTCGCGGACTTGGACACACTCGTTGACTCCAACAAGTGTTCCTGCTCTGCCGGTGACGATCAGCCCTACTAGAAGACGCCGGGGTGAAGGGCCGCCCTACGATATCCGTGGGGTGGCCCCTCAGCGTGAGAGACGGAGAGCCATGGCGGTTGTGCGCGTCCACTGGGATGATCTTCCGGATGAGACCAGGGCCGCCGTCGAGAAGCACACGGGGTCGGTGTGGTCGTCACAGACGGTGTCGGAAGGACTGAACTCCGCCGTCGCGGCACTGCTGGACACCGCCTCGGGCAAGGTGTTCGTCAAAGGGCTGCGCCGGGATTACCCTCGCCGGTGGACCCAGGACATGGAAGCGATGATCAATCCGTGCGTCCGCAGGTTGTCTCCTCCCCTGCTGTGGCGGGTCAAAGGCGAGTGGGACGTCCTGGGGTTCGAGGCGGTCGACGGCCATCATGCTGACTTTTGTCCCGGATCACCGGACCTTGCTCCTCTTGTGAACACCCTGATAACGCTTGGAAGGCTTCCGTGTCCGGATCTGCCGGTGAAGGTCGCCGAGCATCGCTGGCGGACGTACGTGGCAGCTCCAGAAGAACTGGAATGGTTCAAGGGTGATCGGCTCCTGCATACCGACTACAACCCGGTCAACGTCCTGATGACCGGCAGCGAGGCATTGCTCGTCGACTGGGCGTGGCCCACCCGAGGAGCCGGTTGGATCGACCCGGCGTGCCTCATCCTGTGGCTGATCGCGGGGGGCCATTCCGCACAGGAGGCGGAAAAGGTCGTCGGAAGGACGCCCGCGTGGTCAAGCGCGCCTGAGCAGGGCGTAGAGGCCTTCGCTGGGGCGAGCGTACGGATGTGGGATGAGATCGCGGAAAACGATCCGGCTCCATGGACCAAGCGGATGTCGGCCGCCGCGTACGAGTGGCTGGAACACCGGATCCGAATGGACAGATCCGGCTGAGGGCAGGCGCGGGGACGGGTCGGGAATGCCGGGCGCGGCCGGACGTGCTGTCGTGGTCGGACATCCGCGATCACCATGGGAGCCGTCATGACCGTTCGAGAGCTGCGCCTGGTCGTCACCGCCGCCGACTACGACGAGGCGCTGCGTTTCTACCGCGACGTGCTCGGCCTGCCCGAGCGGGCCGCGTACTCCTCGCCCGACGGCCGGGTGACGATCCTGGAGGCGGGCCGGGCCACCCTGGAGATCGCGGACCCGGCGCAGGCGGAGTTCATCGACCGGGTCGAGGTGGGGCGGAGGGTGGCCGGGCGGATCCGGGTGGCGTTCGAGGTGGACGACTCGGCCGCCGTCACCGCCGAGCTGGCCGGGGCCGGGGCCACGGTGCTCGCCGAACCCGTCCGGACCCCGTGGAACTCGCTCAACTCCCGTCTTGAGGGTCCGGCCGGGCTCCAGCTCACGCTCTTCACCGAGCTGGGGGAGGCCGCCGAGCCGCGGGACACCCCCTAGCCCCGGTCGAGACCGGGCCCTCCGCCCCTGGGGCCCTGTGGCCTCTGTGACCTCTGTGGCGTGTCCCCGGCGGCCCTTGGCCCTGCCGGACTCGGCCTCCGGCCCTGCCGGACTCGGACTCTGGTCCTGTCGGACTCGGACTTGGACTCGGCCTCGTCAGAGGCCGGAGCCGCCGGTGGCGTCGAGGGTGGTTCCGGTGACCCAGCGGGCGTCCTCGGAGACCACGAAGGCGACGATGTCGGCGACGTCCTCCGGGGCGCCGATCCTGGCGAGGGCCGCCAGCCCGGACGCGTACGCCAGGGCCTGCGGGTCGCCGCGCAGCCAGCCCGCGTTCATGTCGGTGTCGGTGATGCCGGGCGAGACCGAGTTCACGGTGATCCCGCGCGGGCCGAGCTCCTTGGCCAGCGTCCGGTTCAGCACCTCGATCGCCCCCTTGGTCGCGACGTAGGCGGGACTCTCGGGGAAGGCGATCCTGGTCACGCCGGAGCTGATGGTGACGACGCGCCCGCCGTCGCGCAGGAGCGGCAGCGCCCGCTGGAGGATGAAGAACGGCGCCCTGACGTTGACGGCGAACATCCTGTCGTACGCCTCGGGCGTGGTCTCCGCGATGCCGCCGGGGACGATGATCCCCGCGTTGTTGACGAGGATGTCGAGCGCGTCCACCTCCTTCTCCAGGGCGGCGAAGAGCGTCTCCACGTCCCCGTCCACCCCGAGCTCGGCCCGGACGGGGAACGCCTCGCCCCCGGCCTCGGTGATCGCCGTCACGACCTCCCCGGCCGCCGTCTCGTCCCGGGCGTAGTGGACGGCCACCCGGACCTCCTCACGTCCCAGCCGCAGGGCGATCGCCCTGCCGATCCCCCTGCTCGCACCCGTCACCAACGCGGTTCTCACATCGCCTCCCGTATTTATAGCGACCGCTACAGAAAAGGACCGTAGCAGGGTTTTTTAGCGAGCGCTATACAATGCTCCGGTGAGCAGGAAGCGAGCCTTCGACCGTGACGCCGTGCTGGAGATAGCGATGCTGGAGTTCTGGCGGCACGGCTACGAGGCCACCTCCATCGCCTCCCTCACCACCGCGATGGGCATCCGGCCGCCCAGCCTGTACGCCGCCTTCGGCGACAAGCGGCATCTGTTCGAGGAGGTCGTCCAGCGCTACCGGAGATACGACTTCACCGCGCGGGCGCTGGCCGAGGAGCCGACCGCGCGGGCGGCGATCGCCAGGGTGCTGCGCGAGGCCGCGGCCAACTACACCGCGCCCGGGCACCCGCCGGGCTGCCTGGTCTTCAGCGCGGCGGTCAACGTCGGCCCGGAGTCGGCCGACGTGCGGGAGGCGCTGCGCGGGATCAGGGAGGCGGCCAAGGCCGCGATCGCGGCGGTCATCGCCTCGGACGTGGCGGCGGGCCTGCTCCCCGAGGACACCGACCCCGACATCCTCGCCCTGTTCTACGCGGCCACGGTCCAGGGCATGTCCACCCAGGCCCGCGACGGCGCGACCCGGCGGGACCTGGAGCGGGTCGCCGAGCTCGCGATGCTCGCCTGGCCCGGGAAGCGGGAGGACGCAGCGGAGGGACCTCCCGGCCCCGGCCCAGGGTGATCTGGTCAGTGACCTGGCCGGACCACCCGCTCCCGGCCGAGGGTCCCCCTCAAGAGCTCACCCGCCTCTGTCCGGGGGGTCCCCCTCCAGGGCTCACCCGCTCTTGGCCGAGGTGTCCTCCGGTGCCGCGTCGGGGACGGAGGCGCGGAGCCAGCGGGTGCCGTACGGCTCCAGCGTGAACTTCACCCGGCCGTCGGCGGGCAGGGCGATGGTGCCGTCCACCAGCAGGTCGACCAGCGTCTCGCAGCCATCGAGCTTCTCGAGGACGAGGTCCACCTTCGCCTCGCGGTCGGCGAAGTTGTGGACGGCGACCACGGTGCCGCCCTCGGCGTCGGCCCGGTGGGCCAGCACGGCCACGTCACCGGCGTCCAGGATCTCGTACGCGCCCCAGGCCAGCTCGGGCGACTCCCGGTAGCGCTCGACCAGGAGCATGATCCACCGAAGCAGCGAGTCGGGGTCGCGGCGCTGGTCCTCGACGTTGACGTTGCGCGGGCCGAACTTGCCGGTGGGCGAGGGGACGTTGGTCTTCGGGTCGGGCGAGAAGCCGCCCTTGGCCGACCACTGCATCGGGACCCGGACCGCCATCCGGCCCTCGGCCTTCAGGTTCTCGCCGAGGCCGATCTCCTCGCCGTAGAAGAGCACCGGCGTGCCCGGCAGGGAGAACAGCACGCTGTAGGCCAGCTTGAGCCGCCGCAGGTCGCCGCCGAGCATCGGGGGGAGGCGGCGGCGCAGGCCCCGGTCGTACACCTGCATGTTCTTGTCGGGGCCGAAGGCGTCGAAGACCTCGTGCTTCTGCGCCTCGGTGAGCTTGTCCAGGGTCAGCTCGTCGTGGTTGCGGACGAACATCGCCCACTGGGAGTCGTCGGGCGGCTCGGGCCGGTCGCGCAGGGCCTCGGCGAGGGCCTCCGGGTTCTGGCGGGCCATCGACAGGTGGAAGCGCTGCATGGCGATGAAGTCGAAGCACATGGTGACCTCGTCGCCGTTCCCTGCGTCACCGAAGAACTTCATCAGGTCCGGGTAGGGCAGGTTGACCTCGCCCAGCAGGATCGAGGTGCCATCGCGGCGGTTCATGAAGGCGCGGAGGTCGGCGAGGAACTCGTGCGGGTCGCCGCCGATGCCCTCGATCAGGAACGGCACCGCGTCCACCCGGAAGCCGGACAGGCCGAGCTCCATCCAGAAGCCGAGGATGCGCGCGATCTCGTCGCGGACCTGCGGGTTCGCCGTGTTCAGGTCGGGCTGGAACTTGTAGAAGCTGTGGTAGTAGTACTGGCCCGTCTTCTTGTCCAGCTCCCAGAGGCTGTCCTCCTTGTCGGGGAAGACGATCGCCTTCGGGTCGACGGGGCCGGGCTCGTCCTGCCAGACGTACCAGTCGCGCTTGGGAGAGTCGCGGCTGGAGCGGGCCTCCTTGAACCAGGGGTGCTCGTCGGAGGTGTGGTTGACTACCAGGTCGGCGATCACCCGCATGCCCCGGTCCCTGGCGGTGCGCATGAACTCCACGAAGTCGCCGAGCGTGCCCAGCCGGGGGTCGACCGAGTAGAAGTCGCTGATGTCGTAGCCGTCGTCGCGGCTGGGGCTGGGAAAGAACGGCATCAGCCAGATGCAGGTCACCCCTAGCCGGTCCAGGTGGTCGATCTGCTGGGTGAGGCCCCGGAAGTCGCCGATGCCGTCACCGTTCCCGTCCTTGTAGGTCTCGACGTCCAGGCAGTAGACGACGGCGTTCTTCCACCACAGATCGGCCGTATAGGTGAGTCGCATGCGTCCGCACTACCCTCCCTTGACGTGTTTATGAGACAACGCTGACATTGGGCCGTCGCCCGCGAGATCACGAGGCCTCCGGCACGTTACGGTGGACGGGACGGCCAGGAGGAGACCATGCGACAGCTGAGGCGCGGCGCGCCCTTCGGCTGGCTGCTCGCCCTGCTGCTGCCGCTGCTCGTCTCCGGCGGGCTGGGCGGGAGCGGCGCCGCCGTCCTGCTGCGGCACACCGCCGTCGCCCAGGCCTCCGGGGAGCACCAGCGGCTGTCCCGCCCGGTCTCCGACGGCGGGCACAGGAACGCCCACGTCACCGGCCTCTCCGCGGCCGGGATCGGCCTGGGGGGCGGGGGCGGCCATCCGCTCGCGACCCCACCGGCGGACCTCCGGCACCTCTCTCTCGCCACCGGCCAGGACTCGCGCCCGGCCCGAGACGACGACACCCGCTCGCTCGCGGCCCTGCTCGTCAGGCCGGGACGCGCGCCGCCCGCCTCCACAACCGGCTGAACCGGCCCGGAGCCGCTCCGGGTCTTTCGCCGTACCGGAAAACGCCTTTCCCGTCCTGAAGGCCGCCGTGCTCCCGTCCTGGAAGCCGCCGTGCTTCGTCTTGAAGGCCGCCGTGCTTTCGTCCTGGAAGCCGCCGTGCTTCGTCTTGAAGGCCGCCGTGCTTTCGTCCTGAAGGCCGCCGTGCCCGAAGTCCGGCGTACGCGGAACACGCCGTACGCGGAACACGCAGGCGTCCCGGAAAGAGCGGTCCCTCCGGCATCCCCGAGGACAATCCCCCAGCCTGTGGAGGCTCCCATGTCGCGTGCCCCGGTGGTACGCGCGGTGGCGGCGCTCGCCGTCATCGCCACCTCGTTGTTCATCGCCCTGACCATGTCGCCGCGCCTCGGTCTCGACCTGCGCGGCGGCACCCAGCTCGTACTGGAGACCAGGGACTCACCGACCGTCAAGGCCGACGCCGCGGCCACCGACCGCACCCTTGAGGTGCTCCGCCGCCGGGCCGACGGCCTGGGCGTGGCGGACGCGCCGCTGGCCCGCTCCGGCGAGCGGCGCATCATCGTGGAACTGCCCGGCGTGCAGGACCCGACCAAGGCCGCCGAGGTCATCGGCAAGACCGCGCAGCTCACCTTCCACCCCGTCCTCGGCGTCCCCGACCCGGCGGCCGGGACCAAGCCGGGGAAGGGGGAGCAGTTCCTTCCCGACGAGAGCGGCGGCCCGCTGCACATCGGACCGGCCGCCCTCACCGGCGAGGGCGTCAGCGGCGCCGAGGCGGGGATCGACGCCCAGCAGGGCAGCGGCTGGTTCGTCACCGTCGACTTCCGCGACAGCGGGCAGGCGGAGTGGGCCGAGCTGACCGGCCAGGCCGCCTGCAACCAGCCGGGCGACCCCAAGCGCAGGATCGCCATCGTGCTCGACTCCAAGGTGATCGTCTCGCCCCAGGTGAACGAGGGCGTGGCCTGCGACGTGGGCCTGCCCGGCGGTTCCACCCAGATCACCGGCAGCTTCACCTCGGAGGAGGCCGCCGACCTGGCCCTGCTGATCAAGGGCGGCTCGCTGCCCGTCCCCGTCGAGATCGTCGAGCAGCGGACCGTCGGCCCGACGCTCGGCGCCGCCGCGATCACGGCCAGCGCCCAGGCCGCGGTGATCGGCATCGCGCTCACCGCGCTGTTCATCGTCGTGACCTACCGGCTGGTGGGCCTCATCGCCGCCCTCGCCCTCGGCTGCTACGCGCTGATCTCGTACGCGGCGCTGGTGGCCCTCGGCGCCACGCTCACCCTGCCGGGACTGGCGGGCTTCGTCCTGGCGATCGGCATGGCGGTCGACGCCAACGTGCTGGTCTTCGAACGGGCCAGGGAGGAGTACGCGGCCGAACCGGGGTTCAGGGGCGCGCTGGAGAAGGGCTTCCGCAACGCGTGGAGCGCGGTGGCCGACTCCAACATCACCACGCTGCTCGCCGCCGGGCTGCTGTTCTTCCTGGCGTCCGGGCCGGTACGCGGTTTCGGCGTCACGCTCAGTATCGGCGTGATCGCCTCGCTGATCACCGCGATGGTCATCACGCGCGTCCTGGCCCAGTGGGCGGTGAGCCTCCAGGCCGTGTCCTCGCGGCCCAGGCTGACCGGCCTGTCCGACATCGGGCGCGTCCGCACCTGGCTGAACGCGCGCAAGCCGGACCTGATGGGCCGCCGCGCGGTGTACTTCCTGGTCACGTGCGTGCTGGTGGCCGCGTCCGTGGCGGGAGTCGCGGTGCGGGGGCTCGACTTCGGCGTGGAGTTCACCGGGGGCAGGCTCGTGGAGTACTCCGCGAGCACCCCGATGACCGCCGACGCCGCCCGCGAGCTCGTCAGCGAGGCCGGGTTCCCCAACGCGGTGGTGCAGTCCTCCGGCGAGGACATCTCCGTACGGGCCGGTCAGATCGGCCCCGCCGACGTGGTGCGGATCGAGAGCGCGCTGGAGAGCGGGGGCGCCCAGGTCACCAAGGAGCGCGACGAGCTCGTCGGGCCGAGCCTCGGGGACGAGCTGCGCCGCAACGCGCTGATCGCGCTGGGTGTCGCGCTCGCCGCGCAGCTCGCCTACCTCGCGTTCCGGTTCCGCTGGACGTTCGGGCTGGCGGCGGTGCTGGCCCTGGTGGCGGACGCGGCGATCGTGGTCGGCGCGTTCGCGTGGCTGGGCAAGCCGGTGGACGGGGTGTTCCTGGCCGCGATGCTCACCGTGATCGGCTACTCGGTCAACGACAAGGTCGTGGTCTTCGACCGGGTCCGCGAGCTGTGGGGCGCGCGGCCGAAGGCTCCGTTCGCCGAGGTGACGAACACCGCGATCCTGCAGACCGTTCCCCGTACGGTCAACACCGGCCTGGGCGCGCTGTTCATCCTGGCCGCGCTGGCGGTGCTCGGCGGTGACTCGCTGACCGACTTCGCGGTGGCGCTGCTGATCGGGATCGTCGTCGGCACGCTCTCGTCCGCGCTGGTCGCGGGACCGCTCGCGATCGAGCTGGAGCGGCGCAGGCCCACCGCACCGCCCCGGCCCAAGCGGCGGGGACCGGCCCCGGCCCGCGAGGGCTCGGGCGCCGTGGTCTGACCACCACGGGGACCTGGCGGACCTGGCGGGCCTGGCGGACCTGATGGCGTGGACTTGACGGCGGGAACCTGACGGCGCGGAGCCGGGGACGGGGAGCTAGGGGCTGGGAGCTGAGAGCGATGGTCTGGTGGTGGCGGTCTGACCACGATGGTCCGGCCGGGAATGAACGGGCCAGGAATGGTCGGGCCGCCTCCGCGTTTCCTACTAACCCTACAAATGATGGGTGAATTTATGCACAAAACTATTGCCATCTGCGACTAAAGGCAGAACTCCCCGGCTGGCAAGGGTGCTCGACAGGGGCACAACACTGTTGCGAGATCTTCGGCCGTTGAAGCAGAACGGTCACGAAAACGGGGAGAAAGCATGAGCCACGCGGTCAAGATGAGCCCTCAGATGCAGAAGTGCATCGATGCGTGCATGGAGAGCCACAGCCGTTGCGAGCAGACCATGACCTACTGCCTCATGCAGGGGGGCCAGCATGCCGACATGGCGATGATGGGTCCGCTCATGGACTGCGCCGACATGACCCGCATGTGCGCGGACATGATGATGCGCCAGTCGCCGATGGCGATGGAGATGGCCGCGATGTGCGCGAAGGTGGCGAACAAGTGCGCCGAGGCGTGCATGTCCATGGGCAACGACTCCATGATGAAGGAGTGCGCCAACGCGTGCCGGATGTGCGCCGAGGCCTGCCAGGCCATGGCCGGCGCGCGCGCCTGATCGTCCTGCCCTAGCCGGGCCGTCCACCTCGATAGAAGTACGACGTGGACGGGACGCGGGGCGACGTGACAGCCGTGACAGCGCAGAGGGCGAGAGGGGCGCCGCCGATCCGATCGGCGGCGCCCCCGTCATGGCCGCACTCATGGCTCTGCCGTGCTCGTGGCTCTGCCGTGCTCGTGGCTCTGCCGTGCTCATGGTTGTGCCGCACCCATGGTTGTGTCGTACTCACGGCTGTGTTGTAACGATGGGAAACCTCCGCTTTCAGCCGGAAGATACGCCTCGAATCCCGCTAGTGTGCTTGGCGTCTGATTTCCCTGCTGCCGAAGGCGGATGCAATCGTGGCGGACGACTACGCGACGACTTTCAAGATCGTTGATGTTGACGGTGACGGCCTCATCTCGATTCCCGAGCTGACCAGGCTCATGGAGGTGCTCGGCCAGCCGATCACCCCGGAGGCGGCCGCGGCGGCCGTCGCCAGGATCGACCAGGACGGCGACGGCCTCATCTCCCTGGAGGAGTTCGCCGGATACCTCGCCCAGACCCGGGCGGGCTGACCTTCCCGTACCAGATCCGGGCACCCCAAGCCCGGACCGGCCGACAGGCCGGACCCGATCGGGGCACCCCGCCCGCACCTGAGCCGGGTGCCCCGATCGGGTCCGGCCCCGTCGTTCCCGTCCCGGCCCCGTCGTTCCCGTCCCGGATCCCACCCCGGGCCCGTTGACCCTCTCGGCCCTCTCGCCCCTCGCGGGCCCGTTGGCCCACGCCGGAAATCCCCGCGGTCAATCCCCGCAGGCGATCCCTGCCGGTCAATCCCCGGCTCGACATCCCCCCGGACATTCCTCGCCGGAGAATCCCACAGGGAAAGCGGACGCACATCGCCGACCTCTCTCCTACGCGACCGAGCCCTCTCCTCGCTCCGCCCCGCCACCGATCTGGTGGCATGTTGACTCACCATTGACCGGGCAATAACTTTGGGTAGTCATGTCAGCGCTCAGCGTAGCGAAGGCTCGGGATGACGCGTGGGCGCCGGTGTTTCCGAACGGGTGTCGCACGCCGGTCCCCTTCCAGAAGGTGACCTCGCGTCTCACGCGTGAGGCCGTCCGGTCGCCACGATCCGCGCTTTCGCTCGCTTCCCGCACGTCCCGGCCGGAAGGCGATCCGGCGGCTTTCGCCTGGCCGTCTCGGGCGCCGCCCGCACGGGGATGACGCGGGAAGCGCCCCACAGAGGAAGAAGGCAGCAGCAGTCGATGAGGAGCGCATCCAGCGGCCGCGCCGGGAGCGCGCCGTACGACTCGCGGGGTGCCCGGCATCCGGTGACGATCATGGCCGAGCAGATCACCGACGTCTTCCTCGATCTCGGTTACCGCGTCGCCGAGGGGCCCGAGGTCGAGGCCGAGTGGTTCGCCTTCGACGCCCTCAACATGGACGACCGCCACCCCGCCCGCGCTCCCGAACGCACCTTCCACGTCGAGCACCCCTCGGTTCCCGGCCGGAGGTCGGGTCTCGTGCTGCGCGCGCACACCTCACCGGTGCAGGTACGGGCGATGCTCGACACGCCCCCTCCCCTCCGTGTGGTCTGTACGGGCCGCGCCTTCCGTCCCGACACGGCCGACACCACCCACAGCCCGGTGTTCCACCAGGTCGAGGGCCTCGCCGTCGACCTGGGCCTCACCATGGTCGACCTGAAGAAGACCCTCGACCACTTCGCCGCCTCCATGTTCGGCAGGGGCACGGTGACCCGGCTCCGCACCCACCGTTTCTCATACACCGACCCGTCGGCGGAGGTGGACGTGGAGTGCACGGTCTGCCGTGGCACCGTCGCGGAGGATCCCGCCACGGCCCCTCGGAAGAGTGCAGCCGGAGACGCTCCCGTCATTGCCTCCCGGGAGAGCGCCGCCGGAGACGCTCCGGCGGGCCCGTGCGGGACGTGCGGCGGCGCGGGATGGATCGAGTGGGGCGGCTGCGGCATGGTCCACCCCCGGGTGCTGGCCGCCTGCGGCGTCGATCCGCACAGGTACGGCGCCTTCGCCTTCGGCATGGGCGTCGAGCGGACGCTGATGCTCCGTTACGGGCTGAAGGACATGCGCGACGTCGTCGACGGCGACGTCCGCTTCCCCCTCGGAATGGACGAGTCGGCCCCCGGCGGCCCGCGCCCCCGGCCCCTTCCCCGGGTCACGGCCACGATCACGGCGCCGGCCGCGACCCGGGCCGTGCCGGCCGCGCGGGCCGTACCCGACATGGAGACCATCCCGCTGGCGCGCGGTCACGCTGCCAGGGCCGTACGGAGACGGGAGACCGGGGGCGGGCTCACCCGGTCACAGGACCTGCGGCGGCGGATCGGGCACGCGCTGGCGGGGGCGGGATACGTCGAGACGCCGTGCTTCCCCTTCGTCTGCGACGCCGCGTGGGACGCCTTCGGCCTGGCACCCGACGACCCGCGCCGCGCCACGCTGACGCTCACGAACCCGATCAGCCCGCGCGAGCCGTCGCTGCGCACCACGCTTCTCCCCGGGCTGCTGGGCGCGCTGGGCCTCAACCTCACCCGGGGAAACCCGGCTCCGGCGCTCTTCGAACAGGGAGCGGTCTTCGTGCCGCCCGCGAGCGGCCACCTCCCGCCCGTCCCCCGGGCGGACCGCCGCCCCACCGACGACCAGCTCGACGCGCTGAACACCGCCCTCCCCGCCCAGCCCCGCCACCTCGCCGCCGCCCTGACCGGCGAGTCGTCGTGGGCCCGCGCGGTCGACGCCGCGCGTACGGCGGCGCACGTCATGGGGGCCGGGCTGGTCACCCGGCCCACCGAGCACGCGCCCTGGCTGCCTGGACGCTGCCTGGAGCTGCTCGTCGGCGAGGCCGTGCTGGGACACGCGGGCGAGCTGCGCGCCGGTACGGTCCAGGCGCTGGGCCTGCCTCCGAGGACGAGCGCGATGGAGATCGACCTCACCGCGATGGAGCACCTCACCGACCCCGGGAGCCGGTGACGACTCCCGAGGCGGCCGGTCGGCGGAGGATCAGGCGGTCGTGAGATAGATCTGGCCGAAGACCTCGGAGAGCTTCTTGAGGTCGGTGGTCGCGTCCGTCTCGGGGCTGGCCGGGTTGTAGACGCCGGCCAGGCGGCGCTGGATCGGGAGAAGCTTCTTCAGCTGGTCCCAGGCGGTGAGCCGGGTCACCGCGCCCTGGGCGTTCTGGACGCTGGTCCACACGTTCACCTGCTGGGCGCCCCCGTCCTTGACGGGCGCCGACAGCCGGGAGGCGATCCTGGCGGCGGTCACCTGGCCGACGAGCCCGGTCTCCTCGGCGGCGACCTGGGCCAGGACGTCCCACGAACGGGCGCGGACCTGGATCCACTGGTTGAGGTGGGCCTGCTCGGCGTTGATCTTCCAGGCGTCGTAGCCGCCGTACAGCAGGCCGCTGTCCAGGGAGAGCTGGTCGACGCGGCCCGCGATCAGGGGAGACTCGATCTTCTCGGGGGCGAGCAGCGGGTACCGCTTGCGCATCTCGGCCTTGCAGGCGTCGTTCGCGCCGCAGGCGAGCTCGGGAACCACCGTGTGGATGCCCAGCCGCTTGCCGGGCGCGGCCTGGCGGAGCGCGTCGGAGGCCGCGGCGACGAACGCGGTGATCTCCTCGTCGGTCTTGAACGTGGTGTTGTAGCCCAGCTGGGAGGTGAACCGGATGCCCGCCACCTCCGGGCGCGAGGCGAGCGCGCCGATGCGCTTGACGGCCGCGGCGAAGGTCTCGGCTCCGGCCTTCCAGTCGTCGGCCAGCTCGGTGTCGATCCAGACCCTCAGCTGTACGGCCTTCGCGGCGGTGATCGCCTGACCGGCCGGAGTCTGCGCCGCCGCCGCGATCGCGGGGTCCTGGACGCCCGTGGGGGTGGGGGTCGGCGTCGGGGTGGAGGTGCCGCCGGTCTGCTCGTCCCCGGCGACCGTGCCGTCGCCGCCCTCGCCGTGCCCGTCGACCGAGCACGGCTGACCGGCCTCGCACTCGGGCGCGCCGCCGTCTCCGGCACCCTCGGGGAAGGGCGAGTTCTCGTCGCCCTCGGAACCGCCGCCGGGCGGCTCCGGGCAGGCCGACCCGGCGGCCGAGCAGTCGAGGAACTTGCCCTCGCTCGGGGTGGCCTCCTTGAGATGGGCGCCGTCGTTGGCTCCCCAGAACAGCGCGACCCCGAGGGCCTCCTCCGGCTTGGCCAGCCAGGTGCACACGATGTAGGCCGGGGCGTCGGCTCCCAGCAGGTCGTTACAGCTGCGGGGATCGTCCTGCGAGTACGCGGCCCCGGGTGTCATGACACCGACGAGCGCGAGCGCGGCGCCCACGGCGAGAGCCCGGCGCAGATTAAGTCGCATGTCCTGAACTCCCCGGAAATCTGGGCAAAACGATCGATCCGCACTTTACCCAGATCACAAGGGGCTCGACAGCCCCAGTCAGGGAATCATCAGCATTCTGATATCTATCGCTGTCTCATGCCGAACCCGTACCGGCCATCACACTTCACACCGACGCCGCGCCGGAGTGAGCCGGGCCGTACCCAGGGTGAGGACGGCGGGGCATGGTGGCTAGCGGGGATGCCGGAGGTCCCGCTGGCATGGAGGTCCGAACGGAGGCTGCCATCGCAGACGGCGGGCGGCGGAGACGACATCATGATGCGGTGGACAACTGCCCAGAGGCGGGAGGGCTCCCCCCGGCCATCGATCTGCCCGCGAGAAACACCGTCGCCGTCGACGGAGGCACACCGATCGACACACACCGGAACGGACCCTCATGTCGCCTCGTGCCAAGGATCTGAGTATCGGGTTCCACGGCCTTCCGAGGGCGGACGAGATCATGCATCTCGCCCTGGCCACCGGCAACCTGCTGAACCGGCTGGAGAGCGCCAGAAGCCGGGTCGACCAGTCGCTGACCCAGCAGCGGCGGTTCGTGGCCGACGCCTCCCACGAGCTGTTCACCCCGATCGCCGGGCTCAGGACGCTCCTGGAGGAGGCGCGGCTCCACCCCGGCGAGACGGATCTGGACGAACTCCTGGCGGACGCGCTGGAGGGCGTCGGCCGTCTCCAGACGATCGTCACCGACCTGCTGGTGCTGGCGAAGGTGGGGGCGAACCCGCCTGACGCGTTCGTCAACGTGGACCTGGGGGAAATGGTCCGCGCCGCGATCGCGAGGCGCGAGAACGGTGTCCCCGTACGGCTCCGGCTCGCCCCCGGAGTGCGGGCGAACGTCGTCGACGCGGAGATCACCCGCCTCCTCGCCAATCTCCTGGACAACGCCCAGCGCCACGCCAGGCACACGGTGCTGGTCGAGGTGTGCCGGAACGGCCGGTACGGCGAGCTGGCCGTCGCCGACGACGGCAACGGCATCGCCGCCGCCGACCGGGAGAGGGTCTTCGAGCGGTTCACCCGGCTGGACACCGCCCGCTGCCGCAACCGGGGCGGCACCGGGCTCGGCCTCACGATCGCCCGTGACATCGCCGAGGCCCACCGGGGGACCATCGACGTGGAGGACTCCAGTACCGGTGGCGCGCGCTTCGTCCTCCGCCTCCCCCTCGCCGGCGCCGTCACGGAGTAGAACGGGACGAGGCCCTCGCGAGCCGGCGACGAAGCCCTCACGAGCCGGCGCGGTCACGGCCAACGTCGTCACGGGCCGACACCGTCACGCGCAGGCAGCATCAAGATCGACGCCATCACGGACCGGCACCGTCACAGGTCGGCATCACCACGGTCGGCGCCATCACGAACCGCTGGCATCACGAACCGCTGGCATCACGGGCTGGCGGCATCACGGTTGGCGCCATCACGGACCGGCGGCATCACGGTCGGCGTCATCGCGGGTCGGAACCATCACGATCGGCGTCATCACGATCGGTATCGTCACGGAGAGCGACGTCCCCGCCCCCACGGAGCTCATGATCCTCAGCCTGCCGCCGAGCGTCTCGACGCGGTCCCTGAGCCCGATGAGCCCCGACCCCTTGCCGTAGTCGGCCCCTCCGTCTCCGTCGTCGCGGATCGAGAGCCGGAGGGCCGCTCCGGCCATGCCCAGGGTGACGTGCACCACGGAGGCGTTCGCGTGCTTCACCACGTTGGTCAGCGCCTCCGCCGCCGTGTAGTAGACGGCCACCTCGACGCGCTCCGGCAGACGCGGGACGGAGGCCAGTTCGAGCTCGACGGGGAGGGCGGAGCGGCGCGCGAGGGCCTTCAGGGCGGGCACGAGCCCGCCCTTCGAGAGAATCGCCGGGTGGATGCCCCGTGAGAGCTCCCGCAGGTCGTCCACGACCCCGGTCAGCCCCTGGACCGCGTGGGACAGCCGCCCCCTGAGTTCGGTCATCGGCGGCGGCACACCGGCCTCCACGGCGCGAAGTTCGAGCCCGAGCGAGACCAGGCGCTGCTGGGCCCCGTCGTGCAGGTCGCGCTCGATGCGGCGGCGGGTCTCGTCGGCCGCGGCGACGACCCGGGCGCGGGAGGCGGCGAGCTCGGCACGGGCCTGGGCGTTCGAGATGGCGGTCGCGACGAGCTCGGTGAAGTCCATCATGCGCTCCTCCCCGCCCTCGAACCTCGGCTCCCGGGTGCTGGAGAAGATGATCATCACCCCCCACAGGCATCCGTCGACGACGACGGGCGAACCGACGGCGGAGGTGACCCCCATCTTCTTCGCCCATGTCGCGATCTTTCCAACGCTCTGGGCGTAGTCCACCCTGCGCATCGGGCGTCCCGTCTCCAGTACGGCGGACGAGACGCTCACCTCGTTGAGCGGCCACTGCGAGCCGAGGGGCAGCACCTTCTCCGTACCGGCGTCCCGCCAGCTCCACGAGCCCAGCACCGTCACGTGGCCGGGGTCGTAGCGGCTGATCGCCACGTGGTCCGCCTCCATGAGGGACCCCATCTCGAAGGCGACCGCGTTGAACAGCTCCGCCGAGGAGATGCCCCGCGCCACAAGCGTCGCGACCCGCCGCAGCGCCGCCTGCTCCCGGGCGATCCGGCGGATCTCGTCACGGCTCGACGCCAGGACGACCTCGGTTTTCTCCCGATCACGCGCCGCCCTCAGCAGCGCCTCCAGGGAGGGCGCCATCCGTTCGCGCAGACGTCTCCGTACGGGCTCGGGCACCCCGGCGGGCAGGACCAGGGTGCCGACCCTGGCGCCGTTCTCCGTGAGCGGCAGCGCCTCTCCGTCCTCCTCCTCGGGGATCTCCTCAAGCCGGAGCTCCAGGTCCGGGGCCCCGAGAGTCCGTGACAGGAGACGCGAGGCCGGTGGCAGCGCGGCCTCCAGGTCCTTCGTACGCAACAGGATGTGGGCCAGTTGCGCGGCGAGATCGGCCTCGCGCCGGCGGTCGTCCGCCTGGATGTTCAGCGAGCGCGCCAGCGCCGCGATCGAGCTGATCACCAGCCCTACGAGAAGGAAGATCGGGAGCGGGGTCCAGAGCCAGTGCGTCTCGGACGAGAGGCTCCACGCGGGCGGAAGGTTGAAGTAGGTGAACGCGACGGCGCTGCCCGCCAGGGTCGCCAGGCCCAGCCCCAGGCCCCACACGACCGAGACCAGCAGGACACCGAGCAGATAGATCCCGCCGAGGAAGTCGCCCGACGTCACGCGCTCCAGGAAAAGGGACAGCAGGGCTTCCGCCGCGATGCACAGGGCGCCACAGACGACCCCTGCCGCGAGGGGAGGACGCTTTGTGCGCAGCAATAACGACAAAAGCCGTTCGCGCATAGAGACTAAGATACTCGCATGTCAAGAAGGGGGTTGACGATTATTTCCCGACCGCGCTCCGTCCGTACGACCGCTCGGGCATCCGATATGCAATGCCTTTAACCCGGCATGACCATTTCCGTAACCAGAATTCGGGGAGAAATGCATGGCGAAAGAGCGGGAACCGTGAGCGGGGAGCGGATACGAATAGCGCTGGCGGACGACGACGTGCTTTTCCGCGAGGGGGTGGCGAGCCTCATGTCGCGGTCGGGCTTCGAGGTCGTCGGCCAGGCCGGGGACGCGACGGAGATCCTCGCCCTCGTCCGGCTGCACCGGCCGGACCTCGTCATTCTCGACATCCGGATGCCACCGGCCCACGCCAACGAGGGCCTCGACGCGGCACGGGTGATCCGCGAGGAGTTCCCGGAGACGGGGATCCTCCTGCTGTCCGCGCACATCGAGGTGGAGGAGGCGATGGAGCTGCTCGCCACGGGACACCGGGTCGGCTACCTGCTCAAGAGCCGGGTGACCGGGGTGGACGACTTCGTGGAGACGCTCGGGCGCGTCGCCCAGGGCGGCTCGGTCGTCGATCCGAGTCTCGTACGGGAACTCATCATGACCCACCGCAGGGACGACCCGCTGGGACTCCTCACCGCGCGCGAGCAGGAGGTCCTGGCCCTGATGGCCGAGGGGCGCTCCAACTCCGGCATAGCGCACAAGCTGTGGATCACCGAGGGCACGGTCGAGAAGCACGTGCACAGCATCCTGTCCCGGATGCGGATACCGGGGACGGAGGACGACCATCGCCGCGTCCTCGCCGTGCTCACCTTCCTCGACGCCCGCTGATCACCGGCATCCGCTGATCCCGACGCTCACCGATCCCGGCACCCGCTGATCTCGACGCTCACTGATCCCGGCACCCACTGATCCCGATGCTCGGGACCGGCCGATACCGGGACTGTTCGCCCGCACCGGGGCGACGGTGACGATCGAGGCGTGGTCCCGCCTTCCGGCCGGGGCCGGACGACGCTCGAAGCGCGATCACCGTCCAGCGAGATGCCCGGGACACGCGACGACGGCCTCGGCGGGCATCCTGGACACCGGAGACGCTGTCCGAAGCATGATCCCCGCCCGGTGGGCGTCCCGGGGGCCGGGCGATAATCGGGGCATGCTTCCAGCCCAGCGGGCGTTTTAGATGCCGGCCGAATCCTCGCAGACCCTGGAGCGCGGCCTGCGGCTGCTGCGCCTGCTCGCCGACGGGCGGCGGGGCCGTACCCCCACGGAGCTGGCTGCGGAGCTGGAGCTGAGCCGCCCGGCGGTGTACCGGCTGCTCACCACCCTCCAGAGCGAGGGCTTCGTCCGCCGGGACGGCGACGGACGGGTCCACCTGGGCTTCGGGGTCCTCGTCCTGGCCCGTGCCGTGCAGCCGCTGCTGCGGGAGGGCGCCCTCCCGACCCTGCGCAGGCTGGCGGAGGAGGTCGGGGCGACCGCGCACCTGACGGTGGCCGAGGGCGACGACGGCCTGGCCGTGGCGGTGGTCGAACCCTCCTGGACGAACATGCACGTCGCCTACCGCGAGGGCTCCCGCCACCCGCTGGAACGGGGTGCCGCCGGACTGGCCATCCTCGCCCTGCGCGAGGGCCGTACCGGCTATCTGGTCTCCGAGGGCCAGCTCCAGGAGGGGGCCAGAGGTGTCGCCGCCCCCGTGCCCGGCCTCCCCTGGCTGGAGGCGTCGGTGGGCGTGGTCACCTTCACCCCGCTCGACCCGGACGCCGTGGGCCCCCGGGTCGCCGCCGCCGCCGCGGAGCTGTCGGGCTCGCTGACCTGATGCCTTCTTCGTCGCATCTCAACCGGACGTACCGACGAATTCCCCGATAAGGCCAGAAATCCGTAAGACGCAAGACGCAAGATCCTCGTTCTTCGATGCCAGGAAAAGAGCGCCCCGTGCCCCAGGAGTCCGCCCTGCGCGCTCCCACCCAGATCGACTCCAGCGTGGCCCATTCCGCCCGGATCTGGAACTACTGGCTCGGCGGGGAGGAGAACTACGCCGTCGACCGCGAGATCGGTGACCAGTTCGTCGATATTTTCCCGGACATCGTGGATATCGCCCGCTCGTCCAGGGCGTTCCTCTCCCGCGCCGTCCGGTACATGGCCGGCGAGGGCGGGATCCGCCAGTTCCTCGACATCGGCACGGGGCTGCCCACCGCCGACAACACCCACCAGATCGCCCAGCGGGTGGCCCCGGACGCGCGCATCGTCTACGTCGACAACGACCCCATGGTGCTGACGCACGCCCGCGCCCTGATGATCGGCACCGCCGAGGGCGTGACCGAGTACGTCGACTCCGACGTGCGCGACCCGGACGCGGTCCTGGAGGCCGCCAGGGCCACCCTGGACCTCGACAAGCCCGTCGGGCTCATGCTGATGAACATCCTGGGCCACCTCCCCGACATCGACGAGGGACGGGCGGTCACGCGCCGCCTGCTGGCCGCCCTGCCCTCCGGCAGCTACCTGGCGGTCGCCGACGGCACCAACGTGATCCGCGGCCCGGAGTTCGAGAAGGCCATCGCCCTCTGGAACGAGGCCGGCTCGGCCCCGTACGTCCTGCGCAGCCCCGAGCAGATCGCGAGCTACCTCGACGGCCTGGAACCGGTGGAACCCGGCGTGGTCTCGTGCCCGCTCTGGCGACCGGAATCGTCGATCGCCGCTGGCGACCGCGAGGTGGACGAGTTCTGCGCCGTAGGCCGCAAACCCTGACCTCCGGCCACCCCCTTGGCCCCTGGCCCTCTGGCCCCTTGGCCCCTGGCCCCCTGCCCCCTGGTCCCCTGGTCCCCTGGCCTCCTGCCTCACGGCGACGACCGCCGGACCCCGGCCCCCGCCTCACAACGACGACCGCCGGATCTTCCCCCCTCAGGGGCGGTCGCCGAGGAGGTGGGCGATGAGCTCCGCCCGGTTGGTGAGGCCGAGCTTGGCGAGGACGCTGCGCACGTGGCTCTCGACCGTACGCTCGCTCAGCACGAGGTGTTCGGCGACCTGCCGGTTCGACAGCGCCCGCGCGACGAGGCCCGCCACCTCGCGTTCCCGGGCGGTCAGCGGGTCGGCGGCGCGATGCCGGGCCTCGATGTCGGCCAGCAGCCGATCGGCGCGGGCCAGCGGTCCCGGCAGGTCCAGCCGCCGCGCCTGGGCCGCGGCGCGGGCGGCGAGCGCCGCCGCCTCGGCGTGATCACCGGCCGCTCCCCGGCGCCGCAGCACGTCGGCGAGGGCGAGCCAGGTGTGGACGAGCCAGGGCCGCGCGTCGAGCCGGAGATTGATCTCGGCCGCGGCCCGCAGCGTCTCCGCGGCCTCGTCGAGCCGTCCCATGACGGCGGCCATCCGGCCGAGGGCCCGCGCCGAGGCGCCCCCGCAGAAGCTGTCCGCGTTCCCCGGGAGGCCCCCGGCGGCGGCCCAGGGCAGCCACAGGGCGTGCGCCCACCCGGCGGCCTCGGCGTCGTCGAACGCCTCGACGAGTTCGGTCAGATGCTGGAGGACTCCCATCCCCCGCACCCCGGGCACCGGCTCCCGCAACAGCAGGCGCAGGCGCTCGTACCCGGCGAACGCCTCCCCCGAGGCCCCGTCGAGGTGCAGGCACAGGGCATGGGCGGCCTCGACGACGGGGATGGGAGGGAGCGCCGCGAAGGACTCCCGGTAGCCGGTGGGCAGGTCGCTCCGGTCACCGCGTACGAGCGCGAGGAGCTGCCCGAAGACGTCCGTGACCAGGTACGCGAGAGGATCGCCCATCCGGACGGCGATCTCCCCCGCCTCAGCCGACCGGGAGCGTGCCCGGTCGAACCGGCCCGCCAGCGCCTCGCGCGCCGCCGACACGCGCAGGTGGTACCAGCGGGCCACGGGCAGGCGCGCGGTCGCGGCCAGCTCGCCGAGCCTGGCGATCTCGTCGTCGACCGCGGCGAGATCGACCAGCTGGTAGCCCGCGTCGACACGCCAGACGTGCCCACGCGCGGCGGCCATCGGCCGACCGGCGCGCGACGCGGTCCGGATGGCGAGCTCGCCGATCCGCAGGCGCTCGACCACGTCGTCCGGCCCGTCGAGGACCCCGGCCCTGGCCCGCCCGGCGTCCAGCAGCGCGACCGGATCACCGCACGCCTCCGCCAGCCGCAGAACCTCCGCCGACTCCCGTACGGCACCCGCAGACCTCCCCGCCTCGACCTCCAGGCACGCCTTCCGCGCGAGCAGGCGGGCACGGGCGACGGCCACCTCCGAAGCGGTCATGGCACGAGTGCCCTCCGCGCCGGTATCGGTGTGGGGGACGGTTCCCGGCAGGGCGTCCGGAGCGTCCGAGGGGGCCGGAGTGTCCGAGGGGTCCAGGGCGTCCGAGGGGTCCAGGGCATCCAAAGCGTTCAGGACATCCTGGCCATCCAGTACGTCCAGGGCATCCAGGGCATCCAGGGCATCCAGGGCATCCAGGGCATCCAGAGCGGACAGCGCGCGATCGCACAGGGCTACCGTCCGCACGACGACCGACGGATCGCCGACCCCGCAGATGACGAGCGCGGCGGCGGTGAGCAGGTCGGGCCGCCCGGCGAACTCCGCCGCGTCCGCCGCCTCGCGGCAGTGCCCGGTGCTTCGCGGGATCCACCCGGCGAGGCGTTCGGCGGTCGCGAGCTCGACGAGGAGCTCCGCCCGCTCCGCCTGCCCGGCTCC
This sequence comes from Streptosporangium sp. NPDC002524, assembly GCF_040295985.1. NCBI lineage: Bacteria > Bacillati > Actinomycetota > Actinomycetes > Streptosporangiales > Streptosporangiaceae > Streptosporangium > Streptosporangium sp. NPDC002524. The sequence goes on along the minus strand of NZ_JBEOWK010000008.1, from coordinate 79,786 downwards.
CACGCGGCCGAGCGCCTCCAGAGCCTGGTCGAGCGACCGGACCGCCTCCTCGGGGGCCAGCGACCGCAGCGCGTACGCGGCGGCGGCCCGTGTCCAGCGCAGGGTGGCCCGCAGTGCCTCGGCGTCGTCACCGGCCTGCCTCCAGTGGGCCGCGATACGGGCCGCGTGCGCGGGATCGGCGCCCAGCCGCCGCTGCAGCGACTCGGCCGCCCTCCGGTGCAACGCGATGGCCGCCGGTACCGACTCCGCGACGACCCCCTCGCGGACCAGGGCGTGGGTGAAGCGGTACCGGGGCGGCGCGTCACCGGTACGGGTGAGCAGACCGGTCCCGGCGAGCGCGTCGAGATGGCCGGACACCGTGGCGGGAGGCAGATCCTCGACGTCGGAGAGCAAGGCGAGGTCGAGGTCCTCGCCGAGCACCGCCGCCGCGCTCGCCGTGTCCCGTACCGCCGGATCGAGCCCGTCGAGCATCTTCGCGACGAGAAACCGCAGATCCGCCGACGGCAGCAGAGGAAGCCACTCCCCACCACCGGCCTCACCATCGGCCCCGCCATCGGCCTCGGCTCCGGGACCGGTGGCAGGGCCGGTCCTCATGTCGGAACCGGTCCCCGCGTCGGGGCCAATGCCAGGGCCGGTCCCCGCAGACCCGGTTCTCGTGCCAGGGCCGGTCCCCGCAGCAGGGCCGACGCGGGGGGCGGTCCCCGTGGCGGAGCCGATGCCAGGACCAGGGCCGGGGCCGGGGCCTGGGCCTGGGCCTGGGCCAGGACCGGGGTTGAAGCCGATCTCGTCGAGGGCCCGCGCCATGATCGACACGAGCAGCGGCAGCCCGCCGGTTCGCTCGTGCACCGAGCGAGCCACCGAACGAGCCGCTGAGCGGGCCACCGGATGAGCCACCGGGTGGGTCGTCGAGGAGGTCACCGGACGGGCCGGGGTGACGCCGCGCGGCAGGACCGCGAGGTATCGCTCGACGTCCGGCAGCGTGAGAGGCGTGAGCGGGACGATCCGTGCCGCGCGACCACGGGCGACCTCTGCGAGGGTTTCGACGGCTCGCCGGGTGGTGGCGTTCCTGTGGGTCACGACGACGAGCAGTCGCGATTCCGCGGCCTCGAACGCGACATGGCGGAGCAGGGCCAGCGAGGCCTCGTCGGCGTCGTGGAGGTCCTCGATCACAACGACGAGCCCCTTGGCCTCCTCCGCGGCCCCGACGAGAACGTCGGTGAGGGCGGCCATCAGCCGAAAGCGCACCGCCGCCGCCTCGAATGCGTCCATCGCGCCGGATCCCCCGACGCCCCCGGCGGCCCCAGCGAGACCAGTGGCCACGCCGATCCCGACAGCCCCAGTGGTCTCAGCGATCCCGATGATTCCGGTGATCCCGGTGACCCCGGTGATTTCGAAGGGCCCTGCGGGTTCAGCCGTCCCGTCAATCCCAGCGGTCTCAACCGTCCCAGTGGTCCCAGTGGTCCCAGCGGTTTCAACCGTCCCAGCAGTCCCGGCGGTCTCAGCGATTCCGGCGAACCCGGTGATTACGGCAACCCCGGTAGGAAGCGGCCCCCCGGGGATTTTCCCGATGACGCGTAGCCACGGCCACAGCGGCGGGGTGCCGTCCTCCGCGAGGCAGCGTCCCCACAGGACGGCCGTCTCCCCCGCGACGGCCTCCTCCACCAGCCGCGACTTGCCGATTCCCGCGGGTCCCGAGACCAGGACGACGCCGCCCCTGCCCTCGTGAGCGGCCGCGATCGCCTCGCGCAGCAGTGCCGTCTCGCGCTCGCGCCCGACGAAGGCGTCCGGGCCGCGTCGGATGTCCATCCTCCAAGTCTGACAGCGCGAGTCCGGCAGCGCGGGTGACGGAACACCGGCCCTTCGTACGAGAACCGACAAGACCGGCAGGCTCCCGAACCCCGAATTCCGGACCCCCGGGCTCCCCGGGCCGGTGGTACCGGCTTCTCAGTACCGATGTTCAGTGCTGCCCCGGATGGCCACGACGCGTACCGGACCGAAGCTCGACGTACCGGCCGCACGACGCGAGAAGGGCACCGAGGCCGGAAACAACGCGAAGCAACGCAGAGGCAGAGACAGAGAGACACAGAGAGGGAATGCCGGTGGAACTTCACGAGTACGTGCGGTACGACGCCGTCGGGCTCCGTGGCCTGATAGAGGCGGGTGAGGTCACCGCCGCCGAGGTCGAGACCGTCGCCCGGGAGGCCCTCGGGACGGCGAACGCGGAGGTGAACGGTCTCGCGCTGCCGCTGTTCCCCCGGGCGCTCGACCACTCCGCCGACGGGCCGCTCGCGGGGGTGCCGTTCCTGATCAAGGACAACGGCCCGGTGGCGGAGGGGGTGCCGTTCTGCTGCGGGAGCCGGAGCATCGAGGGGGTCGTCGCCCGGCACGACACCGAGCTGATGACGCGGTTCCGTGCCGCCGGACTCGTCACCCTGGGGATGACCACCGTCCCGGAGATGCTGATCAGCTTCTCCACCGAGTCCGTCAGGTACGGGCCCACCCTCAACCCGTGGGACCCCCGCCGGGGTGTGGGCGGTTCGAGCGGGGGCGCCGCCGCCCTGGTCGCGGCCGGTGCGGTGCCCATGGCGCACGGCAGTGACGGCGCCGGTTCCATCAGGATCCCCGCCTCCTGCTGCGGGCTGGTCGGCCTCAAGCCGAGCCGGGGCAGGACGCCGTGCGGGCCCGACCTGGGCGAGGCGCTGTTCGGGCTGTCCTACGAGCTCGGGCTGACCCGTACCGTCCGCGACACCGCCCACCTCCTGGACGCCGTCCAGGGCCCGGCCCCCGGCGACAAGTACACCGCCCCGCCGCCCACCGGCCGGTACGCCGACGAGCCAGGGGCCGATCCGGGCGTGCTGCGGGTGGCCGTGACCACGCGGGCGTGGTCGGGGGCGGCGGTGGACCCCGAGGTGGCCGCGGCGGCCGTCGAGGCGGGCCGCGTACTGGAGAAGGCGGGACACCTCGTCACCGAGGCGAGCCCGGCCGTCGACTGGGACGCCGTCATGCGCGCCATGGTGCCGACCGCGACCCTCGCCGTCGCCGCGCCGCTGCTCACGGCCCTGCGACCGCCCGACCCGGCCAAGGTGGAGGCCGTCACCCTGCGGGCCTTCGAGGAGGCGAGGGAGCTGGGCGTCGCGCGCCTGATGGGGGCCTTCGACGCGCAGAACCGGGTGAGCCGGTTGGTGGGGGCGTTCTTCACCGGGTACGACCTGCTCGTCACCCCGACCCTGGGCCGCCTTCCCGCACCGCACGGCACCCTGCGGTACGACGATCCCGGCCACACCGTGACGAGCTGGCTGGAGTCGATCTTCGACTACGGGCCGTTCACCGCGGTGTTCAACATCTCCGGCCAGCCCGCCATCAGCCTGCCGCTGGGCCGGAGCGAGGAGGGGTTGCCGATCGGGGTGCAGCTCGTCGCCGCCTACGGCCGCGAGGACCTGCTGCTCCGGGTCGCCGCCCGTCTGGAGGAGGCCATGCCGTGGAAGAACCGGACCCCTGCGCGGCACCTCCTCGCCGGGCTCCGGTGAACCCGGAAGGACCGTGCCCTCCGAACTCGAAAAGACCGTGCCCTCTGAACCCAGAAGAACGCACCCTCGCGCCGGGCCCGGTGACCCCGGAAGGACGTACCCCCGCGCCGGGCTCCCGTGAACCCGGAAAAACGTACCCCCGCGCCCCACCCTCTCGCCGGGCTCCCATGGACCCGCCGGTAGGGTGGACGCCGGTGCGCCGGGAAGTCTGGTCGGCAGTGTCCGACCCGACCCCGAAGTCGGTGGTCCCCGCCCCGACACCGAAGTGGAGCACCCATGAGCGGCACCTCACCCGGCACGCCTCGCCTGTTCAGCCGGGGTTCGTGGGACGAGGCCCGGCGCGTCGCGGACATCCTGCGCGGGGAGACCGTCGGCGGGGCGCTGCTGCTGGCCGGCGCGGTGGCGGCGATGATCTGGGCGAACTCCCCCTGGTCGGGAGCCTACGAGGCACTGCGCGCCGTCAGGGTCGGTCCCGCGGCCCTGCACCTGGATCTGAACCTGGCGGCCTGGGCCTCGGACGGGCTGCTGGCGATCTTCTTCTTCGTGGCCGGGCTGGAGCTCAAACGCGAGTTCGTCGCCGGTGACCTGCGCCAGGCGCGGCGGGCCGCGGTGCCGGTCGCGGCCGCGTTCGGCGGCGTGCTCGTCCCGGCCGTGCTCTACCTGCTCGTCACCCTCTCCAGCGGCGCCGGGGACGGCGCGGCGCGGGGGTGGGCGATCCCGACGGCCACCGACATCGCGTTCGCGCTCGCCGTGCTCGCGGTCATCGGCCGGTACCTGCCCGCGGCGTTGCGCACCTTCCTGCTCACCCTGGCCGTGGTGGACGACCTGCTCGCCATCGTCATCATCGCGATCTTCTACACCGCGGACCTGTCAATCCTGCCCCTGCTGGGCGCGCTGGTCCCGCTGGCGCTCTTCGCCCTGCTGGTCCAGCGCCGGGTGCGCGCCTGGTGGCTGCTGCTCCCGCTCGCCGCCGCGACCTGGGCGCTGATGCACGCCTCCGGGGTGCACGCCACCGTCGCGGGGGTGCTGCTGGCCTTCACGGTGCCGGTCGTCCGCAGCGAACGAGCGGGGGGCCCGGACGCCGGGCCCGGCCTGGCCGAGCACTTCGAGCACCGCCTGCGGCCGCTCTCGGCCGGGGTGGCCGTGCCGGTGTTCGCGTTCCTGTCGGCGGGGGTGAGCCTCGGCGGCCCGAGCGGCCTGGCCACCGCCCTGACCGACCCGGTCGCGGTGGGCGTCGTCATCGGCCTCGTGGTCGGCAAGCCCATCGGGATCATGGCCGCGACCTGGCTGGTGTCCCGCTTCACCCGCGCCGACCTGGACGAGAGCCTGGCCTGGGTCGACGTGGGCGGGCTGTCGGTGCTGGCCGGGATCGGGTTCACCGTCTCCCTGCTCATCGGGGAGCTCGCCTTCGGGGCCGGCAGCGAGCGCGACGCCCACGTCAAGGTGGCGGTCCTGACGGGCTCCCTGATCGCGGCGCTGGCGGCGGCGATCGTCCTCCGCCTGCGCAACCGGGTCTACCGGCGCATCCACGAGGCCGACACCGCCGACCTCGACGGCGACGGCATCCCCGACGCCTACCAGGAACGTCCCTGAGCGCGCTCGGACGGCATCCCCGACGCCCTGCCGGGAGTCCCTGAACGCGCTTCAGGAGAGCGGTTCGGGCGAGAAGGGGCTCGGTGGGCACCCGACACAGGCGGCGCGGAAAATGTCGGGCGCCCGGGGCCGGTGTCGTCGCACGATGGGGGCATGGACGACACGACCTTGGTATCCAGCTTCCTCCGCGACGGCTTCGTGAAGCTGGAGGGCGCCGTCGCGCCGCGCGTGGCCGCGGACTGCGCGCGGCTGCTGTGGCGGGAGACGGGCTGCGACCCGGACGATCCTGCGACGTGGACGCGGCCCGTGCACTGGGTGCCCGGCATGGCGCAGGGGCCGTTCGCCGCCGCGCCCAACTCGCCGTTCCTGCAGCACGCGTACGACCTGCTCGTCGGCGCGGGACGCTGGGAGCCGCGTTACTCGCTGGGCACGTTCCCGCTGCGCTTCCCGCACGAGGAGGAGCCGGACGACGCGGGCTGGCACATCGAGGGGAGCTACCTGCCGGAGGGCGAGAGCTGGTACTTCACGAACCTGCGCTCCCGGGGCCGGGCACTGCTGATGCTGTTCCTGTTCAGCGAGGTCGGCGAGGAGGACGCCCCGACCCGGATCCGGGTCGGCTCACACCTCGACGTGCCGAAGGTGCTGGAGAAGTACGGGGAGGACGGGGCGAGCGGGCTGACCCTCGCGCCCGACCTGGTGGCGGCGTCCGACCACCGGCCGCTCGCCCTCGCCACCGGATCCCCGGGCGACGTCTTCCTGTGCCATCCGTTCCTGGTGCACTCGGCGCAACCGCACCACGGGACGCGTCCGCGCTTCATGGCCCAGCCGCCGCTGATGCCGGCCGCGCCGTACGAACTGGAGCGGGCCGACGGCGCGTACTCACCCGTGGAGATCGCGATCCGCCGGGGCCTGGGACACGACACCCCCGGCCCGGCGTAGGCGGGCCGCACGGCCGCGGCGTTCCGGGCGTGGGACCGGATCGGGTGCGCAGAGAACCGGCACGTCCCACGGGAACGACGTTTGACATCTCCTCGCCCCTGACAGATGGTTGTTCGTATAAAGGACGCATGCGTCCGATAAACGGACAGAGCTGGGAGAAGCGGATGCCGTACTACCGGGTCGTGGGGGAGATCCCCCGCAAGCGGCACGTACAGTTCCGGAGGCCCGACGGCGGGCTGTACGCCGAGGAGCTGATGGGCGAGGAGGGGTTCTCCAGCGACTCGTCGCTGCTCTACCACCGCCACCTCCCCACGGCGATCATCAAGGCCGAGGCCGTCGAGCCCGACGCGTCGCAGGGGCTCCTCACCCCCAACGTGCCCCTCTCCCCCCGCCACCTGCGCACCCAGGACCTGCCGGCCGGGGGCGACCTGATCACCGGGCGCGGGCTGCTCGCCGGGAACGCCGACGTCCGCATGTCGTACGCCGCGAGCGAGGCGCCCAGCGGGCTCTACCGCAACTCCATGGGCGACGAGTGCGTCTACGTCGCGAGCGGGCGGGTCAGGTTCGAGTCGACGTACGGGGCGATCGAGGCCGGGGAGGGCGACTACGTCGTCGTCCCCACCGGGACGATCCACCGCTGGGTGCCGCGCGGCCCCGTCACCGCGTTCACCGTCGAGGCGGCGGGGCACATCCGGCCGCCCAAGCGCTACCTGTCCAAGTACGGCCAGTTCCTGGAGCACGCCCCCTACTCCGAGCGCGACCTGCGCACCCCGCAGGAGCCCATGATCGCCGAGGGCGAGGAGGTGCCGGTGCTGGTCCGCACGCGCGGCGGGCTCACCCGGCTGGTCTACCGCGACCACCCGTTCGACGTGGTCGGCTGGGACGGCTGCCTCTACCCGTACGCGTTCAACATCAACGACTTCGAGCCGATCGTGAAGCGCACCCACGCCCCGCCGCCGGTGCACCAGACCTTCGAGGGCCCCAACTTCGTGATCTGCTCGTTCTGCCCCCGGCCGCTCGACTTCCACCCGGACGCGATCCCGATCCCGTACAACCACCACAACGTCGACTCCGACGAGCTGATGTTCTACGCGGGGGGCGACTACACCGCGCGCAGGGGCTCGGGCATCGACGTCGGCTCGGTCTCGCTGCACCCGGCCGGGTTCACCCACGGACCGCAGCCCGGCGCCGTCGAGGCCGTGATCGAGGCGGTACGGCAGGGCCACACCCGGACGAGCGAGCTGGCCGTGATGGTCGACACCTTCCGCCCCCTCGACCTCGGCCCGGCCGGGCTGTCGGTGGAGGACCCCGCGTACGCGTGGACATGGGCCCGTTGACACACGCCACCCGGGACACGGGCCCGTTGACACACGCGACCCAGGACACGGATCGGAACACCGCCCAGGGCGCGGACCCGTCGCCGCGGCGGCGCGGGGCACGATCGCGGGCCCGTCACGGGGTAGGGACAGGACCATGAGCGCACACACGAGCACGGGGACGGGCGCGGCTGTGAACGGCGTGGGCATGGGAACGGCGGTGCTCTTCCGGGAACTCGTCGACGACGCCGGGCTGTTCCCGCCGACCGGGCTGCCGATGGCCGAGGCCCTGGAGCGGCACAGGAACGACCTGGCGGGCAACGACCCGGTGCTCACCCACCGGTTCCTCTGCCCGGCCGGACGCCTGGCGGAGCTCCGCGACCACCTGACCTTCCCGATCCGGGTCGGCCTGATCCTGGACACCCCCGACGTCCCGCCCCTCGACGGCGTCGCCGTCGAGCTGGTCGAGGTGCGGCAGGCGCCGGGCGAGACCCCGGGGACCGTCTCGGAGCGGCTGGCCGGACGGCTGCCCGGCGACGCCCGGCTGTTCGTGGAGGTGCCCGCGGGCGACCTCGCATACCTGGCCTCCCTGCCGCGCGACGCCACGGGGCCCGGCCTGAAGTTCCGCTGCGGCGGGCTGACCGCCGGGGCCTTCCCCGGCGCGGCGGACCTGGGCGCCCTCGTCGCGCACTGCGCGAGACACGGCGTGCCGTTCAAGGCGACCGCCGGGCTGCACAACGCGGTCCGCCACTTCGATCCCGTGCTGGGCGTGGACCGGCACGGCTTCCTCAACCTGGTCCTCGCGGTCTGCGCGGCCGTGGAGGACCGCGATCCGGTGCCGGTGCTGAGGCTGACCGACGTCGGCGAGCTGGTACGCCTGGCGCAGGCCGTGCCCGACGACACCGCGGCGCGCGCCAGGGAACTGCTGGTGTCGTACGGATCGTGCGACACGCACACCCCGATCGAGGACCTGGTGGCCCTGGGCCTGATCGCGCGCCGCCCGCCCGCCCCCAACACGGAAGAGGAGAACGCGTGATGTCTTGGGGCCTGGAGAACCTGCCCTACGGAGTCTTCTCCCGCCACGAGGGGGAGACCCCTCGCGTCGGCGTCCGGTACGGCGACCACGTGGTCGACCTGGCCGGGGCCCTGCACGACGAGGTCTTCGCCACCGGCTCGCTCAACGCCTTCATGTCCAGGGGCCCGGCCGCGTGGCGCGACACCCGCGCCCTGATCCAGAACAAGCTGAGCACCGACCGGGCGGTGATGGGGCCGCACCTCGTCCCGCTCGACCAGGTCACGTTGCACCTGCCGGTCGAGGTGGCCGACTACGTCGACTTCTACTGCTCGCTGGAGCACGCCTCCAACCTGGGCCGGATGTTCCGTCCCGACGAGGAGCCGCTCAAGCCGAACTGGCGGCACCTGCCGGTCGGCTACCACGGCAGGGCCGGGACGGTCGTCGCGTCCGGCACCCCGGTCACCCGCCCCTCCGGGCAGCGCGGCGCGGGGGTCTTCGGCCCGTCCGCCAAGCTGGACATCGAGGCGGAGCTGGGATTCGTCGTCGGCACGCCCACGGCCCTCGGCGACCGGGCCGGGCGGTTCGAGGACCACGTGTTCGGCGTGACCCTGGTCAACGACTGGAGCGCCCGCGACCTCCAGGCCTGGGAGTACGTCCCGCTGGGCCCGTTCCTCGGCAAGTCCTTCGCCACCTCGGTGTCGCCGTGGATCACCCCGCTCGCGGCCCTGTCCGAGGCGCGCGTCGAGGGCAGGCCGCAGGACCCGGAGCCGCTCGGCTACCTGCGCCGCGAGGACCCCTGGGGGCTCGACCTGCGGCTGGAGGTCTCCGTGAACGGGGAGGTCGTCTCCCGGCCCCCGTACCGGGACATGTACTGGACGCCCGACCAGATGCTCGCCCACATGACCGTCAACGGCGCCGCCCTGCGCACCGGCGACCTCTACGCCAGCGGCACGGTGTCCGGCTCCGAGCCGGGCGAGCGCGGCTCGCTGATCGAGCTGACCTGGAACGGGACCGAGCCGCTGAAACTGCCCGACGGCTCGGCCAGGGCCTTTTTGGAGGACGGGGACACCGTCACGATCACCGCGACCGCCCCCGGGCCCGGCGGGACCACGATCACCCTGGGCGCGGTCTCGGGAACGATCGAGCCCGCCCGGTAGCCCCGGGATCCGGCGGCGCGGCCGGGCCTGTCGGCGATCCGGCGAAGGACATACGGTGGGGAGAGGAACCTCCCGGACGTCCGGCGCGTTGTACAGGCAGGAGGGCCGGAGCATGGAGTATTGGGTCATCTGGTTGATCTTGGCGGTAGCCCTGGGGGTCGCCGAGATACTCACCCTGACCACCGCTCTCGGCCTGCTCGGGGGAGCCGCCCTCATCACCTCCGTCGCCGCCGGGCTCGGCCTGCCGATCCCGCTCCAGCTCGTGGTGTTCATCGCGTCCCTGATCACCGGGGTGGTCGTGGTCCGGCCCATCGCCAAGCGCCAGCTCACCATGCGGCAGCCCCGGAGCCAGCGGTTCGGGATCCAGGCGCTCGTGGGCAAGCCCGCCTACGTCCTGCGCGAGGTGACCGGCCGGGACGGCCGGGTGCGGATCGGCGGCGAGGAGTGGTCCGCCAGGGCCTACGACGAGACCCTGGTGATACCCGCCGGGGCGACCGTCGACGTCATCGAGATCGAGGGCGCGACCGCGCTCGTGTATCCACGGGAGTGACACCATGGACGCTCTGCTCATAGCCGGACTGCTCATCGTCCTGTTGGCGGTTTTCACCGTGATCCGCTCGGTGCGCATCGTCCCCCAGGCCAGGGCCCGCAACGTGGAACGGCTGGGCCGCTACCACAGCACGCTGAAGCCCGGCCTGAACTTCGTGATCCCGTACATCGACCGGGTCTACCCGATGATCGACCTGCGCGAGCAGGTCGTCTCCTTCAAGCCCCAGCCGGTGATCACCGAGGACAACCTGGTCGTCGAGATCGACACAGTGCTGTACTTCCAGGTCACCGACCCCCGGGCGGCGGCGTACGAGATCGCCAACTACATCCAGGCCGTGGAGCAGCTCACGGTCACCACGCTGCGCAACGTCGTCGGCTCGCTCGACCTGGAGATGACGCTGACCTCGCGCGACACGATCAACAGCCAGCTGCGCGGGGTGCTCGACGAGGCGACCGGCAAGTGGGGCATCCGGGTCAACCGGGTGGAGATCAAGGCCATCGACCCGCCGAAGAGCATCAAGGAGGCGATGGAGAAGCAGATGCGCGCCGAGCGGGACAAGCGCGCCGCGATCCTCAACGCCGAGGGCCAGCGGCAGTCGCAGATCCTCACCGCCGAGGGCGACAAGCAGAGCGCGATCCTGCGGGCCGAGGGTGACCGGAGCGCCGCGATCCTCAAGGCCGAGGGTCAGTCGCAGGCCATCGACGAGGTCTTCCAGGCCGTGCACCGCAACGACCCCGACCCCAAGCTGCTCGCGTACCAGTACCTGCAGGTGCTGCCCGAGCTGGCCAAGGGCCCGAACAACACGTTCTGGGTGATCCCCAGCGAGGTCACCTCCGCGATCCAGGGCGTCTCCAGGGCGTTCACCGAGGCGCTCCCGCAGTCGTCGGCCGTCCGCGAGACCCCCAGGGTGAACGAGGCGGCGGCCGAGGAGCGGATGCTGGCCGAGAAGGCCGCCGCGGAGGCGGTCGCCGAGGCGGCCGAGGCCGACCTGGGCCCCCGCCAGCTCAACGCGCCCCCCGCCCACCTGCCCGGCGACGACCTCCTCGGGACGGGCACGGGCACGGGGACGCCGTCAGGAGCCGGAACGCCTTCGGGAGCGGGAACGCCTTCGGGAGCCGGAACGCGTGAGGAGCACCGCCGCACCACCTCCTGACCCCCTCCTGCCCCTCCCGCCCCTCCCGAATCTCCGCCCACGCGGGCCCGGCGCCGGACGACGGCGCCGGGCCCCGGCCGCGGGCGGGGCGTTCGGTTCGCCCGTACGGAGTCACCGTCCGCCTCAGCCGTGACGGGCCTCGATCTTCGACAGCCACTGCTCGCAGTTCTTGCAGGCGCCGCGCGCCTGCCACTTCCCGCCCTTCTCGTTCCAGGTCTCGGCGTGGAAGTAAAGGGTGCCCGGCTCGATCTTGGTCGCGGGCGTGACGGCCCTCGCGATGAGGAACTTGTTCATCGCGTCGACCTCCGCGCACCCGGTGACCGGCCACGACTCCGCCTGGACCACTCCGGTCAGCAGTTTCTTCATGACCGGGTGCTGCACCACCGCGTAGGCGTACGCCCCGCTGGTGCCGACGTAGACCGTTTCCGAGACCGTGTCGGCGAGACCCGAGATCACCATGCCGACGGCGTTGTTGTTTCCCGAGCCGTACCGGTTGCGCTCCTTGACGGCCTCGCTCCTGGCCCATCCGGCGACCTCCTGGCGCCGGGCCTCCCGCGCCTCCCGCGCCAGCCGCAGATCATCCGCGGCCTTCACCTTCACGTAGTAGGGCCAGCCGCCCTCGTCCTCGTCCCTGACCCACTCGACGAACGTGGTGCGGGCGGCCGTCTCGGCCGTGCCCGCGATGATCGCGCTCTCCAGGCGCGACAGCTTGGTCATCAGGAGCTCGACGTGCGGCTTCTCCTTGTTCACGATCGTCATCTTGTCGTGGAACCCCTTCAGCAGCGTCCGGGCCCCGAAGGCCCAGGCCTTGACACCTGCCGGGGGGACCAGGTCGTCCGCCGTGGGCAGGACGACTTCCGTCTGCTCGCTCATGATGCGCCCTTCCGTGTGCGTGTGGTTCGCACAAGCATGCGCACGGACGATGTATGACCGATCACAGAGTGATATACGCCTTTTGCAACCGCCATTTGGTTCCGCCGATTTGAGAGGAAATGTCTGGGTAACCCTCTAGGTCTCGGGGACCGGGCGTGAAGCAACGCTGTGGGTGGGGTTAAGAAAACCGCGATGGACACCCCCGAAGGCGACCGGGCACAGTGCGTAGGGTCGGAGCTGAGGGGGAATCCGCTATGAAAGCGCTGGTCAAGGAGAGGGCCGAACCCGGCCTGTGGCTGGCCGACGTGCCCGAGCCGTCCGTCGGTCCCGGCGAGGTGCTGATCAGGGTGCTGCGCACCGGGATCTGCGGCACCGACCTGCACATCCGGAGTTTCGACGCGTGGGCCCGGCAGACGCTGCGGACGCCGCTCGTCATCGGCCACGAGTTCTGCGGCGAGGTCGTCGAGGTGGCGCCGGGCGTGGAGGACATCACCCCCGGCGACCTGGTCAGCGGCGAGGGGCACCTGGTCTGCGGCAAGTGCCGCAACTGCATGGCCGGACGTCGGCACCTGTGCCGCAGCACGATCGGGCTGGGGGTGAACCGCGACGGCGCCTTCGCCGAGTACGTGACGCTCCCGGCCTCCAACGTCTGGGTGCACCGGGTCCCGGTAGACCTCGACGTGGCCGCGATCTTCGACCCGTTCGGCAACGCGGTGCACACCGCCCTGACGTTCCCGATGGTCGGCGAGGACGTGCTGATCTCCGGCGCCGGGCCGATCGGGCTGATGGCCGCCGCGGTCGCCACCCACGTGGGCGCCCGCAACGTGGTCGTCACCGACGTCAGCCCCGAGCGGCTGGAGCTGGCCCGCAAGCTCGGCGTCACCCTGGCCCTGAACGTCGCCGAGACGTCCGTCCAGGAGGGCATGGACGGGCTGGGCATGCGCGAGGGCTTCGACGTGGGCCTGGAGATGTCCGGGAACCCGAAGGCGCTCCGCGACATGATCGCCTCCATGTCCCACGGCGGGAAGATCGCGATGCTCGGCCTGCCCGCCGAGGAGTTCGCCGTCGACTTCGCGACGATCGTGACCTCGATGATCACCCTCAAGGGGATCTACGGCCGGGAGATGTACGAGACGTGGTACGCCATGTCCGTGCTCCTGGAGAAGGGCCTCGACCTCTCCCCGGTGATCACCGACCGCTTCTCCTACCGCGACTTCGACGCGGCCTTCGACACCGCCGCCGGAGGCAGGACCGGCAAGATCATCCTGGACTGGACGACCTGATGCCGGACGACCTGATGCCGGACGGCTCGATGCTGGATGGCCCGATGCCCAGTGCCGTCCACAGCGGAACCGACAAGATCACCTCGGATTGGACCGCCTGATGTTCGACAATCTCCGCGACGACTTCCGTACGACCCTGAACGAGATCGCCGAGGCCGGGCTGCTCAAGCCCGAGCGGGTCATCACCACCCCGCAGCGCGCCGGGATCGCGGTCGCGGGCGGCGGCGAGGTTCTCAACTTCTGCGCCAACAACTACCTCGGCCTGGCCGACCACCCCGAGGTGGTCGCCGCCGCCCAGGAGGCCCTCGGCCGCTGGGGCTTCGGCATGGCCTCGGTCCGCTTCATCTGCGGCACCCAGGAGGTGCACAAGGAGCTGGAGGCGCGGCTCTCGGCCTTCCTCGGCCAGGAGGACACCGTCCTGTACAGCTCGTGCTTCGACGCCAACGGCGGCGTGTTCGAGACGCTGCTCGACGACCGCGACGCGGTGATCTCCGACGCGCTCAACCACGCGAGCGTCATCGACGGCATCCGCCTGTCCAAGGCGCGGCGCCTGCGCTACGCCAACCGCGACCTGGCCGAGCTGGAGTCGCGCCTCAAGGAGTCCGCCGACGCCCGGCGCAGGCTGATCGTCACCGACGGCGTCTTCTCCATGGACGGCTACGTCGCGCCGCTGGAGGAGATCTGCGACCTGGCCGAGCGGTACGGGGCCATGGTGATGGTCGACGACTCGCACGCCGTCGGCTTCGTCGGCGAGCACGGCGGGGGCACCCCCGAGCTGCACGGCGTACGGGACCGGGTCGACATCCTCACCGGCACGCTCGGCAAGGCGCTCGGCGGGGCCAGCGGCGGCTACGTGGCGGCGCGCAGGGAGATCTGCGAGCTGCTCCGCCAGCGCTCGCGCCCCTACCTGTTCTCCAACTCGCTCGCCCCGGTGATCGCCGCCGCGTCGCTGCGCGTCCTCGACCTGATCAGCGGCTCGGACGAGGCCCGGACGCGGCTGCGCGCCAACACCGAGCGGTTCCGCACCGGCATGACCGAGGCCGGGTTCGACATCCTGCCCGGCGACCACCCCATCGTCCCGGTGATGATCGGCGACGCCGCCGAGGCCGCCGCGATGGCCGAACGCCTGCTGGAGCTGGGCGTCTACGTGATCGGCTTCTCCTACCCCGTGGTCCCGCACGGCCAGGCCCGCATCCGGGTCCAGCTGTCCGCGGCCCACTCGGCCGAGGACGTCGACCGCGCCCTGGCGGCCTTCGCCACCGCCCGCGGCTGACCACACCGGCCACGCCTGGGCCGGGCGCCCCGAGCCGAGCGCCCGAGCCCCGAACCGGGCACGCCCCGGACCGGCACGCCCCGGACCGAACACCTCGGGCCGGGCATCCCGGACCGAACATCCCGAGCCGAGCCCCCGGGCCGAACGCCGACGGCCCGGTCCGGCCCCGTGAACGAGCACCGCCGCACCCCACCACCAAGCCCCGGCCGCACCCCACCACCAAGTACCGATAACGATCACCAAAAGGCCATTTGTCGCAGTTCACGGGTGACCTCGGCGAGAATACAGAGGTGATAGACACGCGGCGGCTCAGAACCCTGCGCGCGGTGGCCGACCACCGCACGGTCACCGCTGCAGCCGCCGCGCTGCACCTCACCCCCTCGGCGGTCTCCCAGCAGCTCGTCGCCCTGGAGCACGAGGTGGGCCACCGGCTGCTCGACCGCGACGGCCGGGGGGTGCGGCTCACCGCCGTCGGGCGCATCCTCCTCGGCCACGCCAACGAGATCCTCGCCCAGCTGGAACGGGCCGAGGCCGACATCGCCGCCCACACGACCGGCACGGCGGGCGAGGTGAGGGTGGCCTCCTTCGCCACCGCGATCGGGCTGGTCGTGGCCCCCGCCGTCGGCACCCTGCGGGACAAGGAGCCCGGCATCCGGGTGCGCGTCCTGGACGCCGAGGGCGACCAGAGCCTGACCATGGTCCTGGACGGCGCGGTGGAGGCGGCCGTGGCCGTGGAGTACCGCGGGGCCCCGGCCGAGGACGACCGGCGGCTGTCGCGCATCCCGCTCTACTCCGAGCCGTTCGACCTGGTGCTCCCCCGGGGGCATCGCCTCTCCGGGAGCGAGGTGACGGTCGCGGACCTGTCGGGCGAGAGCTGGATCGGCCCCTACCCGGGCAACCCCTGCCACGACGTGATCGCCCTGGCCTGCGAGCACGCGGGCTTCACCCCCGAGTTCGCCCACTCCTCCGACGACTTCAGCGCGGTCGTCGCGCTCGCCGCCGCCGGGGCCGGGGTGGCGATGGTGCCGCGCCTGGCCCTGCGCGGCACCGACCCGTCCGGCGTGGTGATCCGCCCGGTGCCCGGCCCCGAACGCCGCGTCTTCACCGCCGTACGCCGGGGCGCGGAACGGCACCCCTTGCTCGTCCCGCTGCTGAACGCCCTCCAGGACACCGCGACACCCCTGGGCCGGACCCCGCCCCTGTGACCCCCGCGAGCCGGATGTCCGGTGAGAGGACCGCCGGCGTCCTCGGCGTGTACGGAAGGCCGCCGCGCCCGTCGTCCCGGCCCCCGGGTTCCGGAAGCACGGGGAGTTCATCGCCGTCGTCCGTCCACGACCTCCCCGGAGCGGGCCACCGGTGCCGGCGGCGGCGCCACTGGCAGCCCATCACCGCCATCAGGATGGTCGCGGCGATCACCCCGGCGATCACTGCCTGGAACACCAGATGCACGGCCACCCACCCCATCCCCTAAGTCCGTTATGCGGCTTTTCGTAAAGCAGCGAGTTCCCGGACGCGGCGACTTGGACATTTTTTGGAAAGCGCTTTACCGAGCCGCCCCCGCCCGGCCGTCCCGCGGGGGCGGATCCCGCCCGGCGGCCACCCCCGTCCCGCGCCCCGGCGCCGGAGGACGGGACGTCAGATCGCGTACGTCAGACGGAGAAGTCGCGCAGCAGGCCCGTGTACCGCTTGGGGCCCGGAGGGGCGAACTCGCTCCGGGTGCTGGTCCGCAGGCCGAGGGAGACCAGCGACTCGACGAGCTTGGTCGCCACGGTCACGCCGTCGATCACCGGAACCCCGACGGCCCGGGAGACGTCCGCGCAGAACGAGGCCATGCCCGCGCAGCCGAGCACGATCGAGTCGCATCCGTCCCGCTCCACGGCCGCCGCGCAGAGGGCGGTCACCACCTTCCGCGCGTCCGAGGAGGGGTCGTCCAGCTCCAGTACGGGGATGTCGCAGGCGTGCACCCCCCGGCACGCGCCCGCGAAGCCGTACCGGGTGGCGAGGTCCCAGGCCCGGCCCGTGGTCCTGGCGAGGGTCGTCACGACGCTGAAGCTCCGGCCCACCAGGGTGGCGGCGTGCATCGCCGCCTCGGCGATCCCGACCACCGGTCCCGAGGCAAGCTCGCGGGCGGCGTCGAGGCCGGGGTCGCCGAAGCAGGCGATCACATAGCCGTCCGCCCCCGCCGCCTCGCCCGCCGCGATCTCCGCCAGCAGGCCCGGCACGGACAGGGCCTCGTCGTAGTGGCTCTCGATCGACTCCGGGCCCATGGTCGGGTTGACGGCCGTGACGACGGTGGACGGCGCCGCGACCGCGCGGGCGCACCGGCCGATGTTCTCGGTCATGGCCCGCGCGGTGTTGGGATTGATCACCCGGATATTGATCTGGGACATCAACCGGCCAGGGCCGTGCCGTCCGACACCCGCTCGGTGTCGCGGTCGAGGCCGCCGATCCTCGGCGAGATCCGCTCCAGCGCGGTGAACGCCACGAACCCGAGCCCGCAGCCGACGAACCAGCTGTAGTCGGCGATCCAGGTCGCGTCGGCCGTGGTGAGCCCCAGGTCGAGCACCATCTTCGGCACCAGCACCGACGCGATCGCGGGGACCCCGCTGAGCACCGTCGCCCAGACCGCGTTGGGGTTGTAGCCGCCCCGGAAGAAGTAGCGGCCGGTCGGTTCGAGGGTGAACATGTCGTCCACCCAGACCCGCTGGCGGCTCACGATGTAGTAGCCGGAGATCAGGATGCCGAACAGCGGCCCGATCAGGGCGCCGAGGATGCCGAGCGTGTAGTGGATGGCGTCCGGGTTGCTGTACCAGTTCCACGGCGTGAGCAGCACGGAGCCGACCGCCGCGATCATGCCGCCGGTCCGCCAGCTGATCTTCTGCGGGTTCACGTTGGAGAAGTCGAACGCCGGGGAGATGAAGTTCGCCACGATGTTGATGCCGATGGTCGCGATGACGAAGGTGAGCCCGCCCAGCAGGATCGCGAACGGCGTGTCGATGCGCTCGACCGTATGGATGGGGTCGGTGATGAGCTCGCCGAACACGGGCACGGTCGCCGACGCGGTGACCACCGTGAGCAGCGAGAAGAACAGGAAGTTGATCGGCAGCCCGAGCAGGTTGCCCTTCTTCACCGCCGCGAACGACCTCCCGTACCGGGAGAAGTCACCGAAGTTCAGCATCGGGCCGGAGAAGTACGACACGACGAGGGCGATCGCGCTGAGCATGACCGGGATGGACGCGCCGAAGTCGAGGTTCTCGCCCTCGGAGAGGTCCAGGCTGATGTTCTCCCAGCCCGCCTGGCTCACCAGGTAGACGGCGAGCACGACCATGACGACGTACACGGCGGGCCCGGCCCAGTCGATGAACCGCCTGATCGCCTCCATGCCCTTCCAGAACACGGCCGCCTGGGCCACCCAGAGGATGGCGTAGCAGATGTAGCCGAGCGCGGACAGGCCGAGGAAGCCGCCCTCGTTCAGCGACGCCGACGCGGGCCAGAACTTGAGGAAGATGATGATGAGCGACTGGGAGGCGAGGTAGGTCTGCACCCCGTACCAGGCGATCGCGATGAGACCCCGGATGATCGCGGGGATGTTCGCGCCGCGCACCCCGAAGATCGCCCGGTTGATGACCGGGTACGGCACCCCGGTGACCTGACTCGGCTTGGCGACCAGGTTGCAGAACACGTTCACGATGATGATGCCCGCGATCAGCGCGAACAGGACCTGCCAGCTCGCCAGCCCGAGGGCGAACAGGCTGCCCGCGGTGACGTAGCCGCCGACGCTGTGCACGTCGGACATCCAGAAGGCGAAGATGTTGTACGAGGACCACGTCTGCTCGCGGAGCGGGGCGAGGTCCTCGTTCGCGAGCCGGGGGTCGTAGCCGGGCTTGACGAGACCGGCGCCGACGGGCATGCCTGCGGCCTCGACGACGTCGTGTAGTTTCGGCTGGGACGGTGCGCTGTGTTCGGTCATTGTCAGCTTCCGTGGGGGGTACGGTGCGGGAACCGGTGCGTCCCGCGCGCGGGTGTGCCGAAGCGGAAGGTGCCGGGCAACCGGCCCGGGATCGGCTCGGGGATCAACTCGGGATCGGCTCGGGATCGGCTCGGGATCGGCTCGGGATCGGCTCGGGATCGGCTCGGGATCGGCTCGGAGAACTCGAAGGATCGGCTTCGGAGGATGGGCGAGGATGGCGTGTCGGCGAGGCCGCGGCAACCGTGCGGGGTCGCGTGACGGGCCGCGGCGTGGGCTGTGGCGTGAGCCGGGGCGTGAGCTGCGGCCGAGGCTCGAACCGCGGCCGGAGCCGCGGCGAGGGCTGTGGCCGAGACCATTGCGAGGGCCGTTACGAGGGCCGTTACGAGGGCTGTGGCGTGGGCTGTTAAGTGGTCACTTAACAGCTGCCGTCAATGTATGCCTTGACACCCGACCCCTAATTTCGCCCGCGTAAAGGCCTTGTGACAATTGGTGTGGAGGCCGTGACAGCCATGACCCCGGAACCCGGCACGGAGATCGAGGCGATCACGAACGAGCACCTCGGCCGCAGGCTCCGCGAGCTGCGGCTCCGGTCGGGGATGTCGTTGCGGGCCCTCGCCCGCGAGCTCGGCATCTCGCCCAGCGCGGTGTCCCAGATCGAGCTCGGCACGATGCGGCCGTCCGTCAGCAGGCTCATCGCCTTCGTGTCCGCGATCGGCGTGCCGCTCGCCGCCGTCTTCGACACCGCGGAGGTGCCCGGCGCCGACCCGGAGAGGCCGGACGCCCCCGCGGGCCGGTTCGCCATCCGGCGCTCGTGGGAGGTCGCGCCCATCCGGCTCAGCGGGGGCATCACCTTCCGCAGGCTCTCGCCCACGCCGTCACCCGACGTCGAGTTCTTCGAGTCGACCTATCCGCCGAACTCGATCTCCAACGCGCACGGCCACTTCCTCAAGCACGAGGGCTACGAGGTCGGGACCGTGACCCGGGGCGAGCTCACCATCGACTTCGAGTCGGAGGTCGTCACCCTCGCCGAGGGCGACTCCATCACCTTCCCGTGCAGCCGCCCCCACATCATCGGCAACCGTTCGGAGACCGTCACCGCCGTCGCGACCTGGCTCATCGTCCACCACTGAGTTCGCCGCTGAGCTCGCCGCGGGGTTCGCCACTGAGTTCGCCGCGGGATTCGGCCCGGGGTTCGGCATCGGATTCGCCGCCGGCTTCACCATCGGATTCACTGTCGGCTCCGGCTTCACCATCGGGTTCACCTCCGGCCGCCGGGGACTCCCTGCGACGGTAGGAGAGGATCACGCCCGTCGTGTAGAGGCCCACCCCCAGCAGGACCATGAACACGATCGTGGGCCACTGCAGCCACGACGGCAGGTAGAGGGCGAGGAACCACGCGCGCGTCGGGCTTTCCGACACCTTGAGGTAACCGGCCAGCAGCCCCTGCGGGAACAGCGGGATCGCGCCGACCGTGAAGCAGAACCCGATGATGATCTGCTTGTGGCGCGGCAGTTCCTCGAAGGGGAGCCGGCCGCCCGCGCCCGGCTTCGGAGCCGGACGGCGGCCGGTGCGCATCGTGTCGAGCAGTTCGGGCCCCTTCTCCAGCAGCCGCCGCTCGGCGAGCAGCCCGAACCCCCAGTAGCAGAGCACGCCCGTCAGAGCCCCGACGGCCACGCCCGCCCAGCCGAACAGCCCGGTCACGATCGCCGCGGGGGCCGCGGTGAGGGCCGCCAGCGCCAGCACCGCGTACACCATGCCGGTGACCGCGCCCTCCTCCTCCGTGGAGCGCAGCGGGTTGCCGCCGCGCCGGTGCGGGTCGGTGCCGGGGATGAGCCCGTACACCGAGACCAGGGGGACCAGCCCGGCGCCGCCGCCCAGCAGGGCGAGGAGGACGGCGAGCAGGATGGGCCACGGCCCGCCGGTGACCGCGGCGAGGGAGACCGTCACCACGACGGCGACGGGCGCGACGGTCAGCAGCCACGCGTGCTGCCGCCCCCGGACGTCGCTCGCGCCGGGCGTCATGAGCGTGAGCCACAGCGCGGTGCCGTCGGTGCCGTAGAGGTTGGCCGACATGGCCGCGGCCATCACGACGAAGACCGGTCCCGCCCAGGGCAGCATCCCCGTCCAGCCCAGCAGCAGCGGGGCCGCCGCGAAGGACACGCCGTAGGCGAGGGCGAAGGTCAGCTGGTGCGTGCGCACCAGGTCACGCGACCAGGTACGCAGCTCCTTGGCGAGTACGGCGCCGGAGGCGGTGGTGGCCCGGATCGGACGCCGTCCCCTCGTGGCCGCCCTGGACGCCCCGGCCCGCCGGGTGAGCAGCGCCGCCCACGCGGCCAGCAGCAGGACGACCAGCAGCGCCATCCCGCCGAGGGCCGCCAGGGCCCGCGGCCAGTCGGCGGACGCGGCGGCCTCGACCGCGACCGCCCCCCAGCCGGAGGGCAGGTAGCGGGTCGCCGCCGTCACCACCGGCGGGACACCGGCCGTCTGCCCGAGCGCCATGAAGACGACCCAGATCTGGCCCAGGAAGGCGAGGATCAGGCCGTTGGTCAGGCCGGCGCCGATCGCGCCCACGCGGGAGCGCAGGGCCAGGCCGAGCAGGGCGACCGCGACCCGGGAGAGCAGGACGAACATCGCGAGCTGGAGCAGCAGCGCGGGGACCGAGACGAGCGCGGCCGCGACCCCCTGCCGTACGCCGAAGACCGTGAGCCCGGTCAGGGCGAGCAGGCTGATCACAGGTGCCGCCCCGACGAAGGCCGCCATGAGCAGCCCCGTCGCCAGGCGGCGCGGTCGCAGGCCGAGCAGCGTGAAGTACTCGGGGCGGAGCGTCTCGTCGCCGCCGCCCGCGAAGACGGGACCGAAGATCCAGCCCAGCATCCAGACGGCGTAGACGGCCGGGAGCAGTTCCGGCCAGGAGAGGGCCACGAAGATCGTGCCGGCCGCGAGGACCAGCCCGACCAGCGCGCCCATGACGACGAAGCCGGCCCGCTGCCCGCTCATCGAATGGCGGAGCACGGCCACCTTCATGGTGACCATGGTCAGCTCGACAGCCACGTCAGCTCCTTCACTCCGCCGTCGGCGGTGCCGACCAGGCCGACGAAGGTGTCCTCAAGAGAGCCGGTGCCGCGAACCTCGTCCAGGGGTCCGGCGGCGGCGACCCTGCCCTTGTCGATCACCGCGACGTGGTCGCAGAGCTGCTCCACGAGGGCCATGACGTGGCTGGAGAGCACGATCGACCCGCCCCCGGCCACGAAACCGCGCAGGATCGTCTTGATCGTCGCGGCGGACACCGGGTCCACGGCCTCGAAGGGCTCGTCGAGCACGAGCAGCCTCGGCGCGTGCAGCAGGGCGGTGGCCAGGCCGATCTTCTTGCGCATCCCGGTGGAGTACTCGATGACGAGTGTCTTCTCCGCCTCGTCGAGCTCCAGCACCGCCAGCAGCTCCTCGGCGCGCCGGTCGACGACCTCGCGGGGCAGCCCGCGGAGCAGCCCGAGGTAGGTCAGCACCTCCCGGCCGGTGAGCCGTTCGGGCATGGCCATCCCGTCGGGCAGCACGCCGACCAGCGTCTTTGCCGTGGCCGGATCGGACCAGACGTCGGCGCCGAAGACGCGCGCGTGCCCCTCGTCGGGACGCAGCAGGCCGACGGCCATGGACAGGGTGGTCGTCTTGCCCGCGCCGTTCTGGCCGACGAGCCCGTAGAAGGAGCCCTGGGGGATGTTCAGATCCACGTGGTCGACGGCGACCTTCTCGCCGAAGGTCTTGCACAGACCGTGGATCTCAAGTGCTGCGGGCATGGATCACTCCGGATCGCGGGGGGAAATCGGCCGGTTCGCGCGCGAGGTGACCGAGGCATAGATCAGGACATATGAGCATCCGAGAACTTACAACGTCGACAGCGGCGCGTACCAGGCATGTCCTTGGAAGGACAATTCCCCGACCGAGGAGGGGGGATCTCAGCGGCCAAGGCGTCCGGCCCCACGGAAGACACCGGCCCGCGACGCCGGGCTTCGGTGAAGGTCTCGCCTCGGCCGGTTCGTCCGAGGAAGCGATGATCACTCGCAAAGCGTGCGATATACGAGTTGTCGCGACATTTCGGATGGGTTACCGTCCGCCGCCAGCTGGATGTGAGGACCCCTCGGATTCACCGGCCACCACCGTTCCACACCGGCCGACACCGACCGACACCGGACGCCACCGGACGCCACCGCGCGGCCCCGCACACTCCGGTGCGACACCTGGTGACCCCGGACTCCCCCGCGTGGCCGGACGCGCCGGCCCGCCCCGCACGAGCCGTACGACCTGTATGAGCGGACGCGATCCGGCCGACCTATCCTGGGAGAGGTGGAAGAGAACCGGGCACGACGGATCGTTGACGCGCTGCGCGATCGCGGTATAGACGGCCACCTGGCGAGGGTCGGCGTGTATCAGTTCGGGATACGCGTGTCACTGCCCGACGGGCGCGAGGCCGAATGGGACACCGACGGCACCGCGGGCCTCGAAGCCCAGGTGATGCGCAACGGGATGCTGGTCGGTTTCGTCCCCGTGATCGAGGGGTCCGAGGACTTCGACGAGCAGCAGGTCCTCGACGCCATCGCACGCACCGACTACGACCAGCCCATCGCCAGGCAGCGCGCGCAGGCGCCGCCACCGGCCGAGCCCCTGCCCCGCGTCGGCGGCGTCTTCCGCCGCTTCTTCGACGGCTTCCGCTACCGGTGACGATGGCCTGAGCGGATTCCACCCGCACACCCGCACATCCGCACACCCGCCAACCGCCCGCCGCCCCTCGGCAGAAGGGCGACGGGCGGTGGGGGTGGGAGTGGGGTGGGGGCGGCTCAAGCGTAGGAAGACGGCTCAGGCGTAAGACGACGGCTCAGGCGTAGGACAACGGCTCAGGCTTGGGAAGACGGCTCAGGCGTAGACGGACGCGAGCCACTCGCCCCAGGTCCGCTCGGCGTCGGCCCGGTCGACGTCGGCGAAGACGTGGTGGCCGGTCATGATGACGCCGCCGCCCCCGACGAACCGCAGCAGCGCGTCGTCGGTCCGCACCCCCAGGAAACCGGGGGCGAGCACCGTGTCGACCACCCCGTCGACGGTCTGTCCCGCGACCGTGAAGTGCACCTTGTCACCCTCCCTCACCTGCTCGGACAGGCCGACGGCGCGGGTGAGGCCGGCCCAGACCCGGTCCTGGTCGGGCTGCTGCGGGCCGAACGCGGCGACCGGCACGGCGGTGCGGCCCGGGAAGTGCTCCAGATACCGCGCGAGAGTCCGCAGGTAGAGCGGGTTGCCCTTGCGGAGCGCGTCGTACTCCGCCTCCCAGTCGCCGGTCAGAACGCCGCTGTGCACGAACCGCAGCGTGGTGCCGCCGCTGTCACGGCCCTCGACGAGGTATTCGAACGCCATGAACGCGCCGTCCTCGCCGGGGTCCGAGCGGTAGCCGAACCGGTGCGGCGGCTCCCAGGCGGTGACCGTCGCCTCGCCGGTGAAGCCGGGCATCGCCATGGACGTCCTGCCGCCCTCGCGAGGCTCGATCTCGTTCTTGCCCATGAACCACGAGTCGACGCCGGGGCCTGTCGCGATCGCCTCCCAGACCTGCTCGGGGGTGGCCTGGAGGTCCACGTCATGGGTGAGACGAAATTCATGCGACATTTCATGACTCCTTGGTGGCGTTGCCGTTCGCGGCGATCCGCGGTGCGGTGTTCGAGATCCCCACTTCGAACACGCCTCGACGATAGCGACCGATGACTTCTGCCGTCAAGACAAGAAAAATTGTCGGTGCCGGGTGAGCGGACCACCTCGCGGAACACGGCCGGGCCGAGGCCCCCGGCCCGGCCACGTTCTGAGGCGGCCGGGCCGGGGGCCTCGGCGGCGGCCCGCCGATCCCCGAAGGACCGAAGGACCGAAGGACTCCCCCGGCCCCGCGCACGAGCGGCCTGTCTCCCCGGACTAGGTCAGCTGGG
The DNA here is from genome assembly GCF_040295985.1 of Streptosporangium sp. NPDC002524. Taxonomy (NCBI): domain Bacteria; kingdom Bacillati; phylum Actinomycetota; class Actinomycetes; order Streptosporangiales; family Streptosporangiaceae; genus Streptosporangium; species Streptosporangium sp. NPDC002524. Next base: position 55,183 of record NZ_JBEOWK010000008.1, on the reverse strand, counting down.
TCGAACAGCCCAGGCGCTGTCCCGTCCGGACGAGACTCTCGGCGAACCCCTGCCGCGTCCTGTCCGCGAAGCCGACGAAGAAGCGGTTGGCCGCCGGCACGCCCCACCGCATCCACTGCGCGACGTTGAAGACCCGGTGCACGAGCAGGGCGCCCCGGGGGTGCGGTTCGACGCTCCACTCGCCTCGGTACCACCAGCCGCCCTGGAAGGAGATGGTGTGACCGGTGACCTCCACCGTGGAGGTGTGGCCGGGGAAATCCTCGACGGTGAAGCGGCCGGTGCGCCTGCCGCCGGGCAGCAGCGCGTCCGCCAGGTCGTCGAAGACCGCGGCGACCGGCGCCTCGACGATCCCAGCGACCTCGGTGATCAGCTTTCTCTTCGTCACCGCGCCACCCTGGTGTTCTGGAAGGAGGCGAACCGCCACCCTTCGGGCGTGCTGACGGCGGTGAAGGAGACGATCGACGCGCGGAGCTCGCCCGCCAGGTCGGTGCCGCCTTCCGAGATCACCAGGACCGCCGCCTCGGCCAGCGGTTTGACCTTGATCCGGTCGTCCGGGAGGGACATGGCGGAGCCCTTGAGCGGGCCGTCGAAGAGCCATCGGTGCGAGGACTCGATGGCCGCCCGCCCCTCGACGTGCGTGCCGTTGAAGACGATGTAGTCGGCGTCCTCGGTGAAGAGGGCGGCGTAGGCGGTGGCGTCGCCCGCGTTCCACGCCTCGGCGAGGCGGGTGAGCAGGCCGGTGATCTCCGTGTTCACGGACATGGCGCGATTCCTCGTGGTCGCGGCGCCTATCCTGGAGGTTGCGAGTCCAGACAGGGCAGGCGCCTTGTTGGGATGTGTGGCTGCCAGGGTGTTGACGCACCCTGGCAGCCGTTTCTCATGGTTCGTCGATCACCTGCGACAGCAGGTCCTGTCTGACGGTGCCCGACCAGTCGAGTTCCCCGGACTCCAGGCGGGCGACGACGCGTCGCACCCAGGCCAGCTCGGCCTCGCTCAGCGTGTGCTCGTAGTCGACCTCGATCATCAGGATGTCGGGCAGTCCGCCCTCCTTCATGACGCGCAGGTGGGCCTTCATCCCGGCCAGCAGGCCCTCGATCGTCGCGGCCCTGGCCCGCAGGGCGCGCAGCGCGTCGGGCACCGGCAGGGTCCCCATCAGGGAGACGGCCGCGGTGAACGTACGGCGGTCGGGACCGGGGTTCTCGAGGAGCGCGCGAAGCCTGGTCGCCAGCTCCTCGCGGCCCTCGTCGGTGATCTCGTAGACCGTGCGCTCCGGACGGCGGCCCTCTCTGCTGGTCTCGACCGGGACGATCAGCTCCTCGCCGGCGAGCTTCTCGACCGCGTGGTAGAGGCTCCTGGGCAGCCCCGTCACGTAGTCCTTGTGCGTGTCGACGATGAAGCGGTGGAGCTCGTAGGGATGGCCGGCACGCACCGAGAGCATGGCCAGCACGGTCAGGCCGACCAGATCAGGACGTCGCGCCATGGTGATGCCTTCCTCTATATTGCGTTATGCACTATAGCAGAAGCCACGATTACCCCAACCGGCTCAGGCTCGACGGCACCGTCGGCAGCCGTGACCTCGCGACGTCACCGGAGCACCGGGCGACCGTCTTCCTCGACACCCTGGAGGACGGCAGCCTTTCCAGGGTGTCGAGGAGGACGCGTGTCACCACCCGGCGGGTGTCATTCAGGACAGAAACCGACCTGTATCAGGGCTAGCTTCGTCATCACATCGAGGCATTCGTAACCAGGAGGCAGTCCATGTCCTTTGAGCCGATCCCCCAGGGCTACGGCACCGTGACGCCGTGGATCATCTCTCACGCCACGACGCGGCTCATCGCCTATCTGAGGGAGGCCTTCGACGCGGAGGAGCTTGCCTGCCTGACCGGTGAGGACGGACGGGTGGCGCACGCGGAGGTACGGATCGGCGACTCGGTGGTGATGATGTTCGACGGGCGGCCGGAGTGGCCGCCGACCCCCGCCTTCCTCCGTCTCTACGTCGAGGACGCCGACGCCGTCCACCGTCAGGCCGTCGCGGCCGGCGGCACCTCGGTCACCGAGGTCACCCACCTGTACTTCGGCGACCGCGTCGGGCGGGTGCGCGACCCGCTGGGCAACCTCTACTGGATCCAGGCCCGCGTGGAGGACGTGAGCCCGGAGGAGATGGAACGCCGTCTCGGCGACCCCGCGTTCGCCAAGGCGATGGAGTACGTCCAGAGCGCCGACTTCTTCCCGCCCCAGGACCCCGGACCCCGCTGACGACCCCCACCCCGACCCCGGCCACCACGCCGCCCTCGGAAATGAAAACGATTCTTTACATGGCCTTGGAGGTGACTGTATGTTGTCGAGCAATCACTCTACGAACTCGACGAATGTAGGTGAGCCACATGCCGGACAACGGCACCGAACGCTCTCCCGACCCCCGGGTGGCGTTCGCGGGCGCGGCGGCGGCCGACACGGGTGAGACGGACGAGCGACCGGGAGCGGCGGATCGCGCCGCCGTGGTCGCGAAGACCGAGGACCATCTCCCTCCCCTGGCCGACGACCCGATCGACGACAGGCCTCTCGCCCTGCGATTCACAGAGCCGGGGGAGTAGGGATGCAGCTGCACTTCCGTAATCGCTACACCTCCAAGGTGTGGGTCGCGATCATGTTCTACAGTCCCGACGGCTGCCGCGACTACGGTCAGTGGGGCACCCGGGGCTGGTGGCCCATCAACCCGGGCGGCGAGGCGTTCGTCCTCAACACCGACAACCGCTACGCCGCCTACTACGCCGAAGCGGCCAACGGGGCCGTCTGGACCGGCGCCTACGGCCCGATGTACGTCTACCAGAACGCCTTCGACTCCTGCGTCAACATCGGCAGCACCGCCGCCAGGCTCGTCGGCACCCGGCTGATCGACATGAACGGCTACTCGACCTACTACGTGAATCTCACCTCCTGACGCGCTCCCCCCACGTCACGCGCCGACCGGCCCCGACCGGTCCCGCGCGGCAGTGGGAGCGGACGCGGATGAGCGCCTCCTGAGAGACGGACACCGGAATCCCTTCTCCGGGGTCCGTCCCCCTTCGCCCGGGAGGCGCTCGATCCCGGCGGCCACGGCGACCACAGCGACCGCGGGGGACCACAGCGACTACGGGGACCACGGCGACTGCGAGGACTCCGGGGACTACCGGGGACCCGCCCGCCCGGCACGGTCCGGGCTACCCGCGGGCTATCCGCGGGCGCCGTCTCCGGCCACCGCGACCGCCTCGGTGAAGTGCTGATACCGGGTCAGCTCCTCCTCCATGGGGACCAGCACCAGCTCGCGTCCGACCTTGTCGACGCTCGACCGCAGTGCCTTCGCCGCCTTGCGGGCCCGGCGCCGGCCGCCGAGCCAGGCGGCCACCCGGGAGAGCAGCGCGATCAGCAGCCCGAGCAGGACGCCCCCGATCAGCAGCGTGGTCGGCCAGGGCAGCTCTCCCACGGTCGGCATGTAGAGCTGCGGAAGCCGGAGATAGTCGAGGGCGACCAGGGCGAGCAGCCAGATCACCCCGGCGAGCATCGTCGCGAGCACCAGCCACTGCGCCAGCCCGGCCAGCCGCCACCACAGGGGCCGCCGGGAGACCCCGAGCGAGGTGGTGGCCACCGCCCGGTCCAGGCCGTCCTCCAGCTCGTCCCCGCGCGACCTCGCCGCCTGCCGTACGGCGGCGGCCCACGGTGCGGGGAGCCCCGCGGCGGCGGCCCCGGCGGCCTCGCGGATCGCGGTGTCCATCCGGGAACGCTGGACGACGGTCGCGACGGGGATGGACGTCCTTCCGACGACGCCGCCCGGCTCCACCGGCTCCTCCCCCGCCGTCCTCGCCCCCGCGGCGGACCGGCTCGCGGCGTCCAGGCGGAGGCGGCGGAGCGGGTCGGGGCGCAGGCGGCGGATCCATCGGGTGGGCGGCCATCCGGTGGCGGCGACCGAGCGGTGCCGGTGGGACTTGGCCACGGCCTCGACGACGACCGGCACCCCGGCGGCCTGCGACAGCGCGTCCCGCAACGGCCTCGCCAGGCCGTCCGGCCCGCTCGCGGCGCCGGGAGGGGTCTCGCCGGGGGCGACGCCGGACGCCTGGAGGAGCGCGTCGGCGGCCATGCCCGCGTCGGCGGCGAGCCGGGCGGACCAGGATCGCCGGTCGGCGACCCTGGAGGTGAGCAGCGAGCGCAGCTCGGGGACGCCCGCGCCGGTACGGGTGGACACCCCGACCACCGGGACCCCGGTCAGGCCGTCCTCGTCGAGGAGCCGCCGGAGGTCCTTCAGGCACCGCTCGGCGGCGGCCGGGGAGAGCCGGTCGATCTGGTTGAGGACGACGACCATGACCCCCCGGTGCCGGGCCAGCGGCCGGAGGTAGCGGTCGTGGACGGCCGCGTCGGCGTACTTCTGCGGGTCGAGCACCCACACCAGCAGGTCGACCAGCTCGACGAGCCTGTCGACCTCCAGCCGGTGCGACGGCTCGATCGAGTCGTGGTCGGGCAGGTCCAGCAGGATCAGCCCGGCGGCCTCCCCGTCCAGCCCAGGCGCGCCGGACGCCTGCCCGGGGACAGCGGAGGCACCCGAGGCGTCCGACGGCCGGACAACGGCGGCGGACGCCGGGCTTCCGATGGCGAACGGGACGGCCGCCGTCCCCCCGCTCCCTTCGTTCGTCACGGCCCCGCTCCTGCCGTCCGGCCGCTCGACGCCGGATCGGGGTTTCTCGCCGTTCCCGTGCCACGGGCCCTGGACGGCCTGCCCGGAGGCGTCGAGCAGCTCGTGGCGGCGGGGGATCTCCAGCCAGTCGAGCAGCGGCCCCGCCCCCGCGCCCTCCCAGAGGGCGGCCTGGGCGGTGGAGGTGGTCGGGCGGGTGACGCCGACCGTGGCGAGCGAGGTGCCCGACAGCAGGTTGAACAGCGAGGACTTGCCGCTGCCGGTGGCCCCGGCCAGCGCGACCGCGGTGTGGTCGACCGACAGGCTCGCCCGTACCCCGGCGCGGGAGATCACCGCACGCGCGGCGGCGACCGCGTCGGCGTCCAGCCTCCCGTCGGCCAGGTCGGCGGCGCGGGCCAGCGCCGCCAGCCGGTCGTCCAGCGAGACCGTCTTCTCTCGTCGCAGCAGCTTCACGCCTGGCCCGCCTCTCCGGTTCCCGTGCCGGTGGCGCGCGGGACGCCGTCGGGCGCGCCGGTCACGCGTGGGAGGCCGTCGGGCGGTCTCCGGGACTCTCCCACGGCCAGCGGGACGGCCCCCGCGGGGAGGGCGGCCCGGCGGTCCGCGACGGGGAGCTCGCGCAGGTGCTCGCGTACGGCGTCGGCGGTGGCGCGGAGGGCGTGGGCGGTGCCCTCGGGGGGCTGGACGGCGTCCAGCAGGTCGGTGAAGCGGTCGGCGTCCTGGCCGAGGAGGATCGCCACGCGGGCGCGCAGGTCGGAGCGGGCCTTGACGGTGAGGTCGCGGACGGCCTGGTCGCCGAAGACGGCCTCCAGGACCTTCTGGCTGAGCACGCTGGTGCCTCCGGCGATGCCGACCTCGATGCCGGTCAGGCCGCCGGTCGAGGCGAACACCGCGATCATCAGCAGCAGCCCGGCCCCGTTGAGGCCGAACGAGGCGACGCGGGCGGTGGTCCGCTTGTCCGCCCCCTCCTCGCGGACCAGGTCGAGCACGTACGACTGCCAGCCCCTGACGGCCTCCTCCGCCCTGGCGGGCAGGTCGGCGGAGGCGCGGCCGAGACGTCCGGCGACGGCGACCCCCTCGCGCTCCAGGAGGGCCCGGCCCGAGGGGTGCGACGACCACGACTCCAGGAGGCGCTCGGCGGCGCCGTCGGCCGAGGCCCTGATCAGCGCCTCCACCCCGCTCTCCAGGGCGTTGCGCAGCTCGCTCTCGGGGGCGGGCCGCCCGGTGACGAACGCCACGACCCGGTCCCTGAACCTGCCGACCCGGCTCTCCAGGGAGCGCATCAGGTCACCGGTCCCGATGAAGTCCTGCCAGCGGGCCAGGACCTCGCCGCGCAGCAGCGACCCGTCCCGCATGCCCTCGTCGAAGGAGGCGAGGCCCACGGCGTAGGCGGCGTCCGCCGTCGAGCGGAGCTCCTCGGCGCCGGTGTGCTGGCGGTCGACCGCCGCGGCGAGCGCGGGCACGCGGGTGGAGAGGCTCTCCAGCGCGCCGGACAGGGTCTGGCGCACCACCTCGGCGCGGGAACGGGAGTCGGCGGCGATGGTGATGAGCCAGTCGGCGATCGGCTGGACCGCCTGGCGCGGCAGGCGGGCGTTCTCGTCGGGCAGTGTCAGCTCGGGGACCTCGAAGAGGTGCGTGCCGCCCAGGCCGTTCGTCTCCAGCAGCCGGTTGAGGTCCTTGCGCACCACGCCCATGGCCTCGGGAGGGACCCTGGACAGGACGACGGCGAGGGCCGTGCTCCGCTCCCTGGCCGACCGCAGGAAGCTCCAGGGGACCTCGTCGGCGTACCGGGCGGCGGTGGTGGTGAACAGCCACAGGTCGGCGGCGGCGAGCAGCTGCGCGGCCAGCTCGCGGTTGGCCGCGACGATCGAGTCGATGTCGGGGGCGTCGAGCAGGGCCAGGCCGGGCGGGACGGCCGCGGCGGTGACGATCCGGAGCGTGCCGGGCTCGCCCCTGCCGCTCCCGGTGACGCGCGGCAGGCCGGGCAGGACGTTCTGGGCGGTGAACCACTCGCGGTCGACGGGGCTGGTGACCAGGGTGGGGGCCATCGTCGTGGGCCGCAGCACGCCCGGCTCGGAGACGTCCTCGGCGACCAGGGAGTTGACCAGCGTGGACTTCCCGGCCCCGGTGGAGCCGCCGACGACGGCGAGCAGCGGGGCGTCGATCGCGCTCAGCCGGGGGATCAGGTAGTCGTCGAGCTGGCCGGTGAGCTCGCGCAGTGCCCGGCGGTCGGCCGTCACGTCGCCGATCGCGAGGGGGAACAGCTCGCGGTCGAGATGCCGCCGCAACTCCCGCAGCGTCTCCAGAAGACCGTCGTTGTCACCCATACGGTCGATCCTGCCCTGCGAGAGACCCTCTAGACGCGTTTGGCCCCACCGCTCGACCGGGTTACGGGGGCGAACTCGGTAAAGCGGTGGGGCCCTGCCCTCGGACCTCATCCGCGGGCCGTTTCGAGCTCGTCTCCCCCGCAGCTGGAGGCGAGCCCGAGCCCTTCGGATGCTTCCGAGGTGATCGGGGGTCGTGCATTGTCTATTTGAACACACAAAGCTCAGAAACGGGTCAGCTGAAGCTGAATATCAGCTGAAAGTTCAATCACTGTGGGGCGGTCGCAGCACATAGCCCACCCCGCGGAGGGTGTGGATGAGCCGGGGCTCGGCCGTGTCGACCTTCCGGCGTAGGTAGGAGACGTAGGACTCGACCACCCCGGCGTCGCCGCCGAAGTCGTAGTTCCAGACGTGGTCGAGGATCTGCGCCTTGGACAGCACCCTGCCGGTGTTGACCATGAAGTAGTGCAGGAGCTTGAACTCGGTCGGCGACAGCCGCACCGGGACGCCGGAGCGCCAGACCTGGTGCGCCTCCTCGTCCAGCTCCAGGTCGCCGACCTGCAGGCGGACCGGCAGGTCGAGGTCCCCCCTGGTACGGCGGAGCACGGCCCGGATGCGGGCGAGGACCTCCTCCAGGCTGAACGGCTTGGTCACGTAGTCGTCGGCCAGCCGCAGCCCGGCGACCTTGTCGTCGGTGGCGTCCCTGGCGGTCAGGAAGAGCACGGGCATCTGCCCGCTCATCTCCCGCAGCCGCCCCGCCACGGCGAAGCCGTCCATGTCGGGCAGCATCACGTCCAGCACGACCAGGTCGGGACGGATGCGCTCGGCGAAGTGCACGGCCTCCCGGCCGTCCACCGCGGTCACCACCTCGAACCCGGACAGGCGCAGGCTGGCCGAGAGCAACTCCCTGATATTCGGTTCGTCGTCCACGACCAGCAATCGGGCTTCCACTCTGTCCAGCACCCCCTGAGGCTCGCCCACCACTCTGGAACGCAGCTCAGCCAGGGCTGAACGTTTCCTGAGAACCGTCTCAGCGCCATCCGCCGGCCGCGGCACGCGGTGCGCCTCCGCGCCCGGGAACCGGTCCGGCGGTCCCGGCCTGCGGTACGCCCCCGCGTCCGGGAACCGGTCCGCCGTTTCCGGGAGCCGGCCCGCCGTCGCGTCCGGCGGGTGGCGCGTCGTCGCGCGTCGTCGCGCGTGAGAACCGTCGTGCCCCGGGGAAGCGCCTCACCGCCGGTTCCCGGGAAAGGCCCGCTTTCCTGCGTGGCCGGTTCAGCGGCGTCCGGCGCCCTCGTTGATCGCGGTCGCGGTCACCGAGCCGTCGTCGGCCGCCGCGCCGCGCACGACCACCGCGCCTCCGGGCTTGAGGTCGGTGACCTTGCCCTGCTTCGTGACGCGTACGGACGTCTCGTCCGTGGTGTTCACAGTCACGACCGAACCGTCCGCCGTCTGGACGTAGACCTTGCCGCCCTCGACCCGCTGCACCGTGCCGACGGTCATGCCGCCCCGGCCGCCACCGCCCTGACCGGCTCCCTGGCCTCCCTGTCCGCCCTGCCCCCCTTGGCCTCCTTGGCCTCCTTGACGGCCCTGGCCGCCCTGCTGGCCGCCGAAGCCGCCGGGGCCACCGAAGCCGGGGCCCGCGCCGCCCTGCCGCGTCGCCGCCGCGGGGGCGCCGGACGGGCCGCCCATCGCCTTCTGCGCCTGGATGCCCACGATCACCCCCGCCACGAGCATCACCCCGGCACCCAGCACGAGGGTGAGCTTCGACAGGCGGCGCGGCGGCCGGGCCGCCAGCTCGCTGTCCAGATCCCCCCGGAACGGGGAGCCCTCCAGGGATCTCCCCGCCGGGACCGTCTCGTCGGCGTTGCCGCCCATGTGTCTCTCCTTGCTTAACGCCCCAGGCCGCGTTGGCCGTACGGGTCACTCGTGACGCAGGGCCTCGATGGGCCGGAGCCTGGCCGCCCGGTTGGCCGGGTAGCCGCCGAAGAACAGCCCGATGCCCACGGAGACGCCGAGGGCCAGCGCGATCGAGGACGGTACGAGCACCGGTGAGATCCCGGCGATCGTGAAGCGGGTCCCGGCGAACGCGATCGCGACGCCCGACAGGCCGCCCACCAGACTCAGCACCGTCGCCTCCAGCAGGAACTGGCCGAGGATGGCGCTCCTGGGCGCGCCGATGGCCTTCCTGATGCCGATCTCCCTGGTCCGTTCGGTGACGGTGACGAGCATGATGTTGGTGATGCCGATGCCGCCGACCAGCAGGGAGATGGCGGCGACCGCGCCGAGCAGGGCGGTGAAGATCCCGACGGTCGAGCTGACCGTCTCCTGCAGGGTGGCCTGGTTCAGGATCCGGTAGTCCGCGACGCCCGTCGGGGTGATGCCGTGCCGCTGGTTCAGTACGGCGGTCACCTCGGCCTGCGCGGAGTCGGTCGCGTCGGCGCCGGTCGCCTGCACGATGATCGAGCCGAGCGCGCCGAACCCGGTCAGGCTCTGCTGCACGGCGGGCAGCGGCACGACGGCCACGTCGTCGGCGTCCTGCATGCCCGCCGAGCCCGACTCCTTGAGCACCCCGACCACCGTGAACGGCACTCCGGAGACGCTGACCGCCCTGCCGACCGGATCGGCCGTGCCGAACAGCTCCTCGGCCACCGTCCGCCCGATGACCATGACCTTCCTGGCGGCGAGCACGTCGTCGTTGACGAAGTAGGTGCCGCTGTCCACGGGCTTGTTGGTCGCCTCGAAGTAACTGGGGTAGGTGCCCACGAGCTGCGCGATCGTGTGGCTGGCGCCCTCGTGGACGGCGGTGGCCGCGTTCGCGGTCACCACGGGCGAGACGCTCCGCACCGAGGGGACCTGCTCGCGGTCGGTCAGCGCCCTGGCGTCCTCCAGGGTGAGCTGCCTGGCCTGGGTGCGCGGGCCCTCGTTCTGGCCACCGGCCGCCCGGCCCCCGCCTCCGCCACCGCCCCCTCCTCCGAAGCCACCGCCGCCCCCGCCTCCTGCGAAGGACGCCGAGACGGTGAGGGTGTTGGCGCCGAGCCGCTGGATGGACTGCTGGATGCTCTGCGAGGCCCCCTCGCCGAAGGCGACCAGCAGGATCACGGCCGCCACCCCGATGAGGATGCCGAGGGTGGTCAGGAAGCTGCGCAGCTTGTTCGCGGCCAGCCCGCGGAGCGCGAACCTCAGGATTTCGAGCCGGCTCACGCGGTGACCTCCGGCGCGCGGGGCGGAAGGCCGCCGGAGGGAGCCTCTGACATACGGGACGGGAGGCCGTCTGCGGCAGCACCCGGTGTGTGGGGCGGGAGGCCGTCCGCGGGAGCTTCCGATGTGCGGGGGGCGGAGGCTCCCGCAGACATGCGGGGCGGGAGGCCGTCGACGGGGGCCTGGCGGCGGTCCTCGACGATCCGGCCGTCCACCAGGCGGATGACCCGCTTGGCGTGGGCGGCCACGTCGTCCTCGTGGGTGATGATCACGATCGTCCGGCCCGCGACGCTCAGCCGGTCGAGGATGCCCAGCACGTCCCCGGTGGAGGCGGTGTCGAGGTTGCCGGTCGGCTCGTCGGCGAGCAGCAGGGCGGGCGCGGTGACCAGCGCCCTGGCCACGGCCACCCGCTGCTGCTGGCCGCCGGAGAGCTCGTTCGGCTCGTGGCGGACCCGGTCGGACAGGCCGACCTGCTCCAGGGCCGCCAGCGCGCGGGCCCGCCGGTCGGCGGCGCCGACCCCGCCGTACGCCATGGGCAGCTCGACGTTGGCGAGCGCGCTCATCCGGGGGATGAGGTTGAACGACTGGAAGACGAACCCGATCTTCCGGTTGCGGAGTACGGCGAGCCTGCGCTCGTCCAGCGAGCCGACGTCGGTGCCGTCGATGCGGTAGTCGCCGGAGGTGGGCACGTCCAGGCAGCCCAGGATGTTCATGAGCGTGGACTTGCCGGAGCCCGAGGCGCCCATGATGGCGACGTAGTCGCCCTTGTCGACGCTGAGCGACACCCCGCGCAGCGCCCGGACCTCGGCGTCTCCCCTGCCGTACACCTTGGTGATGTCCGTGAGGGACAGGACGGGGACGGTCATCGGCCGTTCCCTCCGCCGACGGGGCGCATACCGCCACCGCCGCCACCGCCGCCACCGCCACCACCGTTGCGGCCGCCGCCACCGCCGAAGCCGGGGAAGCCGCCCTGCTGGCCGGTCTCCGTGGCCACCGGGCGGACCACCTGGTCGCCCTCGGCGAGCCCCGACCTGATCTCGGTGAGCGCGTCGCCCTTGATCCCGGCCTCCACCTGGACGGGCACCTGGCGTCCGTCCCGCAGCACGGTCACCGTGCTCCGCCCGCCCGCCGTGGAGATCACCGCGGAGGAGACGGCGAGCACGTCCTCGGCACGTTCGACGACGACCCCGACCGTGGCCGTCTGGCCGAGCCTGACCTCCTTCGGCACCTTGGTGAAGGAGATCGTCACCGGGTACTGGACCACGTTGTTGCTGGTGGTGGCGGTCGGCTGGATCTGGGTGACCTTCCCGGACGCGGTGACCCCGGTGAGCGCGTCGAACCCGATGGAGGCCGCCTGGCCGACCTTGAGTTTGGTGACGTCGGTCTCGGTGAAGGTGCCGACGAGTTCGAGCCTGCGGGTGTCGGCGAGGTCGATGAACCCGCCCGAGGCGTTCGCGTTGGCGTTGGCGTTGGCTCCGGACCCGGCCGAGTTGTTCGCGTTGGTCGCGGCCTTGGCGGCGGTGCCCGAGGAGCCGCCGACCGTGCCGTTGACGGCGGTGATCGTACCGGCGAACGGCGCCTTGATGACGGTGCCGTCCACCGCGCGCCTCGCGGACCGGTAGGTGTTCCTCGCCGTGACGTACTGGGCGTAGGCGGCGGCGGTCGAGGTGTCGTCGTCCGCGGTGTCGAGGGCGGCGGCGGCCGCGTCCAGGCTCTCCTGCGCGGAGTCGTCGTCCAGCCGGGCGAGGATCTGCCCCGCGGTGACCTTGTCACCGGCCTTGACGTAGATCTTCTCGACGGTGCCGTTCGACCCGAAGGAGAGGGACCGGGCGCGGGCGCTGGCCACGGTTCCCGAGGCGGAGACAGAGGCGGAGACCGTGGCACGGGTCACCGGCACGGTCCGCACCGCGGCGTCGGCGGACGAGGCCTCGCCGCCGAGGGAGGAGTAGGCGATCACCACTCCGCCCAGCAACAGGACCCCCAGGGTCCCGTTCACGATCAGCGCTCCGCGCTTGGTCGACAGCTTCACAGCGCCTGACCCTGGCGCACCAGGCTTGGAACTCACCCCGGCGAAGGCTGAAGATTTCCTGTAGACGCCGTCTTACCGCCCACGATGCACAGCAAACCTTCAGGGGGCTGTGAGCATGCTGTGAATCAGGCGGTCCAGGATGTCCGCCATGAGACCGACCCATCTCCCGAAGAAACTGCGCGTGGGAGGGCTCGCCCTGGCCGCCCTCGTCCTGGTGGGCGCGGGGGCGATCGTCGTGTTCGACGGCGACTCCGGCCAGGCGCCCCGGGTGGAACTGGCGTCCGCCAGGCGCGGAACGGTGACCGCCGCGGTGTCGGCCGCGGGCAGCACCGTGGACGACGGCACCCGCGAGCTGGCCTTCGGCGGATCGGGGACGGTCACGAAGGTCTACGTCAAGGCCGGGGACAGGGTCGGCAAGGGGGACGTGCTCGCCAGGATCGGTTCCGCCCCCGCACGCGAGCGCTACGACGCGGCGAAGGCGCAGCTCGCGGCGGCCGAGGAGGAGCTGGACACGGCGGGAAGCACGCCGGAGGGCACGGGGAGTAACGGGAGCACGGGAACGACCGGGAGTACGGGGACGACCGGGGCCAGGCAGCAGACCGGGAGCCAGGACGGGGGCCGGACGGCGGATCGGACCGGGGACCAGGCCGGGGACCAGACCGGAGAACAGGCCGGGGACCAGACGGGGGCCGACCGGACCGGGGATCGGACCGGGGATCGGACCGGGAGCGACCAGGCGGGGGCCGACCGGACCGGGCCCGCCAGACAGGCCGGTTGCGAGCCCACGGCGACGCGGCCTCCGGGAGCGGGGGCGACGCCCACGCCCACGCCTACGCCCACGACCGCCCCGACCAGGACGGGTGTCTCCACGAGGCCGGAGCCCGCGCGTACGCTCTCACCGCCTCAGGCGCCCGCGCCGACCGGATCGGCGAGCCCGCTCCCGCCGTCTCCCGCCCCCACCTCTGCCGGATCGGCGAGCGCGTTCTCACCGTCCCGGGCACCCGCGCCGGCCAGACCTGCGCAGACGGTGCGGGTCGCCCCCGTGGGTGGGGTCGTCCCCGCCGGGTACCGCTTCGCGGCGGCCCCGGCACCGGTCCTCACGCCCACCCCCACCCCCGTTCCGGCGCGGCACTCCGCGTCCGTACCGGCACCGGCCGCGACACCGGCGGACGCGCGGACGGACGACGGTCCTCCCCAGCCCGCGCCCACGGTCACCGTCACCGTGACGGCCGCGCCGACGGTGACCGTGACGGCCACCGCGACGGTCACCGTCACCGCGAGGCCGCACGGGGGCGGGGCACCCACGACCACCGGCCCCGGTCCGGCGGGCCCGTCGACCGGACCCGGCGAGCACCCCGGGCCGACGCCGGGCCCCACCGGTCCCACCGGTCCCGCCGGTCCCACGGGCACGGCGGCACCGACCGCCACCGCCAGGCCCACCCCCACCGCCACCGCGTGCCCCACCCCGAAGCCGAGCGCGAGTACGGGAACGGGCACGGACAGGGGCACGTCCCCGGACAGGAACACCGGACAGAACGCCCGGCAGGGGCTCCAGCAGAACGGCGGGGCGGGCCGTGGGACGCTCACCGTGGAGCAGGCCGAGGCCCGCGTGAAGCAGGCCCGGGCGGAGCTGACCGACGCCACGGAGGAGCTCGCGGGCGTACGGATCGTCGCCCCCGCCGACGGCACCGTCATGTCCGTGGCCGGTGCGGTCGGCGACAGCGCGGGGACCGGCACCTTCCTCACCCTCGGGGACCTGGACGAGCTCCAGGTGGAGGCGCTGTTCACCGAGTCGGACATCGGCAGCCTGAAAGCCGGGCAGAAGGCGGCGATCACCCTGGCCACCCGGCAGGGCGAGAGGTACACGGGCACCGTGACGGGGATCGCCCCCACCGCGACGACCAGCGACCGGCTGGTGAGGTACGGCGTCACGATCGCGTTCGACGAGCCCCCTGCGGACCTCCTGGTGGGCCAGACCGCCTCGGTCACCGTGACCGTCGCCGAGTCCGCCGAGACGCTCTACGTCCCGGCGCAGGCCGTACGGACCAGGGACGGGATCTCCAGGGTCACCGTGCAGGGCGGCGCCGAGCGGGTCGTGGAGACGGGGGTCCGCGGCGACCGGTACGTCGAGATCACCTCCGGGCTGTCCGAGAACGACCGGGTGATACTGCCCGGCGGCGCGGCCGGAGGGGAGTTCCCCGACAGCAGCTGGCCGGAACCCGGCACCGGCACTCCCTGAACCGGGCGGTGACCGCTCGATCGGCGACCGTTCGATCGGTGACCAGTCGATCGGTGACCAGTCGATCGGCGACCAGTCGATCGGCGACCGCTCGCTGACCGGGCGGTCACTGGCTGGGCGGTCACTGGCTGGGTCGGCGGAATCGCCCGGCTCCAGGTGGGTCCGATCGACCTCGGAAGCGAGATCCGGCCAGGCCGTCCCCGAATCCGGCCGAATCCGGGGACGGCCGCTCATCCGGATCCGGAGACGATCGCTCAGCCGGACCCGGGAACGACCTCTCGGTCGGATCCGAGGACAGCCGCTCGGTCAAACCCGGGAACGACCGCTCGATCAAACCCGGGGACGGCCGCTCAGCCAGATCCAGAAACGACCGCTCAGCCGGATCCGAGGACGGCCGCTCAGTCAAACCTGGGGACGACCGCTCAGTCAGACCCGAGAACAACCGCTCAGCCGGAACCAGAGACGACCGCTCAGCCGGACCCGGAGACGACCGCTCAGTCGGATTCGGGGGCGAGGGGGAGGATCACCCGGAACGTCGAGCCCTTGCCGGGTTCCGACTCCACGCCGACCCGGCCGCCGTGGGCCTCGACCATCGCGGCGACGATGGCGAGGCCGAGACCGCTCCCGCCGTCCTCGGGGGCGCGACGGCCCCGGGCGGAGTCGGCGCGGTAGAACCGCTCGAAGACGCGCTCGCGCTGCTCGACGGTGAGGCCGGGCCCGTCGTCGGCGACCTCGATCACGGCCATGCCGTCGTCGCCGGAGAGCGCCACCCGCACGGGGGTGCGTTCGGGGGTGTGGGTGAGCGCGTTGGTCATGAGGTTGCCCACGACCTGGCGGAGCCGTACCTCGTCGCCGGAGACGATGAGCGCGGAGCCGTCCACCGAGAGCGTGACCTCGCGTTCCGGGGCGAGGATGCGGGCGTCGCCGACGGCGTCGGCGGCGATGGCGAGCAGGTCGACCGGGCGCATGACCATCGGCCGCTGCTGGTCAAGCCGGGCCAGCATCAACAGGTCGTCGACGAGCAGGCCCATCCTGACCGCCTCGGACTCGACCCGGCGCATCAGCGGCGCGGCGTCGATGCCGGGCGCCTGCCGGTAGAACTCGGCGAAGCCCCGGATCGAGGTCAGCGGGGTGCGCAGCTCGTGCGAGGCGTCCGCGACGAACCTGCGCATGCGCTCCTCCGAGCTGCGGGCCGAGGACTCCGACTCCGAACGGGCGCGGAAGGCCGTCTCGATCTGGGCGAGCATGCCGTTCAGCGACCGGCCGAGGCGGCCCACCTCGGTGCGCGGGTCGGCGTCGGGGACGCGGCGGCCCAGGTCTCCGGCGGCGATGGCCTCCGCGGTGCGCTCGATCTCCTCCAGGGGACGCAGGCTCCTGCGGATGATCACCACCCCGGCCCCCGCGAGCATCAGCACCAGGCCGCCCCCGCCGAGCAGCTCCACCAGCGCGAGCTGGCCGACGATCTGCCGTACCTCGCCCATGTCCACGGCCACGATGAGGCTTCCGCCGGTGTCCAGCGAGGTCACCCTGACCCGCCAGTCGCCGCTCTCGTACGAGTCGGCGCCCTGGCCCGGGGAGACGATCGGCCCCGGTCTGCCCTCCACGTCGATGCCGCTGAGCAGGACGACGGTCTTGTCGTTCTTGGTGCGGAGTTCCAGCCTGGCGTCGGACGGCATCGTCTTGCCCATCAGCGCGACGGAGCCCCGGTTGTTCATGCGGCGCAGGGCGGAGTCGACGGTCAGGTCGATCTGGCTGTCGACGCGGTCGATCAGGTAACCGCGCATGATCGAGACGCTGCCGATGCCGATGAGGGCGAGCGCGATCGTGAGCAGGACCAGGATGACGCCGATCAGCTTCACCCGCAGGGGGGTCGCGTTGAGCATCACGGCGCCGGTGGTAAGCGCAGCACGTATCCGACGCCGCGCAGGGTGTGGATCAGCCTCGGGTCGACGTTGTCGATCTTGCGGCGGAGCACGGAGACGTAGGACTCCACGATCCCGGCGTCGCCCCTGAAGTCGTAGTCCCACACATGGTCGAGGATCTGGGCCTTGGACAGCACCCGCCCCGCGTTCGCCATGAAGTAGCGCAGCAGCTTGAACTCCGTCGGCGACAGCGCCACCGCCCTGCCCCTGCGCCACACCTCGTGGCTCTCCTCGTCGAGCTCGACGTCGGCGAAGGTGAGCCGGGGCGGCCGGGGCACGAGGTCGCCGGAGCCGGTACGGCGCAGCACGGCCCGGATGCGGGCCACGACCTCCTCCAGGCTGAACGGCTTGGTCACGTAGTCGTCCCCGCCCACGGTCAGCCCCCGGATCTTGTCCTCGGTGGCGTCACGCGCGGTGAGGAAGACCACCGGCGTGTCGCTGCCGCCGCCGCGCAGGCGCCGTACGACGTCGAAGCCGTCCATGTCGGGGAGCATCACGTCGAGCACGATGAGGTCGGGCCGGTGCCTCTGGACGGCGGCGACGGCGTCCGTGCCGTTGCCGGCCGTGTTGACACCGAACCCGGCGAACCTCAGGCTCGCGGCCAGAAGCTCGAGGATGTTGGGCTCGTCCTCGACGATCAGCAGGCGGGCCTCGGGTGAGTCGGTCACTGGTTTATTTTCACCGGCCCACATGAGAAAGCAGTTAACTGGTCAACACTGAGGCTAACCCCACAATATGCCTGGCAATCGCCAAACTTGACGTGGCAGCCGGTGAGGGGGCGTTGCGGACGAGGGCGACGCGGCCGTGCACGTCGATCGCGAAGTCGTCCAGCATGCCGCCCCGCCCGTCCACAGCCTGTGCGCGGACGCCTCCCGCGGTCCTGACCAGGTCGGCGCCGGTCAGCGCCGGGACGTATCGGCGCGCGGCCCGGAGGAAGGATCCTTTACCCACCGAACCGGCCACCTCCCTGATCCCGGTCCGCCAGTGCCTGGCGGCGAGCCGCCGGGTGCCCCGCCAGGCCAGGATCCGGCCCAGGTCGGCGAGATCGACGTCGCGCCAGGAGTAGCCCTCCAGCACCAGCGCCATCACCGCGTTGGGGCCGACCAGCACCTCGCCGTCGATCCTGCGGGTCAGGTGCACGCCGAGGAAGGGGTATCGAGGGTCGGGAACCGGGTAGATCAGCCCCCGGACCAGGTCCTTCGCCTTCCCGGCCAGCGCGTAATATTCGCCGCGGAAGGGGACGATCCGGACGTCCCCGGGAATCCCGGCCAGCCGCGCGACGGTGTCGGTGCCGAGCCCGGCGCAGACGATCACCCTGTCGAACTCCAGCGTCCGCTCCCCCGCCAGGACGCTCACCCCGCCCGCGGTCTCCCGTACGGCGCGCACCGGGTGGGACAGCAGCACCGAGCCGCCCCTCTCCTCCACGTCCAGGGCGAGGCGCCGGGCGACGGCGGGGAAGTCGGCGATCGCGGTGTGCGGGGAGTGCACGGCGCCCACGCCGACGGCGTGCGGCTCGATCTCGCGCAGGGCGAGCGCGTCCAGCTCGGCTATGCCGGGAACCCCGTTCGCGCGGGCCCGCTCGGCGATCCTGCGCAGCTCGGGCCGCTCGGGCCCGGTGGAGGCGACGACGAGCTTGCCGACCTCGTCGTACGGGATGCGGTGCTCGGCGCAGTACTGCCTGAGCATCGCCACGCCCTCCCGGCAGAGGGTGGCCTTGAGCGAGCCCGGGCGGTAGTAGATCCCGGCGTGGACGACACCGCTGTTGTGGCCGGTCTGGTGGGCCCCGACGCGGTCCTCCTTGTCGAGGACGGTCACGGTGGCCCCGTGGGTCAGCGCCGTCTCCCTGGCCACGGCGAGCCCGACGATCCCCGCGCCGACGATCCCGACCTTCACCTCCGGCTCCTCCCTGCCTCCTGCGAGGTCGCTTTCCTGGGTTCTGTCAGGGTAGGAAGCGTGTCATCGTGTGACGTCACCCCGCCAGTCTCCCGGCCTTGCCGGTGGTGAGATGCCCCTCCTGCGCCAGCCAGCGCAGCGAGTCGGCGATGGTCTCCTGGACCGGCCGCAGGCTCACCCCGAGCGCCTCCAGGGTCGGGGTGTCGTACGTGCGGACCATCGTGACCATCATCTCCACGGCGTCCCGGGTCAGCGGGTAGTCGATCTCCTTGATCAGCTTCATCACGTCGCCCACGGCCGCCGCGCCGCGCAGCACCGACCGGTGGATCCGGAACCTCCGGCAGCGGTTGCCCGTCACCTCGTCGCAGACGTCGGCGAGCTGCGCCCAGGTGAGGTAGTGCCCGCCCAGCATGAAGCGCCGTGGGCCGCGCCCCGGTTCGAGGCAGCGGGCGAGCACGACGGCCAGATCCCGCACGTCGACGATGTTGGCGCCGCCCTCGGTGATCGGCCAGCCCTGTTCCAGACCGGCGCGCAGCCCCTCCACCATCGCGTCCAGCGAGGGCTGGTGCGGGCCGGTGACCCCGGCCGGGTAGACGATCGTGATCGGCATCCCCTGCTCCTGGAGCCGTCTGGCGTAGCGCTCGGCGGAGATCTTGCTTCTGCCGTATCCGTTTCTGGGCGTGGAGAGGGGGCTCTCGGTCGTGATCACCGGTCCGGCCGGGGGCACGAAGACGCCGACGCTGGAGATGTGCACTATGGGGTCGAGACCGAGTTCCACGGCCTGTCCGAGGACGTTCTTGACTCCGGCCACATTCGTACCGTTTAGGTCCTCGGCACGGCCGATCACCCCGATTTCCGCGGCGGCGTGAATGACCGCGTCGCACTGTTCGAGCGCCTCCCGCACGGCCGCCGCGTCGCGGATATCGGCCTTGCGCAGCGGAATCGACCCCGTCACCCCGACGGAGGCGAGCACCTCACGCGTTTTCTCTGGATTGCGGATGAGAAGAAGCGGCTCATGCCCGTCGGCGAGGAGCGCGGCGACCGCATGCGAGCCGACGAAACCTGATGCCCCGGTTACCAGAACGCGCATGCTCGAAAGTTAGCGGCAATCCTCACCGCAAGAGAAGGGATAACCGGCCTGGTTCTTAACCGTCATTGGCCATGCGGGAAACACGTCCAGGCCGGTCAAGGAATACGCGAATATGTCGGGGCAATAAATGGCGATGCGGTCATTCATTTTCGGTATGGGGTCGTGCGGGGGATCGCGTATGAGATCGCGTACGGGATCGCGCATGAGATCGCGTACGGGACCTCGTATGAGGTCACGTATGGGATCACGCGCCGGATCATGTGTGAGATCGCGTACGGGGTCGCGCGGGATCGTGTGTGAAATCACGGGTGAGCACGGGTGAGATCGTGCGTGAGATCGCGTACGGGATCACGTATGGGATCGTTTGTGAGATCGCGCTCGCACCGGCTTCCGAGGGGCGGCGAACGGCGTGTGTCCACAGCCGTTACGCACATGTCTCCGGTCCGTCGCCCACCCCGGTCTCACGGAGGGGTATACCTTGATCAGGCCGGATGGCGGCCGAAACCGACCGCGTCACCGGGTGGAGATACGAGGCGATGAGCAGACAACTCTCCATCGGCGTCGACCACCACGGGCACGCGGACTGCACCGTGATCACCGTCACGGGCGACATCGACCGCAATTCCAGCGAGTTGCTCAGGGAGACCATCGAGCGGCTGGTCTCCGACTACCGCCCGCGGATCGTCATCGACGCCGGAGGCATCACCTTCTGCGACTCCACGGGGCTGCGGATACTTCTCAGTGGCGCGCGGGTGACCTCGGAGGCGGGCGGGTGGCTGCGCCTCGCCGGGGTGTCGGACGTCCTCAAACGCCTCCTGCAGGTGACCGATCTCCTCACCTGGTTCCCCGTCGACCCTGACGTGGCGACCTCTCTCGACCACGCCACCCGCCGCGACCTGCAGTCCCCCGGCTGAGCCCAGAGCGGGTCGGGCTTGCCCGGCCGAGCCCCTGAGCGCCCGCAACCTCCCGGCCCGCCCCCCGAGCAGCCCGCGCTTTTCCCGGCCAGACCCTTGAGCAGCTCGCGGCCCCCACCCCCGAACGGCCCGCGACTTCCCGTCCGAGCCCCTGAGCGGCCCGCGGCCCCCGGCACTCGGGCGCTCGGGGGCGGTCAGCGCATCCGGCCTACCGCGCCCCGCAGGCGTCGTACGTCCCGCAGGCGTGCCTCGTAGGTCGCGCCGACGACCACGAGCAGCAGCCCGCCCAGCGCCATCGGCACCCATCGGGGCACCAGCACGACCACCTCCGCGATCCACGGCGCCAGTTCGTGCAGGGCGACGACGGCCAGGGTGAGCCCGCCGAGGACCGCCGGGGCCTGCAGCCGGAACCGGGCGCCGATCAGCAGCACAGCCAGCGAGACCACGCCAAGCAGCAGCGGCCGGAGCCAGCCCGGGCCGGTGAGCAGCGCGAGCATGCTGGGCACCAGGCTGGAGACGAGCCCGGGGCCGTAGGCGACCCAGGACGACGTCTCCCCTCCACGCGCCCGCCACCAGCCGAACCCCAGCAGCACCAGCGAGAACGGGACCGTGTACGCCTCGATCACGCTGATGTCGGAGGCGAACAGCCGGAGCCAGGCGGCCAGCAGCAGGAAGCCCGTCCCGGCGTATCCGGCCCACCGGCGATCGGGCCGCAAGGCCGTACCGGTCATCAGCACGCCCGCCACGGCGCAGGCCAGGCTCGCCGACGGCAGGTCGGCCGAGGCGAGCGACAGTCCCGCTCCCGCGAGGACGTACCCCGCCGTCTCCACGCCGACCGCGAACGACGCCCTCCCGAACCGGCCCGCCACGGCCGCCGCCACGCAGGCCACGGCGAGCGGGCCGAACGCCGCGTGCCGTACCGGCCAGTCCACCGCCAGCCCGGCGGCCAGCGCCTCCCCGCCCGCCAGCAACGTCGCCAGCCCCGCCGCGACCGGTGCCACCGCCCCCGCCCCCGCTCCGGCCCTCGCCCGGTCCCCCGGTACGACCGCCACCGCGATCACCGCCAGGGCGGGAAGGACGACCAAGGTCGCGGGCTCGCTCATGAGGGCCCAGGAGATCGCCACGAAGGCGGTCCACAGCGCCGCCACCCCGCCGAAGACCGCGTCCGCGCGGCTCCGCGCCGCCGTCCACGCCGCCGGGAGGGTACCGGCGACGAACAGCCCCAGCTCCACCCCGTACGGCAGGGCGACCGACACCGGCAGCGCCACCAGCAGCGCGGGCCAGGCGAGCAGCGCCGCCCTGATCGCCCCCCGGCGGCGCGCGACCTGCCAGGAGACCAGCACCGCCGCCGCGGCGACGAGGCCGACCACCACCACGAGCAGCGGACGGCCGCCCGCCGGGCCCGTCATCGCCGTCCACGGCCGTACGAGGGGGCGGTGGAAACCGAGGACCGCGGAGACGGCGGCGTGCGCGGAGACGACCGCGAGCACCGCCAGCACGGCGCTCAGCACCAGCCCGGCGGTCCGCCGGGGATCGCCGTTCCTCACAGGCGTGGCCGGTCGGCCGCCGTGCGGGGCGAGGAGTGCCGCGAGCACCGCACCGGCGGCCAGGGACAGGGACAGGCCGTCACCCGCGGGGAGCCACCGTGTCCCGGCGGAGAACGCCCACACCAGGCCGGTCGCCGAGAGCACGCACGCGACCAGCGAGAACGCCGCCGCCTCACGTACCCGGGCCGCGAAGGCCGCCGCTCCCCACGCGACGAGCAGGACACCGAGCGTCGCGTACGTGCTGGACCGCCCGGCGAGCGCGGTGACCGCCGCCACCGCGGACACCACACCGGCGGTGATCGCGAAGGCCCCCGCCCATTGCGGTCGCCGGACCAGGGTCACACCGGCCACGAGGACGACGGCCAGCGCCGACAGGACCACGAGGTCCACCCGGTGTCCCCAGCCGAAGGCGACGGGGGCGACGACCGTCGCGAGTGTCGCGGTGGCGAGCGCGGCGAACCCCATGGCGGCCCGCCCCCGCGCGGCCGCCAGTCCCGAGGCGACGGCCAGCAGCCCCGACACGACCGGGAACTGCGGGAACGGCGCGATCAGCCGGGCGTCGGCGAAGCCCGGAGACCCCGACCACACCTCGCCCAGCCGGTTGAACGGGGCGAACAGGGTGAAGATCACTTCGTTCGCGAAGGGGAGTGCGGTGGCCGCCGCCAGCGCCCCGGCGAAGACGGCCCCGGCCGAGCGGACCCGCGGGTCGCCCAGGCCGGGCGCGTACAGCATGACCGCCACGGTGACCAGCGCCGCCACCGTGTACGGCACGGCCCACCAGGTGGGCGCCATCAGCGGCCAGAGGGGGACCGCCAGTCCCGCCGTCAGCGTGAGCACCGAGACGACGGTGACGACCGTGAGGCGGTCCGTGTTCCGTACGCCCCGCGCGACCACGAGTCCGATCACGGCCAGCGCGACCAGCAGCAGGGCCTCCCGGAGCGAGACGATCACCGGAACGTCTCCGGGGAACGGGCCCATCTTCCTCAGGAGCGACTCCAGGAGCCCGTGGCACGCCCCCAGGCCCCACACCACGCCGAAACAGGCCCCGACGGTCGTCAGCGGCCCGCGCCCGCGCCTGCCGGACGCGCGCCCTGGCCCGCCGGGCACCTTCCCCGGCTCGGTGGGCACGCTCTCCGGCGCACCGGACACGTTCCCGGGTGTGCCGGACGCCTCCCCGGGCGCGCCGTCCTGTCCGGGACGAGCCGGATCGCCCGGCAGGCCCGGTGATCCGGTTCCGAACGCGCCCTCGGACGCTCCCTCCGGTGTGCCCTCGACCTCGATCTCGGCTCGGGCCATGAGCTCGGCCCCGGCCTTCCCCGAAGCCGCGGGCGTCGCCGCGCCGATGCCGGGCTCGGGAGTCCGGCCCGCCGCGTGGAACACCAGGAAGGCGGCGTCGGCGGCAGCCGTCGCGGCGAGCGCGGCGGTGGTCCACGGTGTCGCCTCGCCGAGAGCGAGCAGCGGGAGCGGGAACTGGGCGAGGACGATCGCGACGGGCAGCGGCAGCCGCAGCGGGAGGAGTCGCGAGTAGCTTGCCATGGCGAGCGCGACCAGGGCGAACAGCAGGGCGGCGTAATGATGTCCGGCCAGGCCGTCGGCCCCGGCCAGCCCCGTCCGCCGGGCCGCGTAGCCGTCCAGGAAGAGCAGCGCCGCGCCGAGCATCGTGATGGTCTCGGCGGTGGTGACGAGCCCGCGCCTCACCAGGAGCCCCGGTGCGGCGAAGGTCAGCCCGGTGACGGCGGCCAGGATCGCCGCCCGGCCGCCGAGGCCCATGCTCCCCCAGCTGACCACCGTGAACACCACGGCCGCGACGACCAGCAGCAGCCCGCCGAGGCCGAGCAGCAGGTTCTGCACCGCCCGGGGTGAGAAGTCCTTCCCCGGTCCCGGGCCCGCCTCCGGCTCCGTTCTCGGCCCTGATACCGCCTTCGGCCACCCGGCGTGCTCCGGCGTCGCCTCTCGCCCGGCGGGCTCGGGCGGCGTCTCCGGCCGTCCGGCGGGATTGCCATCGGCCGGACCATCGGCCGGATGGGCCCACCCCTGCCCGGCCCGTCCGGCCTGCCCGGCCTGCCCTGCTCGCTCCTGCCCGGCCGGTCGCTGACCGGCCTGTTCCCGTTCGGCCTGTTCGGCTCGTTCAGCCCGTTCGGTCCGTTCGGCCCGTTCCTGAGCGAGCAGGCCGAGCAGGTGGCCGCGCCGGGTGAGAAGTTCCGCCTCGCGGGCGCGCAGCCCCGCGAGGGCGCCGTCGAGCCGCCACAGCTCGGCCGCCACCGGCCCCCTCAGGGGCAGCGCGCAGCGCGGGCAGCGCTCGTGCGTCCCCGCGAGGGGGGCCGAGCACTCAGGGCAGCCCACCCGGGAGGGAGAGCGGAGGCTCGGCCCGGGGCGTTCGTCATGCATGGTCCGAAGGATGGCGTAAGCGGCTTGACGTCCGCTTGCGCCGGATCACTCAACCGAGTCTGAGTATCTCGGCGGGTTCCATCGGAAATCCCAGCGGGTTCCGCAGGGCATCCCCAGCAGGTTCCACGGGGGCATCCCAGGGGTTCCGCGGGGGCATCCCAGCGGGTTCCGCGGGGCGTCTCAGCGGGTTTGCGGGGTCGTCTCAGCGGGTTCTGCGGGCGATCAGGGCGATGACGCCGATGGCGCCCGCGGCGATGACCAGCCAGAGGAGCACGGCCGAGATCGGCAGCCCCGTGTCCGTACCGGCGCCCTCCTCACTGCTCTTCACCGCGGCGACCGGCGTGGGCTCCGGATCGCCGGTGGCACCGGAGGCCGGGGTGGGAGCCGCCTCGCGGCGGGCGGACGTGGGTTCGGGAGCCGCGGCGCCGAGGACCTCCTCGGGCAGCGGCACCCGGTAGACCGGGCTGCGGCTTCCCTCGCTGCCGGTCAGCAGGTACCTGCCGTCGCGCGTGTAGGTGATCGACTCGGCCTGCTGCAACTCCGGCATCGTCACCCGGGCGATCTGCTCTCCCGGGGCGCGGTAGACCGTGGCGGAGAAGTAGGTACGGATCACGAAGCTCGACCCGTCGGGGGCGTAGGCGGCGTCGGTGGCCATGATGGGCGCGGAGCCGACCTTACGGAGCACGTTGACCCTGTCGGTGCGCAACCGCTTCGGAGCCTGGTAGACGGCACCGGCGAACTGCTTGGTCACGATGGAGAGGCGGCCGGTGCGGGGGTGCACCATGATGCCCTCGGCGTTGTGCCCTCCGTCCTCGTAGCGGAACCGGTAGCGGACGGCGGGGAGGACGGCGTCGCTCAGCGTGTCGGGCTCCGCCACCTTGTACACGGAGACGTCGGGCCAGGCGCCTTCGAGGTTGTCGCCGATGTCGGCGAACCAGAGCACCCCCCGCCCGGTCCGCGGGTCGGTGGAGGCCGCCATGCCCTCCCAGTCGCGGGAGGCCGCCCCCCGCAGGGTGAAGGTCGCGCGGGTCCGCCCGTCGGGGCCGACCGCGAAGAAGACCGGCCCCGCGGAGCTGTCGTTGTGGGTGTAGTAGACGTCCTTGCCGGTCGGCGAGACCGCCAGCCCGCTCGACTCGGTGATCCGGCTGTCCTTGAAACGGAAGAGGATCCGCTCCCCGCCGTCCGCCCGCCCGGCCTTCGCGGACGCGGCCTGACCCGCCTCCCGCGCCGGATTCGTCCGCGTACCGTACTCAGTCTCCCGCGCCGGGTCCGTCCGCGTGCCGTGCCCCGCCTGCCGCGTACCGTGGTGCCCCGCGTCCCCTCGGACGCCCTGCCCCGCGTCCTTCCAGGCACCTCGCCCCTCGCCCGCCCACGCGCCCTGTCCCGCGAGGACCGCGGCCGTGACCAGGCCCGCCACCGCGAACGCGCGAACCGAGACTTCCCCCGCCTTACTCAGCATTCAGCCATCATGCCCCGGCGGTACGCGCGGGCGTCACCGACGTGGCGGGTCCGGACGACACGGATTTCCTCACGAACCCGCTCGCCTGGAGTGCGCTCCAGGTACCTAGGGTGAGCGTATGGATTACACGCAGCTTGGCCGTACCGGCCTGAAGGTCAGCCGCCTCTGCCTGGGCACGATGAACTTCGGCCCCTTGACCACGGAGGAAGACTCCTTCGCGATCATGGACCACGCCCATGAGCTGGGGATCAACTTCTTCGACACCGCAAACGTCTACGGCTGGAAGAAGGGCGAGGGCGTCACCGAGCAGATCATCGGCCGCTGGTTCGCCAAGGGGGGCGGGCGCCGGGAGAAGACGGTGATCGCCACGAAGCTCTACGGCTCGATGGGAGACTGGCCGAACGAGGGCCAGCTGTCCGCGCTCAACATCCGCCGCGCCGCCGACGCGTCGCTGAAGCGGATGCAGACCGACCACATCGACCTCTACCAGGCGCACCACGTCGACCGGAACACCCCGTTCGACGAGTTCTGGGAGGCCATGGACATCCTCAAGCAGCAGGGCAAGATCCTGTACGTGGGGTCGTCCAACTTCGCGGGCTGGCACATCGCCAAGGCCCAGGAGAGCGCGAGGCGCCGCAACAGCGTCGGCCTGGTCTCCGAGCAGTCCCACTACAACCTGATCACCCGCGCGCCGGAGCTCGAGGTGATCCCGGCGGCCGAGGACTACGGTGTGGGCCTCATCCCGTGGAGCCCGCTCGCGGGCGGCCTGCTCGGCGGCATCCTGCGGAAGATCGACAAGGGGCGTTCGGCCTCGGAGACGATCACCAAGCAGCTGGACAGGCACCGCGACAAGATCGAGCGTTACGAGGAGTTCTGCGACGAGCTGGGCGAGGACCCGGCGAACGTCGGCCTGGCGTGGCTGCTCCACCAGAAGGTCGTCACCGCGCCGATCATCGGGCCGCGCACGCTCGACCAGCTCGACGGCACCACGAAGGCGCTGGAGATCGTTCTGGACGAGAAGGCCCTGGCCCGCCTGGACGAGATCTTCCCCGGCTTCAAGACGGCTCCCGAGCACTACGCCTGGTAACGGGTAACGATCGGCCCGGAGGCGCGAACACGGCCGCCGGGCGGCTAGGACACGAGGGCGCCGATCACCACGAGGAGCACGAGCAGTGCGAGCACCGTGGGCAGCAGCCAGCGACGGGGACGATCCACGTCCTGGAGCCTAGCCCTGCCCACGGGGTGCCCGTGCCGCCAGACGCCATTCCTCGACCGTCTCGTAGCGGGCCTCGGCCCCGCCGGGGGTCCCGCCCCCGAAGTTGCTCCGTATCAGGTGCATCGTCCCCGCCTCCCACGCGGCGCCGGAGAACGTCCCGAACGCCTCGACCAGCGGGCTCACGTCCATGTCGGCGCGGCACCGGGCCAGGCTCAGGTGCGGCGTGAACCTCCGGCGATCCGTCTGCCCGGCTCCGGCGTCCAGCGCCTCGGTCCCGACGTGGTCGGCCAGGCGGGCGAGGCCGTTGCGGTCGCCCCCCAGACCGGTCAGGAAGACCCGCGCCCGACCGGCCGAGGGGAACGCTCCGGCACCGGTGAGGGACAGCGTCATCGGCGGGTGGCGCGTGGCGGCACCGGCGAGCCTCGTCCGCAGGCCGGGCAGCACCCGGTCGGGCACCTCCCCGAGGAACGACAGCGTCACGTGCCAGTTCGCCGGGTCCAGCCAGCGAAGCCCCGGCCATCGCGGCCGGTGGGCTTCGAGGGCGAGAACGAGCTCATCGCGCACCGGCGGTGGCGGCAGTAACCCCACGAACAGCCGCATTCGACCTCCTGCTGATCACCTTTGTCAGCATTATGGCCACACCGGAGCCGATCAGGGTGAGCGCACCGCCCACCATCACCCCCGCGCGCGGTCCGCCCAGCTCGGAGATCCAGCCGAGCAGCAGCGCGCCGAAGGGGGCTCCCCCGGTGAACACGAGCACGTAGATCCCCATCACCCGGCCGCGCATCTCCGGCGAGGTCGCGAGCTGCACGCTGGCGTTGGCGGCGGTGTTCACCGAGATCAACGCGATGCCCGCGGGCACGAGGGAGACCAGGTAGAGGGGGTACCACGGGGCCAGGCCGCTGATGATCTGGAACAGGCCGAACGCGACCGCGCCGCCGAGCAGCAGCTTCCGGCTGGGCCGTACCCGCCGCGCCGCCATGAGCGCGCCCGTCAGCGCGCCGACCGCGAACATGCTGGAGGCCAGCCCGAACGAGGCCGCGCCCGCCCCGAAGACCTGACGCGCCATGAGCGCGATCGACATCGAGAACGACTGCGTGAACAGCGAGACGAAGGCGATCAGCAGTATCGGCATGAGCAGCTCGGGCCGCACCATCACGTAGCGCAGGCCCTCGCGGAGCTGCCCCTTCGCCCTCGGCACCGGCTCCGGGGTGGTCAGCTCGGAGGTACGCATGAGCATCAGACCGGCGAGCACGCCCGCGAAGGAGATCGCGTTGATCAGGAAGATCGGGCCGGTGCCGCCGAGCGCGTAGATCAGGACACCCGCGACGGCCGGGCCGACCACGCGGGCCAGGTTGAAGCTCGACGCGTTCAGCGCGATCGCGTTGGACAGATCCTTGCGGCCGACCATCTCCACGACGAACGACTGCCGGGTCGGCACCTCGACACAGGCGATGAGGCCGAGCAGGAACGCCATCACGAACACCTGCCAGACCTGGGCCGAGCCGGTCACGACGAGCACGCCCATGGTGAGCGCGAGCAGGCCCATGAGCGACTGGGCGACGATCAGCAGCGGCCGCTTGGGATAGCGGTCGGCGAGCATGCCGCCCCACAGGCCGAAGAGCAGCAACGGCAGGAACTGCAGCATGACGGTCACGCCCAGCGCGAAGGCGCTGCCGTGCGTCAGGTCGAGCACCAGCAGGTCCTGCGCGGTGCGCTGCATCCACGAGCCGACGTTGGAGACCACGCCTCCGGCCGCGAACAGCCGGTAGTTGTAGACGCGCAGGGACCGGAACATCCCGCCCCGCGTCTCGGGGACGGGCTGGGCTGTGCCGCTCTCCGTGGCCTGGAACTCGTTCGCGGTGGCGGCGGCTCTAGCGGCCCTCGCGGCCCGCCGCCGCCGGACCCTCGCCCTCAGCCCGTTCTTCCGGCCGGTCTTCCGGCTGTGCCTCCGGCCCTGGCTCTCGTCCGGCTCCGCACCGGCCTCCTGGCCCGGCTCCCCGTCCAGCTTTACGCCGGACTCCCGGCCCGACTCCTCGTCCAGCTTTACGCCGGACTCCCGGCCCGATTCCCCGTCCGGCTTCACACCGGACTCCCGGCCCGGCTCCTCCCGCGGCTTCGGCTTCGTACCCGATTCTCCGCCTGGCGCGGCGGATGGCGCGGCGGATGGCGCGGCGGATGCCCCGGCGTCGCGCGGGGCCGCCGGGGCCTCGGGTTCCTCGGGGTCGGCTAGATCCGGCTGAGCTTCTCCAGTATCGGAGCCGCCTGCCGGAGCGTCGCCCTCTCCTCGGGTGTCAGCTCCTTCAGCCGCTGCGTCAGCCACGCCTCCTTGAGGCGCCGCTCCTCCCTCAGCAGGGTTGAGCCCTGCTCGGTCACGCCCACGGTCACCTGCCGCCGATCGGTCGGGTGCGGTGTACGTGACACCAGCTCCCGCTCGGCCAGCACGGCGATCACGCGGGTCATCGAGGGCGGCTGGACCTTCTCCAGATCGGCCAATTCGCCGGGGGTTATCCCGGAATGCCGTTCTACGGCGGCGAGCGTCGCGAGCTGGGTGGGCGTCAGCGAGTGCACCGCGGCCTGCCTGCGCAGGCGTCTGTTCAGTCGTGCCAGCGACACGCGCAGAGCCGAAGCCAGACCGGCGTCGCTGCGCAGGCTCGCGACGTGGTCCTTCCTGGGGTTGTTCATTAGCGTAAGTCATTACCTTTGCTAACTATATACGTATGCACGTGATTCCCTCCAACGGGTTTCCTTCTCGGCGCGGGCCGTACAGCGTGCCAGACGGACGGGGGATCGCCAACCTCGCCCGGAGCGCCCGGCGCCCCACGGGTCCACGGGTCCACAGAGCCCGTTGACTTCACTGTGCCCCGGAGATACGGGGGTTCACCGCGCGGGCCCGCCGGGCTCCCGGCACACGACAGGAAAGCCGTACAGGGAGCGGGACAGCCCATGATCCCGACGATCGGAACGACCACCCGGAAAGGACTCCCCCACTGGAGCGGTCGGCCGATGCGCCCCCGAATCTCATCGAATCTCACCGGATTCTCAGAAAGGGATGAGGGGGGTCTCATGTGGCCGCCCGACCATCGGTTCGGTAGGCGCTCCGCATCGGACTAGGAGTCATATGAACCGCACCAAGCGCATGATCATCGTCGCAGGCGTCGGCACCGCTCTGGCCGGAGGGCTGGCCATCCCCGTAGCGGCCTGGGCGACCAGTCCCACCCCCACGCCGTCGTCCTCCTCCTCGGCGACCCCCGGTCCCGCCCCCGACGGCGCGGAGCACGGCCCGCGCGGTGGCCACGGCCACGGCATACGTGGCGACCGCGGGGAGATGGCCGCCAAGCTCGCCAAGATCCTCGGTGTCGACGAGGCCAAGGTCACCACGGCCCTGGAGGAACTCGGGAAGGAAGGCGGACCGGGCCGCCCGCCCAAGGACGCCGAGGCCGCTCCAGGGAAGGACGCCGAGCAGGCCGCCGTCCGGGAACGGGCCGAGGCCCTGGCCACCAAGCTCGGCCTCACGGCGGACAAGGTCGCCGCCGCGCTGGAGACCCTCAAGCAGGAACGTGCCGCCGAGGCCGAGGCCGCCCTGGCCGAACGGCTGAAGCCGGCCGTCACCGCCGGCACACTCACCCAGGCCGAATCCGACGCCGTCCACAAGGCGTACCGCGCGGGCCTGATCCCCGGCGGTCCCGGCGGCCCTGGCGGCCCTGGCGGCCCTGGCGGCCCCGGAGGCCCCAGAGGGCGTTGAGAGCACGACAAGACGGCGCACGGAAAGGGGGACGTCGGGCAGAACAACGTACGGAGATGAGAGCGTCAAGCGGGACGGCGCACGGGGGGGAGGGCGGCGAGCAGGACGGCATTCGGGAAGGCCGCAAGGTCGCCGTCCGGTCGGCCCCCTGAGACCGGTCGGCACCCCCAGCCCGGCAGGCACGTCCGGACGCCCGCCCACGGCGACGGAACCGGCCGGGGTGAAACCGTCGCCGTGGCTGTCGGAGTACCTCGGGAGCCCGGCGCGCCCGGCGTCGCTCACCGCGCTCACTGTGCTCACCGCGCTCACTGTGCTCACCGCGCTCACCGCGGCGCCCGGCACGACACGCACCCGCGCAGGACGGACCTTCCAGCAAATCCATATACGCTTACCACCTGAACTGTATGCTTGGAAACCTACAGTTCAGGAGACAGCAGTGCTCAAACCACCCAGGCTGCTCGCCCGCGACTCCGAGTGGTCCATGCTCACCGAGTTCGTCACGCATCCCGACCCCCGTCTGCGGCTGGGAGTCCTGTCAGGACGGCGGCGGGTCGGCAAGAGTTACCTCCTCCGCGCGCTGGCCGACACGATGGACGGCCTTTACGTCTCCGCCGTCGCCGAGGAGGGCACGGTGGCCGCTCGACGGCGCTTCGCCGACGACCTCGCGCGATATGCGGGAGTGAGCTCCGGCCTCTTCCGCGACGACGCCGGCCTGGGAGTCCCTCCTCGATTCGGCGATCAGCCTGACCATGCGACGGCGCGGCGCCTCCGGACTGCTGGTCATCGATGAGCTGCCCTACTGGATGACGCACTCTCCGGAGCTTCCCGGCCTGCTCCAACTGCTCTACGACCGTTCACAGACCGGCCACGGCCACGAGGGCGGACGAGTGATCGTCTGCGGATCGGCCATGTCCGTGATGAACGATCTCCTGTCCGGCACGAAGGCCCTGCGCGGGCGGGCCGCGGTCGACATGCGTCTCCAGCCGTTCGATCCGAGCACCACCGCGCTGCACTGGGGCATCGACGATCCGGCGACCGCTCTGCGACTGCACGCCACGCTCGGCGGATCTCCCGGATACCGCAACCTGACCTCGTCACCTTCGCCTCAGACCCCCCAGGAGTTCGACACCTGGATCCCCGCGACGGTTCTCGACCCCGGTCAGGCGCTCTTCTCGCGCAGCGAGGCCGAGTATCTGCTGCGAGAGGACCCGCGGTTCACCGGGAGCTCACTCCACTACGCGATCATCAACGCGGTCGCCACCGGCGCCACCAGTCCGACGAAGATCGGCGGGTTGGTCGAACGCGACCGCACATCCCTGACCCGCCCGCTCGAGATGCTGACGAGTTCGGGACATCTCGACTACTCGACCGACCCGCTCTGGGAACGTCGCCCGGTGATCACCGTCGCGGATCCCATCATCCGCTTCCACAACCTGATCACCGTTCCGAAACGGGACCTGATCGAGACGGGCGGCGCCGCCCGGGCATGGCACGAATCTCAGCCCACCTTCATCTCCCGTGTCCTGGGCCCTCATTTCGAGGAATGCTCACGCGAGTGGCTCCGCCGCCACACCGACCCCTCCCTCCGCGCGGGAACGAGCACGATCGCCTCGACAGTGATCAACGATCAAGGCGGACGGGCCAAACACGAAATAGACGTCATCGCCCTGGACCGGAGATCCGGCCGCGCCACGGTGGGACTCATCGGGGAGGCGAAGGCCACCCTCGTAAGGCGAGGCCCCGCAGACCTGGAGCGACTCGACCGGCTGAAGGAGATCCTTCGAAGCCAGGGACACGACGTCACCTCCACCCGGCTGGCGGTCTTCTCCCTGGAAGGCTTCCATCCCGACCTCGTGGCCGTCGCACGCCGCCGTGGCGACGTCCTCCTCGTGGACCTGCCGTCCCTCTTCGGGAAAACGGAGGCCACCGTCCTGCCGGCATGATCTGGAAACGGACCTCGGGTCGCGGGCGGGATGCCCGGCGCGTCGGCGCCCGCCGCCCGGCGACCGCGATCCGTCCACCACGGTTCCGCTCCGCCGTACGACGAACGGGAGAAGGCCGTCACGATGATCATCTTCTTGGATCACCGTGACGGCCTTCGGGCCGTCGCTCAGCCCAGGCCGAGCAGCGCCTTGATCGGGCCCAGTGCGAAGTAGATCAGGAACAGCCCCGCGACCGTCCACATCAGCGGGTGGACCTCACGCGCCTTGCCCTTGACGGCCTTGACCAGCACGAAGGTGACGAAGCCCGCACCGATACCGGTGGCTATCGATTTCACTATCGACTCAGGTAACCATGTACGCATGACATGGACTCCCCGCCGTGTCGGCGGTCGCACCAAACCGGACATCAACCCTGACCTGATCGTTCGGGCTCTCTACGCCCGCGAGTCCGAGGACGCAGACGGAGAAGGCGAGCAGGTGACGAACCGGCTCGACGACCTACGCGGCTTCTCGGAGATCGGTACGGCCCGCCCGGCGCCGGGCGGTGTCTTCACCGGTGGACGGCGAATCCCCGGCTGCTTTCCGGGGTAGTTGTACGAGCTTCCGGCTTTGAGTTCTCCCTCCCACCCGGCGGACTTCATGGGCCGGTCCTGTAAGGCGCTGCCAGGGCGAAAGCCGGGCGATCAGCGCCGGACGTCCTATCCGGGGCGACGGCCGCGTGAGGGGCGCCCCGAAAGCACCGGGCGGATAACGCGTGAGGGCCGACCGTCGCCGCGGGAGGCCTCAGTGGCCGAGTCTGCGAACCGCCGTTCCCAGAATGCGCTCCAGTGGAAAATAACCCATCTGTCTGGAGTCGAAGCTCGCATCGGGATTGTCTCCCAGGAGAACCATCTGTCCCTCCGGGACGTTCTCCTCCCCGGCCTCGGCCAGGGCGGGAACCGTGTCACGGGGTACGGGGTCACCGGAGGTCGCCGCCACCCGCTTGATGATCCATCTTCGTCCGGTGATCTCGGACGGCCCCGTCGCGTGCCCCACGGGCGGGTCCGGCCACACGCCACCGTTCCCCGGATACTCGACGACGACGACCTGTCCCGGAGCCGGGGTGAAGTCACGCCGTACGAGAACGCGCTCACCGTGGTGGTAGGTCGGCTCCATACTCCTGCCGCGCACGGTCACCGTGACCAGTTTGCGCCTGAGCTTTGATAGGACGCCGAGGCAGAGGCCGATCAGCATCACCAAGCCGCAGGTCAAACCCCAGCCGCGTTCTCCGGCGAGCGACGACGTCAGTAGGCCGCCGCCCCCGAGGACCGTCAGCACGAGCGGCGTCCACCGTGAAGGGGACATGTGCCGGCGTCGCGGGGCGTCGCCGGACACCAGGAAATCCTCGGGTCTCGTTCCGTCAGGGGGTGTCAGGGCTCGCGCCCTGCCCGGAGGGCCGCCGGATGGCGGGATCCGCGGGAGCGACGGGAGGAGTGGTTCGGATCCGGACCCGGCCGATGCCGCCTCGTCCCGCTGTGTGCCGGGTGTCATCGCGTTCCTCCCGTCGACGCCGTCTCGTCCCGCGCGCCGGTCTGGTATCCGGACGCCTGCAATGTGAACAACCGGGCGTATTCGTCGGCCCCGGTCATCAGCGCGGAGTGGTCGCCCTGCTCGATGACGCGGCCGCCGGAGAGCACGACGATGAGGTCCGCCTCACGCACGGCACCGAGCCGATGCGAGATGAGCAGGCTGGTCCGCCGGCCACGATGCCGTCTGAGGGCGGTGTGCATCTCGTGCTCGGCCTGGGCGTCGAGCCCGGACGAGGGCTCATCGAGGATCATGAGTTCACGGTGGTCACGCAGGAACGCGCGGGCCAAGGCGAGCCGCTGCCACTGTCCGCCCGAGAACGCCACTCCGGTGTCCGGATCATCCTTCTCGGACTCCATGAAGAACACCCTCGACAGCAGAGAGTCGTATCCCCGGGGCAATTCCATGATCTTGTCGTGGATGCCGGCGTACTTCGCGGATCGCTGAATCCGCTCGTGGTTCCCCAGCGCATCCAGATCGCCGAGGGCGATGTTCTCCGCCGCAGTCAGGTCGTATTCCATGTAATCCTGGAACGACGCGCCGATTCGCTTTCTCAGCTCGGCGGCGTCGACGTCGCGCAGATCGACGCCGTCCCACAGGATCGCACCGCGGGTCGGGTCGTAGAAACGGCACAGCAGTTTCACCAAGGTCGACTTTCCCGCACCGTTGAGCCCGACCAGTGCCGTCGCCCTGCCGTGAGGAATGTGCAGGTCGACTCCGCGCAGGATCCACGGGTGGGAATCGGAGTAGCGGAACCACACGTCGCGAAACTCGATGCCTTCCCGCAGTTCCGGCAGGACGCGTGGATTTCGGGCCACCGGGAGGTCGGACCGAGTGGCGATCACCGTCAGGTAGTGGTCGAACAGCAGTAACGCCTGGTGGGTTCGCGCCATCGCATCCGCCAGTGTGCCCAGGGCGCCCTGGACACCGGCGACCGCCGCTATGAAGATCGTGATATCGCCGACGGACAGGCCTCCTGAGCCGGCGGCGTTCACCGCCCACAGCAGCCCGCCGCCCGACACCAGTGCGCCGGCCAGCCCCAGCAAGGACTGCGTGCAGACCTCGCGTCTGTCCATGGCTTGCCTGGCGGCGTTGGCGGTACCGCGTTCTTCCAGCATCCGCCCGCGGAAGAAGGCCCCAATGCCGAACAGCCGGATCTCCTTGGCTGCCCGCACGCTGGTCAGCAGGTCACTGTAGAACATCTCCCGCCGCTCGACCGGGCCGATGTCCCAGATCATCCGTGCTCGCCGCCGTGACAACATGAGCTGAGCGGCCAGCGTCGGCACCCCCGACGCCAGGACCAGTACGGTCATCACCGGGCTGAGGAGAAACAGCGAGCCGGTGAAGCCGGTGATGGTGACAGCCGACTGCGAGACGCTCAGCAGCCCGTCGACGGCCCTGTTGGGAATCGTCCCCCCGGACTGCTGCGCGAGCCTTATCCGGTCCAGGAAGGGCGGGTCCTCGAAGTTGCCCAGCCCAACGAAGCCCTCGGTCGCCGTGAACAGGTGGTCCTGCGCGAGCAATCCCACCTTCCGATCCATCTGCGCCTGAAGGTACTTGGTCATCTGCGGCATGACCCCGACGGCGACGCCGGTCGCCGCGAGGCCCGCACCGAGCGTGATCAGCGTTCCCGGCGGTGCGCCGCCGATGACGCCGTCCAGCACCGACTTGGTCAGCCAGGCGATCACCACCGGAAGCGCTCCCGTGGCCAGCGTCAGCGTCACGTACAGGGCCAGGGCGCCGGAAGCCGCCTCGGCGGCCAGGGAAAAGGCGGCGAAGATCCGCCGTACCGTCGATCGCGTCTCCGCCCGCCCGTGTCGCGGCATGACGTCCCCGGCGCCTGGCCCGACATTCCGCCCCTGGTGTGGCGTGTCGTCCCCGGTGTCCCCGGTGTCCGTGGTGACGTGGGTGTGCCCGGTCTCCTGTACGTCGCTCATGCGGTGGTGACAGGATGCCCGAGGTTCACTTCGTTCGCCGTGACCACGAGCCGGCCGTCGGCTCTCGTGCCGACCCTCACCAAGGTCGGGTACGCCTTCGTCTCGAACGCGGTGCTCAACGCGCCCTCGGCGTTCTCGACCACCACCCGGGTCACCGGGTTCAGGTCACCGACGAACCCGGCGGCCTCGTCAGGGTCGCCGACCACGACGGCCAGTAGCCGATCCCGCCCGCCGGGCAGCTTCCTCGCATACTCCACGAACGCCGGAACCGTGGTCTTGCACGGCCCGCACCCGGGGGAGAAGAACGCCACCAGGCTGTCGTCGGACATGAGGCCGTCACTCAGCAGTTCGCCGTCCACCGTGGACGTCAGGAACCCGCCGATCTCCTTGCCCACCGGGATCGTGGGGGGACCGCTCATCCCGGACAGAAGGTCGGAGTGCTCGCGCAGCCGTTTGATCACTCCCACCGTGAGGATCAGGTTGACGGCACAGAACATTCCCACGAGCGTCATCGCCACGACAACGATGGCCATTGTTGCTCTCCTCTTCTCGGTTACCGGCTGTCGCGGGCGAGGCCCGGTGCCTTGTCGATGGGGTGGAACAGGTCGAGGATCTCGTCGCTCACGACGGCCAGGCCTCCCCAGACCAGGCCGCCGAACACGGCCACGGCCGTACCGGCCGGAGCCAGGGGACCGGTCACCGGTGCGGTCACGGCACCCAGGACGGCGCAGAGAACGAGGATCAGGTTGCGGGTGATCTGCCGGGGGCCGAGGGGGGACGCCGACACCCCGAAGCACCGGCACGGTGCGCGGACTCCCCGGTGGACCGCCGTGGCGACGGCGACCGTGAAAACGGCCAGCAATCCCGTCGCGAGGAGGAAACCCGCCAGGGCTGTGAATGGCCCGGGAAACGCCAGCAGGCCGCAGACGGCGAACTCCGAGGCTATTACAAAAATCGCTGCCGGCCGCCACAGGGAGGGTGGCATTATCCGCATGCCGCCCAATGAGGTCGTGAAGTCATCGAAGGCCCGCCGCCCCATGACCTTGCTGACGGCCGAGGCCAGGAAGACGACGCCGATCAGAAGCCGCATGCCGATCGCTATGTATTGCACCGAAATTTTCTCCGCGCTTACGGTGGGTCGCGAGGGGCCGAGCCCGGGGAATATCCGCGTCAGTGTCGAGTCCTGAAGGCGGATACTCCCCGGGCTACGTGGTGACTACCTGCAGCGGAGCTCGCCGTTGCAGGTGTTCACGGAGCACGCGGAACCCGCGCACTGCCAGCAGGCACTCCAGCTGTACCAGCCGCAGGCCTGGGCGTCGGTCTTGGGCACGAACCGGCTGAGAAGGCTGCTTCCCAGCGCTTCGATCCTGGCGTACATGAAATCACCTTTCCTGTCAGGGACATTGATTTGTACGAGGGAATTATTAACTTATGCGGAGAAGTGATGGCAACAGCCTTAAACACTTCATGTAATACCTATCTGCATGGTAGGAAATGCCTTTTATCAGGCTGTTCTCCGAACCGGCCGTTCTTCAAAGGAAGGCGGGGCTGCTCGATTAACGGCGCATACGCCCTGTAGCCATTTAATGGCGCACCGCCAGCGTGGGGTGTGTCCGGCCGGAAGGTGCCGAGAAACACACCTCTCGGACGGGACACGTTCTCTTCTTTTCGGCGACGATGCTCAGGGCCGGCGCCTTCCGCCAATGCTCATGACCAATGCCCGCGCCCATGTCCGCCGGTGGTGAAAGAATTCCCGCGCCGCGCCGCGCCTCTCCGCATCGCGAAGCCCGGCGCATCGCGAAGCCAGGTCGCGCCGGGAAAGCCGGCGCCGAGAACGGCGCTCCGCCTTCTCAAAGAAGGCGGTCGACCACGGTGTGGATCCCGGCGGCCTGGGCTTTCACGATCATCGTCCGCAGCCCCTGGTAGACCGCGAGAGCCGCCCAGGCCTCCTGGAAGGCGCCGTCGGGCCTCTTGGAGCGCAGCACGATCTCCGTGTCCGCCTGCCCGCCGGGTCGGAGACAGGTGAGAAACGACCGGGGGCTCCACCTGCTCGCGTAGGTGTCGGCCAGTTCGGCCGCGCTCGCCTCGTCCGGGTCCAGGACGCTGCTGACCAGGTGGCCCTCTTCCGTGCCGGAACCATGTCCCGCCACCCGTACCCGTACGGGCCTTCCGGTCCGGCCCGGGGGCGATCCGAGGTGGGAGATCCACGACCCGTCCGGCAGGGGCGCGACGACCGGGAAGGAAACGGACCGCGGGGCGAGCGAGATCAGGGCGGCCCCCCGGGCCGTCGCGGCCGAGTGG
Organism: Streptosporangium sp. NPDC002524; assembly: GCF_040295985.1. Taxonomy (NCBI): domain Bacteria; kingdom Bacillati; phylum Actinomycetota; class Actinomycetes; order Streptosporangiales; family Streptosporangiaceae; genus Streptosporangium; species Streptosporangium sp. NPDC002524. The sequence continues at coordinate 16,812 of NZ_JBEOWK010000008.1, read as the reverse complement.
TGAGCCGGGGAGAAGAGCCGGGGAGCGACGGCCAGCACGGTGCCCGGCCCGAAGGCGGCGACCAGCCTGCGGAACGACGCGCTCTCATTGGCGGTGTGGCCCTCGACCCGCGCGGCCGCGATCGTCCCCGTCCGGCAGTCAGCCCCCACCATTACCCGGACCTGAGGAAACGCCTCGGTACCGGTGTCGCCGGGAGGACCGCTCAGCCGCTCCTGGTTGGCCTTCGTGGGCTGGGCACGCAGCCCGAATCCGTCGACCGCCACCACCATACGGTCTCGCCATCGCCCGGCCGCATCCCCGCGGAGCGGGACGGCCGCGTACTTCAGCAGCAATGTCAGCGGCTCGCTGCCCAGCCGGTGTTTGGCGTCCGATATCGACGAGGAGACCGGCGGGCGGACGTCGTCGCCGAGGCGGGTGTTGTTCAGCCAGGCCAGCCCCGTGGTGAGTCGTTCCCACACCTCCTCGTGGGAGTGCTCGTGCCACAACACGCACGCCAGAACGTAGTAGGTGACCAGCTGTGCGGGGAGGGTTCGCGACCGTCGTTCTTTCGCCCCCGCCTGCTCGACGGCGGCCCTCACCATCGAGGGCGGGAACATCGAGACCAGCGTTCCAAGCGCGATGTGATCCCTCGGATGCGCGATGCGCGATCTGCTCTGCCCTGCTCTGGCCATGACGATCCCGCTTAATCGAGCGGTTCCGCGCGAATGCCCCGGTGTGCTCGAACCAGCCTGCTCATCACGCGTTCACTCCATTTCCATCGTCCACGGCCGGTGGTGTCCACGCCCTGGCGGGGCCCGCGGGCGCCGGCGACGCCGAGCGCGGCGGCCAGACAGGCCAGGGGGATGACCGGCAGCACGTAGCGATGGTCGAAGTCCAGGACGGCCACCGGCGCCACCAGCAGGAACACCGCCGTTCCCAGGGGAAGCAGCGCGCTGCGCCGCGTTCCCCGCGCACCCGGCGACAGCGTCGCCCGCCGCACTCCCGGAACTCCCGGCGTGCCGGGCGACGGTGCTCCGCGCCACACTCCCAGCGCGCCCAGCAGCAGCAACACGGCGAGCATCGGCCCTCGGACGTAAGCCGGATACTGGTAGGCCGACAGGAAACCGGCGTAGGGGGCGACGGAACGGACACCGTCCACCGCCGGGTCGTAGGTGTGGACGATCCGCCTCGCCGCCGGGTCGTCGCGTAGCGGCCAGTTCCCTTCGACGAAGCCGAAGGCCGGTCTAACCCGCTTGGGGTGAGGCACGGGGGTCCAGGTGAAGGCGAGCAGGGTGTCGCCGACGACCGAACGCGCATAGTCGAACGGCTGGGCCGCGATGGCACGCACGGCGAACTCCCGGGCCAGGTCGTTGTTGCCGAACCCACCCGGCATCCGGTTGATCGCCGAATCGGCCGCCCAGACATACTCGGAGGCGGCGTCCTGCCGTGAGCCGTTCGGACACAGGGGGGCGAGTTTGCGCGGCGGCCTGACGACCTCGCAGTCGGCGAAGGTCATCGTCCGTGCCCACAGCGCGACACCGTCCCCGCCGACCAGGCCGAACCGGCCGTGGTGCCTGCCGTACCAGCCGGCGTAGAGCGCCAGGGGAAGGGCGGTGACCACCGTGAGCACACACAGCCTCCGCCAGCCGACACGACGGATCAGCAGGTACGCCGCCACCAGGACGATCAGCGGGACCGCGATCGTCCTGGTGAGCGCCGCCGCTGTCAGCAGCAGACCGGCCGAGGCGACCTGCCACGCCGACGGACGCGGCGACCACATCAGCGCGGTGACCGCGGAGACGACCAGGAAGACGAACAACGTGTCGGACAGCACGCTGTGCTCCAGCGCCAGGAACGACGCGTTGAGCAGCACCGGGACGGTGGCGAGCGTCGCGCCCCAAGCGGGCAGCGACATACGGCGCAGCAGCGCGTAGATCATCACCCCGACACCCAGCCCGAGCAGGTGCTGGAACGCGGTGACCACGGCCAGGCTGTGAAAGGGCCGCAGCGCCCACAAAAGCATCGGATAACCGCTGGGCTGGAATCCCCATAACGGGCGCAGACGTTCGGCGGCGTCCAGATAGGCGTAGGAGTCGCCGTAGAAAAGCCAGGCCGGCCGGTATCCCAGCATGGTGACCACCCGCAGTGCCACGGCCAGCGCCAGAACCGTCAGGAACAGCGCGTGACGTTCCGCGCCGGGGCGCGGCCCGAGGACTCCACGCGGCCGAGAGAACACGGGATCCGGCCGGACGTCGGTCGAACCGGCGGCGGACGTGGAAAGACTGAAAAGCGTTCGGAAATCGTGGGCGTGCATAGGTCACCCCGCTGTCGAGCCAGGTGTTTCCCGGCATCAGTGCGGTAGTACAGCCAACAACGGATAACGCCGACGTAACCGTCTGTGGTTACGTCGGCGTTAGGTGGGCTCGGTGACAATGGCCGTGACACGCCCGTGCGTCGGGGCTTGTCCGAGAGGAACACAGGTGCCGGTTCGGAGGAATGCGAGTGCGTGTACTTATCGCCGAGGACGAGCGGATGATCGCCGACTCGGTCGCGGAGGGGCTGCGGGCCCACGCCCTGGCCGTGGACGTCGTCTACGGCGGCGACACCGCCCTGGACCGGCTCGCCGTCAACGACTACGACGTGCTCGTGCTCGATCGTGATCTTCCCGGTGTGCACGGGGACGAGGTGTGCCGTCTGCTGGCCGGTTCCGGCTCGCCCATCCGGGTGCTGATGCTCACCGCGGCGAGCGACGTGCGCTCTCGGGTGGCCGGGCTGGCGCTCGGCGCCGACGACTACCTCACCAAGCCTTTCGCCTTCGAGGAACTGGCCGCCAGGGTGCACGCCCTGGGCCGCCGCAGCCGGCTCGCCGTTCCCCCCACGCTGGAACGGGCCGGGCTGCGGCTCGACCCGGCCCGGAGGGAGGCCTATCGGGACGGCCGGTACGTGCCGCTGGCTCGCAAGGAGTTCGGGGTGCTCGCCGAACTCCTGCGCGCCGACGGCGCGGTCGTCTCCACCGAGACGCTCCTGGAGAAGGCCTGGGACGAGCACATCGACCCCTTCACCAACACGGTACGGGTCACCCTGGTGAAACTCCGCCGCAAGCTCGGCGACCCGGCGGTCATCGAGACCGTCCCCGGGGTGGGATACAGGATCCGATGAGGCTCACCATCCGGATGCGGCTCACCCTGCTCTACAGCGGCATGTTCCTCGTCGCCGGCGTCGCACTGCTGGGGGTGACCTACCTGCTGATGCGCGCCGGCCTGCGGGAGCAGCTCGCGGTCCTGGCGCCCTCCCCGCGTTGCGTGCCCCCCGCCTACACCGGGTGCGACAGCGGCGACAAGATCCTCTACCTGGTCCCGAGGGAACAGGTGCTCATGGCGCAGCGGCGGTACGAGCAGACCACGCTGCGTTCCCTGCTGACCCAGGGATACGTCGCGCTCGCCCTGGTCGGCGCGGCGGCGCTCGGGCTCGGCTGGCTGGTGGCCGACCGGGCGCTGCGTCCCATCCGCCGGGTCACCGAGACCGCCCGCAAGGTCGCCCACGGCCGTGACCTCACCGAACGCATCGCCTACACCGGGCCGGGTGACCACATCAAGGAGCTGGCCGACACCTTCGACATCATGCTCTCCCGTTTGGCGCACGCCTTCGACGGCCAGCGGCGCTTCGTCGCCAACGCCTCCCACGAGCTGCGCACCCCCCTGGCCATCAACCGGACCCTGGTGGACGTCGCGGTCGCCAGGCCGGGCGCGACCGAGGACGTCAAGCGGCTGGGTGAGGCCCTGCTGACGGTCAACGCCCGGCACGAGCAGCTGATCAACTCTCTGCTCATTCTCGCCGACAGTGAACGGCCCATCCTCAACCGTCACTTTCTCGACCTGGCGGACGTGGCCGAGCACGTCGTGGACCTGGCGGCCCCGGAGGCCGGTGAACGCGGGGTGAGCATGGAGTGTTCGCCGCAGACCGCGCCCACCACCGGCGACTCGGTCCTGCTGGAACGGCTTGTGCAGAATCTGGTGGAGAACGCGATCCGCCACAACCACGCGGGTGGCCGGCTGTGGGTGACCACGCAGAGCCACGCTGGCCGCGTCAGGCTGGTCGTGGCCAACACCGGGCCCGTGGTCCCGGCATACGAGATCGGCAACCTATTCGAGCCGTTCCGGCGGCTTCACGCCGACCGGCTGAGATCCGGCCACGGCAACGGCCTGGGGCTGTCCATCGTGCGGGCCATCACCGAGGCCCACGGCGGCGTCGTGACCGCCCGGCCCCGCGACGACGGCGGTCTCACGGTGACGGTCGAACTGCCCGCCGAGCTCCTGTCCGATCCCACCGGACGTCGCGAGGACCCCGGTCCGCGATGATCGTCCCGGACGTTGATCACGACGGCCACGGGGTGGACGATCAGGCACGGACGCCCGTGACCCGGATCCCCGCGTGCCCCCTCCGATCGCACCACCCGGGTGTGCAACCGCCGATTCCCGGCGCTTGCACACCCGACGTCACGCCGCCTCCCGACCCCCTCGTGCCGTGACCCGCGCGATCACCCGTAACTTCCGCGTGCTCGCGGGGGCCGGGGTCCGCGGTGGCGTCATCCCCGCGCTCGCGCCCCGGGCCGTGCCGTCCGGTGCTCGAGCTCGTCGGCGAACTCCGCCCAGGCGGCGGCGTTCTGCCTAGCGACCTGGCAGACGAGGCCGGCGCAGTGCTCGGGAACCGCGTCGATCAACTGCTCCCCTCCGGGCGTGAGCGAGGCGCTGACACTGAGCAGCCGCAGGAGGAGCCGGCCACGCTCTCCGGATCGCAGCGACGGATCTCTGATCAGGATGCCCAGCGGTGACGTCCGGTCCCGGTCGTACCCGGATCCGGACGCCCGGCGCGGGCCGGGGGAGACGAGCGTGGACGGGGCGTCAGGAGTCGTCGACCGGTTCCGGGAGACGGTCCCGGGGGGTGTGTCCGCGGACTTCAGCGAATTCGGCAGGGGATGCTCGCCCCGCCGCAGGCGGTCACGGACGTCGCGTACGGTGCCCGGTGAGATCCCCGCCTGTTGTGCGATCTGCCGGAGTGAGGCGTGCGGCCCTTTCTCGATCAGCTCGGCCGCACGGATCCGGCCGGCGGAGCTGTCCAGCGGACGCACCTTGCCGTCATGTCCCCGCCTTACCGTCGGCTGGGCGGTCTCGGCGAAGGCGGCGCGGCGGATGCGGCTCACCGTCCGAGCGGACAGCCCGGAGATCCTGGCGATGGCCCTGTCGGACAAGTGCGGGTGTGACCGGACGATCCGCTCAGCCGCCGCAGCCCGGTCACCGGCGGAGAGCGGGAGGCCGTGCGAGGTGTTCTCCCTGACGGCGACCACGAAGGCGTCATGCTCGTCACCTTCGAAGAACCGCACCCGGATCGTGTCGTCCCCGCGCAGCGTCGCCGCCCGCAGCCGGTGCATCCCGTCCAGCACCCGCATGGTGGAGCGGTGCACGATCACCGGAGGAAGCGCGGTGCCCACCTCGAAGAGCAGCCGCACGTGCTGGAGGTCCTCTCCGACACTCCGCGGAGAGTCAGCGGGAAGCAGCGAACGGAGGGGGACGGTCTCGACCGCCGACAGCATGGACCGGGAACGGTCGCCGGGTTCTTCCCTCCCGGCCTGGGCGACGTCCGACGACGTGGTCACTCCGTTCCGGATGGCCAAGGTTCTTTCCCCTTCTGGCGGAGCATTTCTCGACTTCTCCGTTGTCGCACCGGACCGGTCGGCCTGAACGGGCCGCCGGGCCGGGGCGGCGGGCGGGCGGGACGCGTCCGCCCCCGGCCGTCCCCCGAGGGGGTGTTCGAGCTGTCGCGCCGGATGGTGATCGGGTCCGGGGGGCAGGGATGGGGATGAGGAGGAGGAGATCACGCTCATATCTCTTTTCGAGATGCCGATCGATGCCGCCCGCCGCCGTAACGTCAGCAGCACGCCGGTGAACAGCTCGTACCTTTCACTCAACGCACAACCGCGCATGGGCCCACAAGCCGGAGCGGGACCGCTGGCGACCTCACACCCCCAATTGGTTTCCCCGGACATCGTTCACGACAAGTTGAAGTCACTTTGGTCGCACGGTTTGAGGGTTGTCAACCGTTCTGGCCGAAGATGGCGTACATTGAGGGTCTCAGTTGACGCCGGTATTCCAGGAGGATCGGCGGGAGGATGGTGAAACAGACACCGCACGCGCGAATCGGATGAGTCGATCCTTGTAACCTGCGGTTTCTTCGGAAGACGATCCGCTTGTACATTGGTTGACACGCTACCGACGGCTTCGGAGATCTATGCCCATGCCTGATAGACCACTCAGCTTGGCGGAGAAATTGGACACCCTGTTCCAGTTGCGTCTTCGTCCTGAGCGTGCAGAGGATCCGAATGCCGCCCAACGCCAGTTCTCCTATGGAGAGGTCGCCGAGGCCATCCAGCAGCAGACCGGAGGTCGTATTCGCATCTCCCGTCAATACCTTCAGATGATCCGCGAGGGGCAGCGGCCGGGCAACCTCAGCCTTGACAAGGTGGTCGCCCTGGCGAACTTCTTCGGAGTCGACCCGATCTACCTCTACGAACCCGGCCATTTGGACCCGGAGGACGAGGCGAGAGTGGACGTCCAGGTTCGCCGTATCGACGAGCAGCTGAAACTCCTGAGGAGCATGCGGGACAACCAGGTCCAGTGGTTGGTGGGGCGCCTTCTCGACCCCTCTGCGGAGGGGCGGGAGCGGATCAGCCGGATCATCGAGGCGATCCGCAGCCTGGAGGCCGCGATCGGCCCCGGTTCGCCGGCTCCCTCCTCACCTCCGGACGCGACGGACGCTCCCGGGCCCAGGGCCTGACAAAGCGGGCCATCCGCCCAGGCCTTTTGAGGTTGTCCGTACATCGCCCTCCATGCGATACCGCCATGCGACGCGATATACGATACGCCTTTTCGGGCGCGATCAGAGGTGAGAATGATTCACATGCCGGACGGTCCCCATTGAAGAGGGCGCGACGTACACCATGTGAACTGCTGATAGAGGAGCTTGAGGACGGAGACGTCCTACCCGATCCCTTCGATCTGGATGTTTTTGTCAGTCGTGTGGAAAAACGGAGAGCCCGCCGTATCCGTCTGGTCGCCATGTCGGCCGTCCGCAGTGCGCCGTGCGGTCTCTACATAAAGTCGAAGACAACTGATTTTCTGTGTTATGTTCGCAGCGAATCCCCGCTGCACCAGTGTCACATCGTCCTGCACGAGCTGGGTCATCTGCTGCTTGACCACCACGACAGCGGGTGGCGCAGCGAAGAGCTCCATAACATGCTCCTTCCCGACCTGGACCCCGAGATGATAAAAAGCGTTCTCTGCAGAAACGGTTATACGAACCCCGCGGAGGACGAGGCGGAGGCATTCGCCGATTTGATTCTCGCCCCACGGGTCCTCACTCCCGGCCTCAATATCGTGTCGGCGACCGAGCCGCCCCCCGACGTCGCCGACGTGATCAGGAATATCGAGAGGGCCTGGGGCGCCCAGGTGGGACGGGCACGTGACTGAGGCTTTCTACTGGGTGGAGGTCGTCGTCATATGGGCGATCGCCATTCAGACGGTCCGCCATCTGACCGCCCGCCGCCGCTCTCCCGCGGACACCGCCTCACTGGTACACGTGGTGACACTCGGTCTGGGAGCGGTGGCGCAGTCCCCGGACGTCCGCCCCCGGCTCGATCTGCTGACGGGCGTCGACGGGCTCGGCCGTTGGCTGTCGTTCAGCATCATCCTGTGCTCGATGGCCGCGTTCTGGACGGTGGTCGCCTATGTGACGCACCGCCAGGCCGGCCGTCCCCCGCGCGTCCGGGCCCGTCTGATCGGGGTGGCCTGCGCGATCGCCGGCATGGGAGTGACGCTGCTCGGATCGGGCACCCGCGACGACGTGGGCGCGAGCTTCCTCGCCGTCTACGGCGGGAACGCGCTCGTGGTCTGCTGTTACGCGATCTTCCTCGGTTACATCGCCGCCGTTCTGGTGGACACGCTGCGCTCGGCCTGGCGGTACAAGAACTACGCCAGGCAGTGGTATCTGCGGGTGGGGATGCACATCCTCGTCGTGGGTGACATCTGCGGGCTGGTCTACTGCCTTTATCTCGGGTCCACCGTGGCGACGAGTTACCTGGCATTGCCCTTGCCGCCAGGGGCGACTACCTACGCGGCGACCTACATCGGCTTCGGGGCCGTGGCGCTCATCCTCGCCGGACCGACGATCAGTGTGTGGGGACCCCGGCTGACGGGGCCCTTCCGGGTGGCGGCCCAACGGCTGGCGCTACGCCGTCTCCACCCGCTGTGGCTGGCATTGACGACCGCGATGCCGTACCTGAGGAGCAGGCCGTCACACGCGCTCGGTGACGTCGTGGGCTACCGGCTGTACCGCCGCGTGATCGAGATCCGTGACGGCCTGCTCATCCTGGAGCCCTATCGGGACCTCGCGGCGGAACAGCGGCCCGTGGCCGACGTGGCGGCTGACGCCCGGTCCATCGCCGTGGCTCTGCGCGCGTTCTCAGTCGGTGAAGGCGGTGAAGGCGGTGAAGGCGATGAAGGCGGCGAGAGCAGTAAGGGAGCCGAGATCGTCGAGGTGGCCGAGAGCGGTGTGGGCGGGGAAAGTGAGGAACTGGCCGGCGCCTTCACCGACGACGATGACCAGCTGGACACGAACCGGGAGCCCGGCGGGCACGACGGCGCGGTGATCGCGCCGAAGATGCCGCTCATGAAAGACGAAGTCGCCTACCTGACACGACTGTCCCGCGCCTTCGAGCGCTTCGAGAAAGAGAGCTGACACCCGGCATGCCTATCGTCGATTCACCCCGGAACCACGATGAGCGCGACATCCCCGAGATCGGGCCGGTGAGACGTTGGACGTTGCCGTCCGGCGAGGAGGGCTACCTGGTCACGCGGCACGAGGACGTCCGCCGCGTCCTGTCCGACCCGGTGTTCAGCAGGGCGGCAACTTTGGAGCCCGGCGCCCCTCGCTACGCGCCGAGGCCGTCGCTGGGAGTGCCCGACAGCCTGCTCGACATGGACGCGCCCCGCCACACGCGGCTGAGGGGCATCGCGTCCAGGGCCTTCACCCGCCGCCGCGTCGAGGCTATGCGGCCGGGTGTCCAGGAGGTCGTCGACCGGCTCCTGGACGACATGGCACGGACCGGCCCGCCCGCCGATCTGGTGGAGGCGCTGTCCGCCCCCCTGCCGATCACGGTGATCTGCCAGCTTCTCGGCGTGCCGTACGAGGACCGGGTGACCTTCCGTGAATGGTCGACGGCGATGCTGTCGGTCACGGACCCGCCCGAGAAGGTGTTCGAGGCTGCCGGCAACCTGCGCGCCTACATGTCCGACCTGGTCGCCTCCAAGGCCGCCGAGCCGGGTGACGACCTGCTGAGCGCTCTTTCCACGGCGGATGAGGAGGGAGACGCGCTTACCGGTCCCGAGCTGGTCAACCTCGCGGTGGTGCTGCTCGTGGCGGGGTACGAGACCACGCAGAGCCAGCTCACGGCGGGTGTCCACGCGCTGCTGCGCCGACCGGAGCTGTACGCGGAACTGTGCGCCGACCCGTCGCTCGTCCCCGCGGCGACCGAGGAACTGCTGCGCGCCCACCCAGCCGTCCCCCAGCTCCTCTTCCGGGTCACCACCCGGGACGCGGAGGTCGCGGGTGTGACCATCCCCGCACGCAGCGGGGTCGTGCTGTCGGCCGTCGCCGCGAACCACGACGGCGCCGTCTTCGCCGACGCCCACGGGATCGATCCGCGCCGCGACGACAACGTCCACCTGACCTTCGGCCACGGTCCGCACTTCTGCCTGGGCGCGCTCCTAGCCCGCACCGAACTCCAGGTGGCGCTGGCCGCCCTGGTGAGCCGGTTCCCCGCCCTGGAACTCGCCGTACCCTCCTCGGAGATCCCCTGGCGGGCCGGTCACCTCGTCAGCGGCCCCACGGCGTTGCCCGTGACATGGTGATGGCCGCCCCCGGCCGCCGGAGTATCGCTACGCGCCGGAGAGGTTGGCCAGGCGGTGTGGACGCCTGGCCCGATCTCGCGGATGAGCCGACGGCTGGCCCAGCGGGGACAGTTGCCGGTACATGGTGTTGAGAGTGACATCGCCGAGATGGCGGGCGATGTCCTGGGCCGGCCACGAGCGATGAACTCGCGTATGTGCTCCCGCCAAACAGCACCCGCAGGGCTTCGTCGTCTTTCCGCCCGCATGAGTCTGCACAGACGCTACCGAACGCCTTCAACTTGGCGATGGCGGACGACCGCCATGGTGATCATCCTCATAGATCACCATGACGGTCTTAGCTCGGTTCTCAGCCGAGGTTGAGCAGCGCCTTGATCGGTCCCAGTGCGAAGTAGATCAGGAACAGCCCCGCGACCGTCCACATCAGCGGGTGGACCTCACGCGCCTTGCCCTTGACGGCCTTGATCAGCACGAAGGTGACGAAGCCCGCACCTATGCCGGTGGCTATCGAGTACGTGAACGGCATCAGAACGATCGTGAGGAACGCCGGGATGGAGATCTCGTAGTCGGTGAAGTCGATCTCGCGGATTGCGGTCATCATCAGGAAGCCGACCACGACCAGGGCGGGGGCGGCGGCCTCGTAGGGGACGACGGCGACGAGCGGCGAGACGAAGATGGCCAGCAGGAACAGCACGCCGGTGACGACGCTGGCGAGGCCGGTGCGGGCCCCCTCGCCGACACCCGCCGCCGACTCGATGTAGGTCGTGTTGGAGGAGACGGAGCCCGCGCCCCCGGCCGCCGCGCCGATCGAGTCGACGAGGAGGATCTCGCGGGTCTTGGGCAAGGTGCCATCCTCCCTGATCAGCCCGGCCTGGCCGCCGACGCCCACGATCGTGCCCATGGTGTCGAAGAAGTCGGTGATCAGCAGGGTGAAGATGAGCAGCAGGGCCAGGATGACCGAGACGGAGCCGAAGGCGCCGAGCGGGTCGAACTCCCTGAACAGCACCAGCGGGTTGTTGAAGCCGAAGATCTGCTCGGGCAGCTGGGGGACGACGAGCTGCCAGCCCGCGGGGTTCGGCGGCTGACCCGGCGTCACCGAGGCTCCGACCTTGGCGATCGCCTCGACGACGACCGCGAGGACGGTGGTGGCGATGATGCCGATCAGGATGGCGCCCTTGGTCTGGCGCGCCACCAGCAGCACGATCAGCAGCAGACCGGCCACGAAGACGAGGATCGGCCAGCTGGTCAGCGAGCCCGCGATGCCGAGCTCCAGCGGCGGCCCGGCCGCCACCCGGCGGACGAAGCCGGCGTCCACGAAACCGATCAGGGCGATGAACAGGCCGATGCCGACGCTGATCGCCGTCTTGAGCTGGGGTGGGATGGCGTTGAACACGGCGGTTCGGAACCCGGTCAGCACCAGGAGCGCGATGATCACGCCCTCCAGGAACACCAGGCCCATCGCCGACTCCCAGGACATCTGCGAGGCGATGCCGTAGGTGACGAAGGCGTTCAGGCCGAGGCCCGCGGCCATCGCGAAAGGAACCTTGCCGATGACCCCCATCAGGATGCTGAGCAGTCCGGCCACGAGGGCGGTACCGGCCGCGACGAGCGGGATGTTGGGCGTGCTCCCGTCGCCGATGAACTGGCCCTCGGCGTCCTTGACGGTCGCGATGATCAAGGGGTTGAGCACGACGATGTAGGCCATCGTGAAGAACGTGGCGAACCCGCCGCGCACCTCCCGGCCCACGGACGAGCCACGATCAGAGATGAAGAAGAAACGGTCAATCTTACTTATTCGGGGGGTTTTAACATCATTCACTCACGCAGAGTGACAGCGGGATTCCCTCCCCGGAAGACCCGGCTGTTGATGGTGATGCTTTCGAGACGGATTCGCGTCTTGACGTAATCCGTTTTGCGAACAGTGAGACGTCGTCGCCTAGTCTGGAGCGCGTGAACCAGCCACGACGCCCGGAGCTGCAGCCGTTGAAGACCAACGACACGCTCACGATCCTCACGGGTACGGGCCTGTGGGCCGTCGCCTTGGTCGTGCTCCTGGTCGCGCAGCCGGATCCCGAGTACCGCTGGTGGATCTGGACCTGCGTGTCGGGCATCTGCGGCGGCCTCTTCGGCATCTGGTTCGTACGCCGCCGCAACCGCCGCAGGCCCCCGCCCGAGGAACCGATCGAGCCGACCACCGCGATCCTGTGACTCCCGCGCGCCCCGGCGAGCGTCCAGGTCGAGGCGGCCCAGGCCGGCTAGGTCGAGGCGGTCCAGCTGTCCAGGTCGGCCTCGGCGAGCAGCAGCGGCACCGCCGCCGGATCGCGCAGCAGCGCCGCCACCGCGAGCCGGTCGCCCCACTGGCCGGACGCCCAGGCGAGCCCGCGCGCCAGCCCCTCCGCGCCCGAGGCGTGCACCGCGCCCTCGAAGAACCGCCAGGCGGCGGGGACCCCGTCCACCAGCAGCCTCTCGTGCTCCACGTAGGTCGCGGGCGCGGTCGGCAGCAGTGACCGTACGGCGGGCGGGACGTCGCGCCTCTCGCCCGAGGACGTCACCTCACCCGCGGCCTCCTCCCCCGCCAGCGGCAGGTCGAGCAGCTCCGACAGCGCCTCGGCCATATCGAACGGGGCCAGGATCAACGGGCGGCCCGCGACGAGCGGCAGCAGGTCCGGCGCCTCGACCACGACCGGCTCACCCGCCCCCTCGTCGGTGCCACCGGACAGCACCCGGCCGTCCTCCGCGTCGACGGCGACGATCGCGTCGCCGAGGATGGCCCGTACGGCGCGCGGAGGCCCCACGCGGGCCGGGTCGACCCCGGCGAGGGCCACCCACAGGGAACGGAGCTGGGCGCGGTCGACCTCCACGGAGGGGTCGCCCAGCAGGTCGAGCAGTTCGTCGGGACCGCCGTGGGTGGCGAGCAGGTCGGCCAGCGTGCTCCGGACCCCGATCATCGCCAGCGCGGCCTCGTCGACGACGGCCGGGGCGTCGCCGTACAGGCCGAACAGCAGCGGGTCGCCCGCGGGGAGCCGCAGCTCCGTGGGACGCCGGCCGGCGAGCACCGGGTGCGTGGAGAGCCACCAGGCGGTGTACGACGGCACCTCGACGATCTCCCCCGCCACCAGGATCCGCAGCGGGTGCAGCACCGAGCGGAGCGGCGGGCGCGACAGCAGGGCGAGGGCGGCGGGCCAGTCGGCGACGTACTCCAGGTCGCGTACGGCGGAGAACTCCCGGGCGACCGGCGGCACGTCCATCTCGGGCAGCAGGTCGAGGACGGTCTCCAGCCACTCGTCCTCGCGGTCCAGGTCGTGGTCGCACTCGTCCGGGTCGATCATGACATCGGAGTCGTTGACCACGGCGAAGCCGTCGAGCACCCCCGCCGCGGCGAGCACCCGGGGACCGTAGCGCTCCACCAGCTCGGGCGCGGCCGTGCCGAAGTGCGTCTCCGTGTCGAGCAGCCCGGCCAGCAACCCGTCGGCGAGGAGCAGCTCGCCCGCCGGGTACAGCTCGCCGTCGGCGCCGCGCAGCGCCAGCTCGGACAGCCAGGGGGCGTCGCCCGCGGTCAGCCCCGCGGCGTCGACCAGCGCGAGCACCGCCTGGGCCACCGGCTCGGAGTCGGGGCTGTCGAGCGACTCCGAGACCGCCGAGCGGGTCAGCGGGTCCTCCAGGACCGTACGGGGGGTGGCCTCGCCCGCGCCGAGCCTGAGCAGGAGAGGGTGGGCCGCGTCCGGGTGCACCACGCGCAGCCCGAGCGGGGCGAGGACGGCCGGGTCCAGCGCGGAGCCGTCGGTGAGCAGCAGCGTGCCGCGCGGCCCCCTCACCAGGCGGCCGTCGGCCAGCGGCACCGGCAGCGCGCCGAGGGCCTCGGGGTCGTCGGCGGGCAGCACCTCGTACAGCGACCGCCACCAGGCCGGGTCCCTGTCCTTGACGGCGTCGCCGGAGAGCATGTCCACGATCTCGGAGAGCGTCACCCGGCTGACGCCGAGCGCGGTGATCGCCGGATGCCGGGACGGCCACCCCGCGGGCAGCAGGCCGGGGATCATGGGGGCGACCCTCTCCAGCAGCTCGGCCGGGGCCGCGACCACGGAGGCCTGCCGCCCGGAGACGACCGGTTCCTCGCCGTCGGGGAGCGGGGCCGAGGGGGTGGCGGCGGCGGCCACCTCGGAGGGGTCGGGGAGCAGGAGCGAGGCACCGGACCCGCCGGGCCTGCCCGTCGAGGCCGGGTCGGCGGGCGGGGAGAGGGCGGGGAGCAGCGGGGCGTCGGGGAGCCTGCGCAGGATCGCCCGGCGGATGCGGGCGTCGAGCTCGCCCTTGCCCATCATGCCGGGCACGAGGTCGAGGAGCCGGGGCGTACGGGGCAGCCCGGCGAGCAGTTCCAGATAGGTGTCGGCGGCCCGCTCGACCAGGAAGTCGGCCAGCGGACCCGGCGCGACGTGCCGCCGGTCGGTGGCCATCGGGAACGAGGCGATCAGCAGCGCGGGCAGGTCCAGCGGCTCGTCGCTCGGGGTGGGCGCGTGCACCACGGGCGGCACCAGGGCGGGCAGCGGCCGGGGCTCCCCGGCCTGCGCCGCCTCCCGCGAACCCCCCGGGACCCCGCCCGCGAAACCGGCGGACCCGGACCCGGCGGAACCGAGACCGGCGGAACCGAGACCGGCGGACCCGGACCCGGCGGAACCAGCGGAAGCGGGATTGGCAGAAGCAGGACCGGTGACGGGTACGGCCCAGCGGACCAGCCAGTGCGGCCGGGAGCGCTCCTCGGTCGGGCGGTCGGCGAAGAGCTCGGCCACCTGCTCGGGGGTGAACCGCCCGGAGGCCGAGACGACCTTCCAGCCCTCGGCGGTGACGGCCCGCGTCTCGCCGTCCACGTCGACCTCGATCGACTCCAGGGCGGGCAGGCCGAGCAGCAGGGCGGGGCTGGTCTCCCTCAGCATCGCCCGTACGGCCTCCTCGGCCGCCTCGTCACGGAGCGGCAGGCGCACGAGCGTGTCGAACCCGGCGGGGATCTCGACCGGGCCCGAGGGGAAGGGCAGGCGCAGCAGCGGGACGTGCCCGCCGCGCTCGGCCAGCTCCTTGGCCAGCTCGGGCTCGGCGGCCACCAGGGCGGCGGTCTGGTCGCGGGACCAGCGGACGACGCCGGAACCGAGCGAGCCGATCACCGGCTCGTCGCAGACCGACACCACGGCCGCGAACCCGACGCCGAACCGTCCGGCCGCGCGGGCGTCGTCGCGCTTGGCGGAGACGCGCAGCGTGGACAGACCCTCGATCCCGGCCCTGTCGACCGGGGCACCGGTGTTGGCGGCCGACAGCACGCCCTCGCGCAGCGAGAGGCGGAGCCGTCCGGGCACCCCGGCGCGGAGCGCGGCGTCGGCGGCGTTCTGGGCGAGCTCGACGATCAGCCGGTCACGGTAGCCGCCGAGCGCGAAGTCCTCCTCCGCGTTGGCGTCCTCGCGGAACCGGGAGGGCGAGGCCGTCCAGGCGGCCAGGACGGCGGAGCGCAGTCGTTCGGTGCCGAAGATGTCTGTCAAGGCGATGCTTCCAAAGGTCGATGCCCCGCACGACCGGGCGTCCCGGCCGGAACGGCCGGGAGGGCCAGGACGGCCGGGACGCCACGGGAGCGGCGCCCGGCCGCGAAGGCCGGGTGTGCCGCCTGGACGGCGGCGGGGCGGGATGGACCCGGTGCCCCGGGTTGGGAACGGCCCGGCGGCGCCGGGTCAGGAGTGACCGAGCGGCTCGGAGGCGGTGTCGTCCACCGATCCGGCCAGATCCGGCTCCGCTCCGTTCTCCGCGGTGTCGTAGGAGAGATCGTCGAGGATCGGCGAGGTCGGCTCGACCTGGTGCGGCAGCACGGCCGCCTCGGAGTGGGCCCCGCAGCCGTGGTCGGCGGCGACCACCCGGCCGTCGTCGGGGGCGTACTCGTTCGCGCAGACCCCGAAGCCGGTGCGCAGCGCGCCCGCGAGCGGCCAGTAGAAGCCGCAGGTGGAGCACTGGGCGGGCGCGGCGTGCGCGAGCGGGGTGTGCGGCCCCGACTCGCCGGAGTGCCAGCGCCGCACGGCGCGGTCGCGGCCGATCGGGGAGAGCACCCGGGCCCGGCCGAGGCCGTACTCGAAGATCATCTGGTGGTCGGAGTCGTCGTCGGTCTCGGTGAAGCCGGGCGCGAGCCGGTCGTCGTCGTCGGAGGTGGGCAGCAGGTCGCCCACGCCGAGGTCGCCGGGCAGGAGCCGCTCGCTCCACGGCACCCACTGCGGCGGCATCAGGGCCCCCGCGCCGGGCAGGAGCACGACCTCGCTGACCGTCACGTTGCGTGCCCGGGAGGCGCGGGCGACCGTGACGGCCCAGCGCCAGCCCCGGTAGGCGCGGTCGAGACAGGCGAAGTAATGGGTGACGACGCGGTCGCCCTCGCCCTCGACCCCGAGGTGGTCGCCCACCTCTCCGGGCTTCACGTTCTCCTCGACCGCGGCTCTGGCCAGGTCGACGGCCGCGACGCACGCCTGGTCAAGGACCACGGCACGGGATCGAGTCCGGCTCAAGAGTCGTCTCCCGTCAGCCTCGCAGCACGACGGCTGCTGTCCCTACTGGCTCGCTCGCTCACTGCGCTCACAGTTCATTCTCGCCCATGACCGGAGCGAACGGCACCGTGGACATCCCAGCGACATCCCATCATCCACGGAGTGACCTAGCGCACCGGACAACTCACCCGCCCTTCGGGTATGACTGGATACGTGGCAGCTGGGTGGGAACGGGCGCGGAAGACGGCGGGCGAGGCCTCTCGGCGGGTCGGCGAGGCCGCCGCCGCCGCGGGCCGGGCCGCCGTGCGAGCGGGCCGTGGCACGAGCCGGGTGACGGCGCGGGCGGGCAAGGGCGCGGGCCGGGCGACGGCGCG